>JBAYRN010000095.1:0-22050 GCA_041676625.1 Vulcanimicrobiota bacterium
CATTTCCCACCTCCTGAAGCGAAATTTTCCTCAAATAGATCCACTATTCCACAGAAAATTCCACTCCAGGAGGAGAAAAATGTACTGCGTTTGTCTCGGAACGCTGAATGTCAACAGGCCTTAGTATAGATATTTTGAGAAATCATAGACTTCGCTTCGAACCAGATGTTCAATCCGTGTTCATAAAACACGACTCTACCGGCGAACTGGTCTTTTTCTGTTCCATTTAAGGTAGTGATAATCACCCCGAAGATTCATTGAAAACGGAGAACGCCAAATATGCAAGTCCATAGAAGAAGCTGGACCATCAACCTCGGGGGGCCAAACCCCGGAAAAGACATCGGACGAGAGTTAGATGTCTCCAAGCTCAAAAAGGGCCTCTCAGAGACGGCCGATATGTTTAAGGCCGGGGACAATGGTGAATACCGAACTCCTCTACCAAACCGGACCGACTGCGTTTGGGTGGGGCGCGACTTAGACCCCCGACCAGGACGGGTTCTAGCCGACTATTCCGACTTTTCACAAGGAAGTTTCACCGCCGCCCAAGAGGGTGGTTTGGTACGCTCTTACTTCACTCCGAACGAGCTAAAATGCGCCTTTGAGTTTGATCCCGCGACTGGACACGCATTGAGTTACTCCGGTGAAAACCAGGGGCTCTGCTTTGATGTGACCTATGCGGACGGGCGACTCAAAGAGGTTAAGACTGGAAGTGCTAGCGGTGACTACCAGGAGTCGATAACGTTTTCTGCTGACGGAAAGGTCGCGACTTTCAATTCCGAGCAGAAGCTAGAAGAAGGCGAAGAAGCCGACGAAAACCGTAAGTGGTTTTTGGCTCTTGGCAAATAGGGCTCCTAGCGAATGGCCGCGATATTGCTACCCGGGATGGGTGGACCGGCTGAATTGCGGAGCAGGTTTTGAACGGCCCCGGCCGAGAGACCCGGGTTTTCCCGGGAGAGTCTGACCAACCGCCCGTTGATATCCGGTGCGGCAAAAGAGGTGCCGGTAACGGAATGGTCTAGCCCGAAGACGGACACCTGCCGGTCCACGCCGTTGGCCAGGAAATCGACTTCCGGATCCTGCACGCTGTGGGAGGCGACCCGATCGTCACTGGGATCGGCGGTGCCCATGGTGTCCAGAGAGCCCACCGTTACGTTGTACGGATTGGCGTAGATGTTGTCGTCAGCGGTGGGGCTCAAGTCGATCCCGTGGGCTCGATACTCCTCGATGACCCCACCGTCGTTGCCCGCTGCTACGGTGTAATGAATACCTTGCTCTTGAAGCTTTCTGGAGACGTCCTCGTGTCTGCTCAGTTGGCCTTGCACCAGCGGGCTGTTTTCCGCGACCTGGCCGAATCGATTGATGCCTCGTTCGGCGAACTGGATCAAAGTTTGTGGTTCTACGGTATGCTCGATACCCAGTGCATCGAAGATCACCCGGCCTTCCGGGGTGAGTTGCCGGTTTCCGGCGGGGTCCCGCTCGAAGGCGAGACCATTGAGTGCCATAAATCCATTGAGGTCGGTGCCCGAGGTGGAGTAGTTGACGCCTCGAAGATTGGGTGCGTTGGGTTGGTCTGCGATCGCCTCTAGAGCGCTGTTGGTTTGGGACATGCCGGCGGTGATCAAGGTTTCGATGTAGGAATCGAGACGCTGATCCGGGGTGGCGTCACCCGGTGCGGTCAAGAGACGGGCCGGCGAGGGCGCGTGGAAGTTGGGATCTCCATCGGAGATAAAGGCCATCTGGTCGTAGTCCAGTCCACCGGTTTGCCGGAGCACGTCGGCTACCGCGAAGCCGTGGGCTGGTCGCTCCGGAGTGCCCCCCATAAAAGTGTCCAACACCGCTACTTCGTGCCGAGGATTGAGCTGAATGTCGGTTCGAAGGACGGGGTTTTCTATGGCGTTGTTCAGGGCCGCCCGGGTCTCATCGAAGCTAGGATTGAGATGCTGCCGGGCCTGCTCGGAGAGGGCTAAGGAACTTTGTTGCTGGGCCTGCTGGATGAGCCCGGACATTCCACCACCGGGGAGGCCACCAGGTGGGGCTGTGAAAATTCCGGGAGGAGGGGAAAAACTACCAGGAGGCGGTCCAAAGGTCATTGGAGGCGGAGTGAAGTTGCCCGGATAGCCGGAATTCGGTGGGAGTTGCCCCAGGTTGAGTAAGTTACCGAAAGCCATTGTTCTTACTTTATCCCACCGATGTTACACCAGTGTTACCCTTTTGACACGTCTCAGCCTGAGAAGTTAACGAATCATGTAGATTTTTCGGATCTCTTCATGAACCGTACAGACTCCTTTCCATCCCTGGGGAAAGAACGAGAGCGTATCGGGTTCGATCTCGATGATCTCGCCGGATTCGTGCTCATAGGTGCAGTGACCACTGAGGAAGTGGCAGTATTCATCACTGGTGACGTGGCATTGCCAGCGCCCGGGAGTGCAGATCCAGATGCCGCTCTCGGCCCGCCCGTCGGGCTGGCGAGTCAGGAGGATGCCCCGGGTGTGGGAAGAGCCCTCCAGCATGGTGGGGATCTCACCCCATTCGGCCCGGGCCGGGGCGGTACGACTATCACGTAGAACCGGGGTGGTAGCGTCCGGCCCACCGGGACACAGCATGTAGGCGACGTAAATGGTTTCCGAGACCACCGCCTCACCTTTCCAGCCGGCTTTGAAATGAACCACCGTATCCGGGCCGACCTCGATGCTTTCGCCCTGATCGCTGGTGTAGATCGCCCGCCCGGCCGTGAAGTGGCACAACTCGTCGTGGGGAATCTCAAGCGGCCATTCACCGGGAGTGCAGCGCCACAAACCCATCTCCACCGGCACTTCGGGGTCCTTGTGCAAGACCCGACCCCGGCTCTTGGAGGTGCCCCGGCGGCAGCCGGGCTGATCGCCCCAATCCACCAGGTCCTGGTCTATCGTGGAGGCGTTGCGGGCGTAGGGAGCGCTGGACTCTAATTTAAACATCCCGGTAGATTTGTCTTGACCGGGTCTTCCTCCTGGGGGCCTCAAATTTTCGAAAAGGGATCTTACGCGCCCTGATTCCTCCGGAAGGCCAGGGTGCGCAAGAGAGCCAGTAGCTGCTCGGCATCGACCGGTTTGGATAAGTAATCGTCAGCCCCCGCCTCGATGCACTTCTCTCGATAGCCGGGCATGGCTCTCGCGGTGACCGCCACGATGGGTACGTCCTTGAACCGGGGCAGCCGTCGGATCGCCCTGGTGGTCGCGTAGCCGTCCATCTCGGGCATCATGATGTCCATGAGAATGAAGTCGTAACTACCTCCGTTATTCAAGACTTTAAGAGCGTTCTTGCCGTTGTCCGCCTCCTCGATGAGGAGTCCGTGGTCTTCCAGAACACTCCGCAGGGCTAATCGGTTGCGTTCGTCGTCGTCCACCACCAGCACTTTCAGTCCGACCAGTTCAGGGTCGTTTCGCTGGGCGATCTGGAGAAGCTCCGCTTCGTCCTCGGAAAATTTAGAGCGGTGGAGATAGAGCGAGGTAGAGTCCAGGAGTTGCTCGGGAGAGTCAACCCCCTTCAGGACGATGTCGGCACTCAATCTCCTGAGTTCAGCCAGTTCTTCCGGACTGAGATCGGCTCCCGTGAAGACGATGATGGGCGTTCGGTCTTTGAACTCTTCGTGGGCTACTCTCATAAACTCCAGGCCGCTCATTCCGGGTAACCGGAGGTCCAGAACGACGCAGCGGAATCCATCGCCGCTCTTCAACCTTTCCAGGCCCTCTTCGGCAGTGCCCACGGCTATCGCTTCAACCTCGATATCGGAATCTCCGGTGATCAATTGGACCAACGATTGGCGCTCATTCTCATCGTCTTCGATGACCAGAACTTTTCGCTCCGGTGACTCCACGAAGTCTTTGAGTTTGCAAAATCCCTCGAGCAGGGCCTCGCGCTTCACAGGTTTGTGCAGGAAGTTGAAAGCTCCCATGCTGTATCCCCGGCGGCGGTTGTCCTCAACGGACACAATCTGGATCGGCAGATGGCGAGTCTTGCTGTCGCGTTTGATGACATCGAGCAGCGCCCATCCGCTGTCTCCCGGCAAGTGAAGATCCATGGTCACGGCGTGTACAGGGTAACTTTGCAGGAGCTTGAGGGCAGACTGCACCATTTTGGCAACCAGCGTCTTGAAACCAGACTCTCGGGCCACCTCCACCAAAATCCGAGCGAAATTCTCGTCGTCCTCTACGATCAGGACCAGCCTGTCGTGAGCTTCCAGGTTGCCGCGGTCGTCGGCCACCGGGGACAACGCTTGAAAGGCCTCGCTGGAGTCGGAGAGCGGTTTGGCCTGAACCGCTGCCTGGCTTCGGGTGGCTTCGGCCGAGCGCGCTTCGAAAGAGGTCTCCCGATTCTGCTGGGAGGTTGCCGGTCCGCGATAGTCGGCAGGCAGGAAGAGGGTGAAGATGCTTCCGGTGCCTTCCTCACTTTCCAAGGTGATCTCTCCACCCAGCACATTGGCCAGTTCGCGGCTGATGGAGAGGCCCAGTCCCGTTCCTCCAAACCGACGATGAGTGGTGCCGTCGACCTGTTGAAACGCTTCGAAGATGACTTCATGCTTGTCGGGGGCGATCCCGACTCCGGTATCGGAAACCTCAAAGCCCACCACGACCGGTGCTTCGTTCAACACTGTATGGCCCGCGCTCCAGCCTCCGGGGGCCGAGGAAATCCGCAAAGTGACTTCTCCTTCCAGGGTAAACTTGAAAGCGTTGGAGAGGAGGTTCTTCAGGATCTGCTGTAACCGCTTGGAGTCGGTGGTGAACTCTTCCGGCATTTCCTCCTCCCGGTCGATCCGAAAGTCCACGCTTCGGCTTTCAGCCAATTGGCGAAAGTTTCGCTCCACGTAATCTTCCAGGTCGGAAAAGCGCACCAGGTTGGGTTCAACCCGGATGGTGCCGGACTCGATCTTGGAAAGGTCAAGAATGTCGTTGATCAAGTTCAGCAGGTCCATGCCCGCACCGTGGATCGTCTTGGCCGCGTCTTGCTGCCGCTCGCTGAGGTTTCTCTCCTTGTTGTCCACCAGCAGCTTGGCCAGGATCAAGAGGCTGTTGAGGGGGGTCCGCAACTCGTGGGACATGTTGGCTAGAAACTCTGACTTGTACTTGGAGGTGAGAGAGAGCTGGTCGGCCTTCTCTTCTAGTGCTTGGCGGGCGTGCTCGAGCTTGCGGTTGGTCCGTTCGACCTCGTCTTTCTGCAGGCTCAAGAGCTGGGCTTTGGTAGCCAATTCTTCGTTGGTGAGTCTCAGCTCTTCTTGCTGCTTTTTGAGTTGTTCTTCCGACGCCTGGAGCGCTGAGGCTTGCTGCTCCAAGCGCTCATTGGCCAGACGGAGTTGGGGCTGGGTCTGTAGCTCCTTGGCCAGAGCCTGGGACTCCTTGAGTAGCTCCTCGGTCCGCATCATGGCTTCTAGAGTATTAATGGTAATACCGATGATTTCGGCCAACTGATCCAGGAAGGCCAGGCTGATGTTGGAGAAACGTTCGAAGGAAGCAAGCTCGAGCACGGCTCTCACTTGCCCTTCAAAGATGACCGGTAGGACCACGATATTCAGCGGCGGAGCTTCACCGAGTCCGGAGCTAATTTGAATGTAGTCGGGAGGACAATTGGTGAGGAGAATGCGTTTGCCTTCCAGCGCGCACTGGCCCACCAGGCCCTGGCCCGGCTCAAAGTTGGTGGAGAGGTGCTTTCGCTCGTGGTAGGCGTAGCTCGCCACCATGCTGAGTTGCTCCAGGCCGCCGTCGATACCGAAGCTTGAAATATAGAAGGCACCGTGATGGGCGTTGATTTGAGGGCACAGTTCGGACAAGACCATCCGGGACACGTTCATCAGGGATTTGTGGCCCTGGAGCTGGCGGGTGAATCTGGCCAGATTGGATTTCAGCCAGTCTTGCTCGGTGTTGGTTCGGGTGGTTTCCCGCAGGTTGCGAATCATCTCATTGATGTGATCCTTGAGGATCGCCACCTCGCCCTGGGCCTCCACCTTCACATTTCGGGTCAGATCGCCCTTGGTCACGGCGGTCGCGACCTCGGCGATGGCTCGGACCTGGCTGGTCAGGTTGGCGGCCAACTGGTTGACGTTCTCGGTGAGGTCTTTCCAGGTGCCGCTGGCTCCGGGCACGCTGGCCTGACCACCCAGTCGGCCATCTACGCCCACCTCCCGGGCTACCGTGGTCACCTGATCGGCGAAGGTGGCCAGGGTGTCGGTCATGCTGTTGATGGTGTCGGCCAGGGAGGCGATCTCGCCTTTGGCTTCCACCGTCAGTTTTCGCTTCAAGTCTCCGTTGGCCACCGCCGTCACGACCTTGGCGATGCCCCGCACCTGGCTGGTGAGGTTGGCGGCCATCTGGTTTACGTTGTCGGTCAGGTCTTTCCAGATACCGGCCACGCCGAGCACCTGGGCCTGCCCTCCCAGCGAGCCTTCGGTACCCACCTCCCGGGCCACCCGGGTGACCTCGGAGGCAAACGAGTTCAGCTGGTCCATCATGGTGTTGATGGTATTCTTGAGCTCCAACATCTCGCCCTTAACGTCCACCGTGATCTTTCGAGAAAGGTTGCCGTTGGCCACGGCGGTGGTCACCTCGGCGATGTTTCGCACCTGGCTGGTCAGGTTGGCGGCCATGAAGTTCACGTTGTCGGTGAGGTCTTTCCAAACCCCGGCCACCCCTTTCACGTGGGCCTGTCCGCCCAGCTCTCCTTCGGTGCCCACCTCCCGGGCCACCCGGGTCACCTCGGAGGCAAACGAGTTGAGCTGGTCCACCATGGTGTTCACGGTGTTTTTCAACTCCAGGATCTCGCCTCGCACGTCCACATCGACCTTGCGGGAGAGGTCGCCCTTGGCTACCGCGGTGGTCACCTCGGCGATGTTTCGCACCTGGTTGGTCAGATTGTTGGCCATCAGGTTCACGTTGTCGGTGAGGTCTTTCCAGATCCCGCCCGTGCCACGCACGTGGGCCTGGCCACCCAGCTTACCCTCCACGCCCACTTCCCGGGCCACCCGGGTCACCTCGTCGGCAAAGGAGCCCAGTTGGTCCACCATGGTGTTGATGGTGTTCTTGAGTTCCAGGATCTCGCCCTGGACCTCCACCGTGATCTTCTTGGAGAGGTCTCCGTTGGCCACGGCGGTGGTCACGTCGGCGATGTTTCGTACCTGGTTGGTCAGGTTGTCGGCCATGAGGTTCACGTTGTCGGTGAGGTCCTCCCAGATGCCGGCCGCTCCGGTCACCCGGGCCTGGGCGCCCAACTTCCCTTCGGTGCCCACCTCCCGGGCCACCCGGGTCACCTCGTCGGCGAACGAACTCAGCTGGTCCACCATCGTATTGATGGTGTTTTTGAGCTCCAGGATCTCGCCTTGCACTTCCACCGTGATCTTCCTCGAGAGGTCCCCGTTGGCCACGGCGGTGGTCACGTCCGCGATGTTTCGCACCTGGTTGGTGAGGTTGGCGGCCATGAAGTTTACGTTGTCGGTGAGGTCCTTCCAGGTACCGGCCACGCCCTTCACCTGGGCTTGTCCGCCCAGCTTCCCTTCGGTGCCCACCTCCCGTGCCACCCGAGTTACCTCGTCGGCAAAGGAGCTGAGCTGGTCCACCATGGTGTTGATGGTGTTTTTGAGTTCCAGGATCTCCCCCTGGACCTCCACCGTGATCTGCTTGGAGAGGTCGCCCTTGGCCACGGCGGTGGTCACTTCGGCGATGTTTCGCACCTGATTGGTGAGGTTGTCGGCCATGAGGTTCACGTTGTCGGTGAGGTCCTTCCAGACGCCTGCCACGTCGCGCACCTGGGCCTGTCCGCCCAGCTTGCCTTCGGTGCCCACCTCCCGGGCCACCCGGGTCACCTCGGCGGCAAACGAGCTGAGCTGATCCACCATGGTGTTGATGGTATCCTTGAGTTCCAAGATCTCCCCCTGGACCTCCACGGTGATCTTTTTAGAGAGGTCGCCCCTGGCTACCGAAGTCGTCACTTCGGCGATGCTGCGGACCTGGTTGGTCAGGTTGCTGGCCATCTGGTTCACGTTGTCGGTGAGGTCTTTCCAGATCCCGCCCACGTCTTCCACCTGGGCCTGCCCACCCAGCTTTCCTTCGGTGCCCACCTCCCGGGCCACCCGGGTGACCTCGTCGGCGAAGAAGCCAAGTTGGTCCACCATCTTGTTGATGGTGTTTTTGAGTTCCAGAATCTCCCCCTTGACCTCTACCGTGATCTTCTTGGAAAGGTCGCCGTTGGCCACGGCGGTGGTCACATCCGCGATGTTTCGCACCTGGGTGGTCAGGTTGTCGGCCATCAGGTTCACGTTGTCGGTGAGGTCCTTCCACACGCCGGCCACGTCTTGCACTCGAGCCTGCCCCCCCAGTTTCCCCTCGGTACCCACCTCCCGGGCCACCCGGGTGACCTCGTCGGCAAAGGACCCCAGCTGGTCCACCATGGTATTGATGGTGTTCTTGAGTTCCAGGATCTCCCCCTGAACCTCCACCGTGATCTTCTTGGAGAGATCGCCGTTGGCTACCGCGGTGGTGACCTCGGCGATGTTGCGCACCTGGCCGGTGAGGTTGTCGGCCATGAGGTTCACGTTGTCGGTGAGATCTTTCCAGATCCCGGCGGCTCCCTTGACCCCGGCCTGACCACCGAGCTTTCCTTCGGTACCCACTTCCCTGGCTACCCGGGTCACCTCGGAGGCAAACGAACTGAGCTGATCGACCATGGTGTTCACGGTGTTCTTGAGTTCCAGAATCTCCCCGTGAACCTCCACCGTCACCTTCTTGGAAAGGTCGCCCTTGGCCACCGCGGTGGTCACATCGGCGATGTTTCGCACCTGATTGGTGAGGTTGTCGGCCATAAGGTTCACGTTGTCGGTGAGGTCTTTCCAGATCCCGGCCACGCCTTTGACCCGAGCCTGGCCCCCCAACTTACCCTGGGTGCCCACTTCCCGCGCCACCCGGGTGACCTCGTCGGCGAAGGCATCCAGTTGCGCCACCATGGTGTTGCCGATCTCGGCGGCTCGCAAGAACTCGCCCTTCAGTGGCCGGCCTTCCTGGTCGGTGCGGATACGCTGGGTGAGGTCTCCTTTGGCCACTGCTCCCACCACCCGGGCGATCTCCTGGGTGGGCCAGGTCAGGTCGGTGATCAGATCGTTGACGGAGTCCACGCACCTCGACCAATCCCCTTCGGCACCAGGCAGGCTCAGGCGCTTGGAGATTTTTCCTTCTTCTCCTACGGTTTGACTGATCCGTTTGAGTTCGACCGTGAGCTTGTCGTTTCGCTCCACCAGGGAGTTGAAAGCCAGAGCAACCTCGCCTTCCAGGCCGGTGAGATCCATGGGAAGGCGGGTGGTGAAATCCCCCTTGAGGGCCCGGCGCAATGCACCCAGCACGTCTTTCCACTCCAGTGTCGACACGAGTTGCGCCTCCTGCTGACCGTTGCTCGGAGATTTTTCTTTGGTTTTTGATTTTGCCATCTTCAATCTTTCTACAGGAAATGCCCCGGTGAACGGACGAACTTCGCGGGAGTGTTGGATTGACCTATACCCTCAAGTATAGGTGCGGGATAGTATACTAGGAGTATTTTCCACCGCATGCCCCAATTCATGAAATCCATCCGTTTTAGACTCCTGAGTGTGACTCTCTTGGCGGTCATGGGGCCCCTGGCTGTTTTTTCCCGGCTTCTCAATGATCAGCTCTGGGGCTTTTATGTCAGCCGGTTGGACTTGGAATTGGAAGCCATGGGCTATGTGATCAGTGAGGACTCGGTTCCAATCTTGTTGGGAGAAGAGCCTCGGGAAGAGTTGGCCGCGGTAGTGGAAAGATGGGATCGGCTCATGGGTGTTCGGATCATCGTGGCCGACGCCGACGGCACCATTCAAGCCGGCACCATCGGATTTGCCAGCCTGAAGGTGGGCACCGAGATCGACGATACCTTTACTCCCGGACTGCGGGCAGCCTTGAGGGGCTCTCGAAACTCCACCACCTGGCGGGGCCCGGACCAGGATTACGAAGAAACCATGTACGTCAACGTTCCCATCCTGTCGGAGGACGGCGAGGTGTTGGGGGCGGTCCGGGTCTCTTACTCTTTGGGACAGGTCAAGAGCGGGATCACCAACATTCGTCATAATCTCTGGCTCGGTTTCGGAGTTTACGTGGTTTTGCTGACTCTCATCATCGTGTTGCTGGCCACCAGTCTGGCGCGGCCTGTGGAGTCCCTGAGAAAGGACGCCCAGATCATCTCCGGGGGGGTACTGGACCATCGCATCGAGCCGTACGGCCCCAGCGAGATCAAGGAGTTGGGCGATACCTTGAATCAGATGACCGAGCGCCTGGCCGGGCTCGAAGGCCAGCGACGCCGCTACGTATCGGACGTGTCTCACGAACTGCGGTCACCGCTTGCGGCTATCCGTTCCATGACCGAAACTCTGATCGAGCACGGGGATGATGACCCCGAACTTAAACACCGATACTTGCCCCGGATCGTATCTCAAACCGACCGCCTGGCGCGCCTGGCTACCCAGCTTCTGGATCTGGCCCAGATCGAGGGTGATGACACCACCCAGCAGTTTGAGAAGGTTTGCCTGCGGGGAGTGGTTGACGAGGTGCTGCAAACCACCGAACGGGCCGCCGGGGAAGCGGGAGTGACGGTGACAACGGAGCTTGAGTCGAGCAGCCTGGCGGTTCCTGGAAGTCGCGATCAGATCGTTCAGATGCTTCTCAACCTGGTGGAGAACGCAATTCGCTATACTCCTGAAGGCTCGTTGGTCGCGGTGGCCGGGTCTCGAGAAAAGGACAGGGTCGTTCTAAGCGTGCGGGACAACGGCCCCGGTATCGAGGAGAAGTCTCTTCCCTTTCTCTTTGAGCGGTTTTATCGGGTCGACCAGGCCCGCACCCCTAACCGTGGTGGAACGGGGCTGGGGTTGTCCATCGTGCAACGGATCGTGCAAGCTCACGGGGGATCGATCACGGTGGAGAGTGAATTGGGGGAGGGAACCCTATTTCGTATCGAACTACCAGGATGCGTAGAAAAGGAGTAAGACGTGGCAAAAATTATGGTGGTTGAAGATGACGAGCAGCTCAACGAGGTGCTTTGTTACAACCTGCAAAAGGCTGGCTACCAGGTCACTCCCATCGTGGATGGAGAGGTGGCCGTCAAGGAGTTGGCCCAGGATGCCCCGGACCTTCTCTTATTGGATATCATGCTGCCTTCTCGCTCCGGCTGGGAGGTCTGTGAATTTATCTCTCAACAGACCCATCTGTCGGATCTCCCGGTGGTGATCTTCACCGCCAAGAGTTCAAGGGAAGACTTCGACCGGGCCCGAGCGTTTCCCAATTTTTCGGGCTATTTCGTGAAGCCATACGCTACCGGAGATGTCATGCGCCACGTCGCTAAACTCTTGGAGCGCTCGGCAGAGACTTAAGTATACGAGGGCTGATTCGCGAGGACTGGCTCCATCGGGCCAACAGTTCCTGCAAGCCTTCGATGGAGAGCGGTTTGACCATGTAGTCGTCCATCCCGGCGGCCAGGCATTTCTCCCGCTCGCCCTTCAGGGCGTGCGCGGTCAGGGCCAAAATCACGGTCTCATGATCACCCTTTTTACGAATTCGAGTGGCGGTTTGGTATCCATCCAATTCCGGCATCTGGCAGTCCATGAGGATAATATGGAAGCTCTCTTTCTCCAGGACTTCCAGGACCTCCAGGCCGTTACAGACCGCCTGGGCCTTCACTCCCGAGCGTTCCAATTGAAGGAGAACGACTCGACGATTGATGGGGCTGTCCTCGGCCAGCAAGACCTTGAGGTGAGGGGTTAGATCCGGTAGGAGGGGGCTGGTCTCCAGGGCCGGAGCACCCTCCTCCCCACTCGGCTCCTGGCCGGCCGGCAGGGGTAGCTCAAACCAGAAGGTAGAACCGGAGCCGAACTCGCTACGACAGCCCACGCTCCCATCCATCAACTCCACCAGTTTTTTCACGATGGACAACCCCAGCCCCGTGCCGCCGTGACGCCGGCTGGGTGTGGAGTCGAGCTGGCTGAACGGTTTGAACAGTTTGTCCTGCTCTTCCAGGGCGATACCCACCCCGCTGTCGTGCACCTCAAAGAGCACGGAGTTCGAGTCCCCGCGATGCCCCGGTTTGACCTCCACTCTCACGAATCCCAGATCGGTAAATTTGATGGCGTTGTTGACCAAATTGACTAGAATTTGCCTTAAGCGGTCGGGGTCTCCCACCACGTATTGCGGAAGTTCCGGAGAGAACTGGCAAGTCAGTTTGATGTTCTTTTCATTGGCCCGGTAATTGAAAAGAGAGACCAGGTCTCGGACGGTGCGCTCCAGAGGGTAGGCGGTCTCTCGGATTTCCAGTTCCCCGGCTTCGATCCGGGAAAGGTCCAGGACGTCTCCTACGATGGCTAACAAGCCGTGGGAGCAGCGGCTTATGGCGTCGACGTATTCCAGTTGGGCCTCATTCAGGTGAGTCTCCTGCAAGAACTCCGTCATGCCCTGGATCCCGCTGAGAGGAGTGCGGATCTCGTGGCTCATATTGGCCAGGAACTGGGACTTCATTCGGTTGGCCAAAAGAGCCTGGTCGCGAGCCGTGGCGAGCTCTTGTTCCGTGCGCTTGAGATCGCTGATGTCGAGCCCCTCGGCCAGCAAGTACCTGATCTGACCTACCTCGTCGAGGATCGGAGTGAGGGTCCGGTCCATCGATCTCTCAGTGGCGTCATCCAGTCGATAGGTTACCACTTCTCGCACCCGCTCACCGTGGCTTACCCGGGTCAGGCTCTGGTGCAGCCGTTCTTGCTCTTCGTCCGGCCACCAGGGGGCCTCCCAGATCGGTCGTTCCTCGATCTGCTCGCCTGCATACCCGACGATGTCGAGGAAGGCCTGGTTGATCTGGGCCACCTCGCCGTCCGGATGGAGGATGGCGAAAAAACCTGAGGTCTGGTGGAAAATGGCTCTCAGCCAGAGTTCGGTCTTGCGTGCGGCTAACTCCGCCTTCTTGGCTTCCGTGATGTCAGTACTGAATATGGTGATCCGGCCCTCGGAGGCCGGGTGGATGCGATGCTCGTAGTAGCGTCCTCGTTCTCCGTAATACTCTTCCAGTCGGGCAGGCGTTCTCTTTTCTGCGACCTGTTGCAGAGCATCATCCAATTCGGAGCCTACAAAATCAGGGAAAATTTCCCAGTAGGACCGGCCTTCCATTTGCTCCCAGGGGGAGCCGGCCATGAGGCTGGCCTGCTGGTTGAAGTAGAGAAATCGGAGGTTGGGACCCAGCAGAACGAAAGCCTCCTGGATACCTGAGAGGACCTGATCCAGGTTTTGCTGGGTTGCTTCCGATTCGGCCCGCAAGGCGTCGAGTTGGCGAAGGCGCTCTTTGAGCTCCCGGTTTTTTTCTCGGAGCCGTCGCTGGATCTCAACCGAGGCCTCGTAGAGTCGGGCGCTGTCCAGGGCTACCGAGGCCTGAGCCGCCAACCCCTGAATGACTCTTTGCGAGCGCTCGTTGAATTGCTCGGGTATGGAGTGGGTGAGATAGAGAGTTCCCAATCGTCCGCCCGAGGCGGTGAAGAGTGGCGCGACCAGAAGAGAGCGGACAGGTGCCGGGGAATCATCCTCAAGTTTGCTCGTAACGTTCATCAGCAAGCCATCGTGATCGCAACAGAAGCGTTCGGTCCACTCCAGGACTTCTTCTTTATTCTCGACGGCTGGCAAACAGAAAATACCGTCCGGCTTAGCGTCGTTCGGCACGAAGATCCCCGATTGGGCGCTGACCAATTGGGTAGCTGCCTCTAAAAAGGAGTGGACCAGAGCCTCACGCTTGAGCTCTCCAGCGAGCTTAATGCCCAGACTACGTATGGTCTCCCGAGTTTCGTATTCCTCTTTGAGATCGGCGTTGGCGTCGGTGAGTTTCGAGATCTCCTCGCCCAGTCGAAACTCCAGGGTGCGAATCCTGGCGGCTACCGCGATTTGAGACTGTAGCTCATGCAGGTCGAGGGGTTTGTCGATAAACCCGTCGGCCCCGGCCTCCAAGGCCCGGCTCCGGTCGCCGCGTTCGTTGCGCGCGGTCATCACGATGATGTAGAGAAAACGGCCCCGTTGATCGCGCACCCGGCGGCACAACTCGAGTCCATCCATTCCGGGGAGGCGCCAATCGGTCAGCAAAACTCGGATCTCCGGTTGCTCCTGCAATATCCTGAGGGCTTCATCGCCCGAGACGGCAGTAAAGACGTTATGAGACCAGTCCTCCAGCGACATCTTCAGTGCGTCGCGTGAAGGAGTGTGGTCTTCGACCACCAGGACGGTTAGTGCTAGATTTTCAGTGTTTGGCACGCTGAGTAAAGGACTTCCCACTTCAAGGTAGAGATCCTGGGTGACTGAGGAGCGTGTCGGAGTTGTCTCTTCAGGCCAGTGTATCCAGCAGTCCTTCGAGAAATGCTTTCTCGTGATGATCTTCCACTTCTTCCAGACCTCGGTTGATGGTGGAGAAGAGAGCGGAAGCGAGCAGCGAACTCCATACCGGATCGGATCGAAATCGATCCGTGAGCTTCTTCCCGAGCTTGTGATTGGGGTTGACCAGAGCCTTGTCCAGATCGGAATCCCAACTGAGAAAGCCCGACCTCCAGCGAGTCCAGAAAGACGCCTCGCCGGAGAGTTTACCGATCAAATCGGGGCGGATGAGCCCATCATGGCGGCCGGCGATCACGGTGGCGATCTCTTTGAAAGCCCCCCTGAGCAGGGTGTCGAAGTCACGTTCACCGGAACTCCCTCGCCAATTTTCTCGGGGAGGAAAGTTCAGCAGAGAAAACAGTTCTTCTCTCCAATCGGCCTGCCAAACGATGACGTCGTGGGTGGGATCCGGGTTGACTTCCCGCAGCCCGGGCTCCATCACCAGGGTGCGCTCCAGTCGACTTGCCTGATTACGAAGCTGGGTGAGGGAGAGCACCTTATCGCCCAGGCACGGAATAAGGGGAAGCTCAATGAGGTCATTGGTGACGGCCCGGTTTTCGGTACTCCAAAACTTTAGCATCCGACAACAGTGGAGCAGCCATTCTCTCAGCCGTTTTCGTTGTCGCTCTTGCATGGGCTCTGCCTTAAATCCACCCAAAACCTTGAGAGCCAACTGTTCCACGCCCTCGTTGAGCACCTCGCTTGGGTCGCCCTGGAAGTCTGCAGAGACTCTAAGAAAACCCTCCAGGGGAAGAGGGTGGGAGAGGGTGTTCCGCTCGCCGTTGCGGAGAAACTGGATGGAGTCAGCTCGGGGGTCGGTCCAGATCGTGCTGAGATGAAGCGAAAACTGCTCTTCCCGACGCTCTACGTGAACGGCCTGGGGGGTGGCACAGAAGTCACCGAGAATTTGGCGCAGGCTACCCAGATCTTCATCCAGGGTCGGCATCGACGGCCTGCTGGAGCTTTTTGGGGCAGTGGGGGAGGGAAGGGGCGCCGTGGTCTCTTCCGCCTGCCCCATGGCTTGCAGGTCAAACGGAATGAAGCTGTCATCGGCCAGATCTTCGGCGAGTTGCTGTAAACGATCTTCTTCGGGTTTCACGAAAAGCTTGGGGCCCTTCAGAGCATCTCGATACTCCTTTTCCATTTCCGCCATGACTCGAGCCTCGGCTTCGGCTTCGCTGGCGAAGTTTTTCAGGGCCTGCTCAGGCATTGGATTCTTGGACAACCCTCTCATCAAGGTCTGTCTTCTCAACTTAAACTTCCACTCGGGGTCGCTCTCGAGCCGCTCTCGGATGGACCGGGTCTTGACGGTCTGGGTGGAGAGTAGGAGTTTCTCCAGGAGCTTCGCAGCGCAGGGCATGGGATCCAGGGCACCTGATTCCAAGCCCTCTACGAAGGCCCCGCCGACAAAAGCTTCGCCGGTCAACCGCACAAAGAGGAGCAGGTCGTCCAAACTCACCAGGTTGCCATCTTCCAGCCCGATGATGGGGGCGGAGCGAACGATACTGGACATTTTCTGCTTCTGTCCGTCGAAGTGCAGATAGTCAATGAGTTCGCAGGCAAGCTCGGCGTAGCGCATGCGGGATTGATTTCGGGAGATCTCAGGGTCGGAGAGTTTGCTGCAGAGATGGTTCAACAAAAGAAACAGGGGGTCCCGGAGAGAAAAACTGAGCCGGGCGAGTTGGCCCTGATTCAGTTCGCCCGAGGGGCTCTCGATGAGCAGCGTCACCCCAACCCCAGGCAGGGCGGTGCCGTACCGCTTGCCGTGGTCCACCACCAGAGCCTGGCCGGTGGGATAAGTGTCGGGAATGATCAGGGTCAAGGTGTTGTCGTCTTGACTGCTGAGGGTATGGGTCGTACTGACCACCGGGATGAGTCGTTTGGCACCCGCGAGCTTGTGCTGGAGAGTGCCCTGACTGAGGGCCCGCACCTCTTCATAGGTGACCGCGGTCAGGTTGGGGAAGTACTTTCGCAGGACCTGAACCTCTTCCACCTCACAAACCAGTAGCAGACTATCCCACCGGGCCAACTGGGAGCGACTGTCCAGAGAGTACAGAAGATATCCTCGCTTCTGATACTCTTCCCGCAGCCCGGCCAGCGAGATGTAGTTCTTTCCGGCGGCCTTAAACATGGGAAAGCGGACCAGGTTTCCAAACTCGTCACCCATGAGTTGGAGGCGCTCTTCGTTTTCGAAAACTCGAATATCGATGTAGCTCATCAGATAAGACTGCATGAAAGTGTTCAGAGCATCCCGCTGATAGCTTGGAATCCGCTTATTGGTAAGCTCCAAACTCATTTTCTTCATCTCGGAGCGCAACCGGCCTAAAAATTCTTCGTAGGCCTCGTCTCTCACCACGTCGGTCTGGGAGACGTTTTTGGAGAGACTATTGTCGGTAACTCGGGCGATGACGGGTGGTTGAAGTGACGGCTCGGTACGACTGACAAACTCGACCCCGTAGCGCAGAAACGCCAGGTTGCTGGAGGCGCTGCCTCCATAGGTGGCTCCAATGACTCCGCTGGTGGGACCGTTCCGAAAAGGTTTGTTGGGCCAGGGCACCCCGGACTGACCGCCTCCCACGGAATCCTGGTTCAGGGTGAGTCTACAGGTCACTTCTCGACATCGCTGCCGTACGATCTCATCCAAACCCGGGGTTCCTTTGCCTTCGATCACGAGTTGGTGATCGAGAGTGACCGCACTTTCCTTAGCGAGTTCACTGCGGGGGCTGGCTTCCGTGATCTCCCGGGGGACCCCCTTGTCCTTACGTCTGATCCGACGACGCCCGTTGGAGTCTAGCCACATTTCAGTGAGGGGAAGGGAGCACGCGCTCAACCAGCCCAGAGCAAGCTCTCGAAGCCGATCCACGGAACGATCTCTGCCGGAACGAAAAACCTGATCGTAGAGCCCGTCGACTTCGCTTCGAGTGTAGCCGGGGCCGTCGAATTCGATGCTGAGTTCAAATTTGTTCTGGATACTGCTCTCTTCGTATTGCATAGTGATGTTTTGCGCACCGGAGGCTACCAACGCCTGGACCCACTGAAGGATGAACAGCTTGGGGTCCGGGAGTTGAAACTTTTCCAGCTTGCTGAGAGCTTTCTCGGTGGCCAGAGTGAAACTCCCCCGATCCGAGGGCGTGGCGTTCAGGAATACAAAATCGTTGAACGGGTTGGTGGCGGTCTCCATGGTCAGCCCCTCTCCAGCATGACTTTTAATAACTGATTTTCGGTGGAAGGCGCGATGCCGTCATTGAGCAGGGCCGATTTGCAGAGGGCGTAGACCGCCAGTCGCCTTCCGGCCGGGTGCTCGGCTCGAGAGAGTGCTTTTCGAACCAGGGGGTGATGAATATCCAGGAGCAGTTGTTGAGGGAGCAGGTATTTGGTAGCCCAAAACCCCTTACGAAAACGTCGCACCAGGCGATCCGCACCCAGGGCAAAAGTGCAAGGTGGGGAACCGGCCGGAGCCACCGAGTCGGGATACTCCACCGCCACCACCGAACTCACAAAGATCCGCCCTTGCTTCAATAAAGCGCGCATATCCGAGGCGATAGATTTGAGCCCCGGCGGCCTCTCTACGATACGGCTCACCGCCAGGCTTTTTTCCAGGGCCACCACCGGAACCTCAAAGAGGCTGCTCAACAAATCGGCGGTGGGGCCTTCCGGATCGATGTCGAGGATGGGGATTTCCTCTCGGGTGGCTCGTTCGGCTAATACGGTCTTTCGCCCACCGGCGAAAAAGCGGGTCTCCTCTTTGGCGCAATGGGCCAACTGCTTCAGGCTCACCGGATTTCCGAACAGGTCGTTCATAAATGGTTGCTTGAGTTGCGTCCGGCTGAGTTCGGGATAGCGGTTTCTCAGGTAAGAACCGGCCACTTCCGCGGTCTTGTCCCGGGCTTCGGGATCGACAGAACACATCTCTTGACAAAGCTGATCGAACAACTGGTCAGCCACGATTGCCAGCAGTCGCTTGGTGACCTTTTCGTAGTTTTGGTCTTGCAGTACGGCGTCTCGGGTGAGGGTGTGCTCCAGGTGGTTGGAGAGGACCTTGAAGGTCACCCCGGGTAGGGTTTCTTGCTTGCCTTCATTTAGAGTGAGGCCGGAATTGTAGAAGCCGTAAGAAGTGGGGAACTCATTGGTCAGCCCCACGCTGAAAAGCCCCAGGGGGTCCTTGACTTCGACTCGGCAAGCCGAGCTAACTTCCAAGGGCTGGTTGACCTTCTCGCCGTTAAAGAAAAGATCCACGTGGGAGTGGCGGCACCAGCGAGAAACCGTCTCTTTCGCCCGCTCCTCGAACTCCTCCAACTCTTCGTAGGGAAGAAGCTTGTAAAGCCTGACCGAGGTGCCCTCGATGGGTTGGTGGAGTTGAAAGAGCTGAAAGTCGGTGCCCCCATCGAAGGCGATGCGCCAGTACTCTCCGTCCCGGCCGGTGTCCACGATCACCAGATCGGGTTTCAAGCTGAAGACTGAAACAAAGCCGATTCCGAACTTTCCGATCTTGGTGAGATCGTCTTCCTTGGAAGAAGAGAAGAGCCGGGTGAGCTTGCCATCGATGAGATCCCGGTTCATGCCCTCACCGTAGTCCCTCACTTCCAGACAGACCCCACCCGGGTCCGAGAGATAAATGGTCTTGATCTCGATCTGCTCGGAACCCGCATCCATGGCGTTTTGCACCAGTTCTCGTAAGCAGGTAAAGGGATCGCTGAATTGATCAACCAGGTTCTTGAAGACTTCTTCTACCATTGCCGAGCCCTTTCGAAGCCAAGACGGGCATACCTCGCAGGGCCGATTCAAAGGTTCACCGAACGCCCTGCTTCATCTACAAATGATCCTTCAGGAGAATCGACATGACCAAGATGACCAAGTTTGCCCCAATGCTGTTAGCAGGAGCCCTATTCTTTTCCGGATGCGCCGCCAATCCGGCCGATAATGTACCGGCCGCCGGAGTATCCAGCCCCACCACGGCAACCGATCAGACTCCGGAGGCGCCTCAGACCCCCGGGGAGAACGCCCAAGCCGCTCCGGCCGAGGGTACTGTTTACGGCTTTGCCGAGGGCACGGAAGTGGGCTTCGTGGGTTCCAAGGTGACCGGCTCCCACGACGGTGGTTTTAAAAAGGTGGAGGGTTCGGTGACCGTGCCCGGAGAAAACTTGGAGCAGGCGGTGGTGGAGTTGAGAATCGACATGGCCTCAGTTTACTCCGATACCGACAAATTGACCGAGCATTTGCGGACCGGGGATTTTTTCGACGTACCCAACAACCCCACCAGTACTTTCAAGAGCACCGGTATCGCCAAGGCTGATGCCGGCTACAACGTGACCGGCGACCTCACCATGCGAGGCGTGACCCAATCCATCACCTTCCCAGCGGAGATCACGCTGGAGGGCGACACGGTGAAGACCAAAGCCGAGTTCTCTATCAACCGTAAAGACTTCAATGTTGCTTACGCCGGCAAACCTGACGACCTGATCCGTGATGAAGTGGTGATCAAGTTCGATATAACCGCTAATAAGCAAGAGGCCTAGGACAGGGTGGCCCAGCCTGCATCCGAGCTAGACGAGGAGTTTCTCGAAGAGCTTTTAGACGGTGACCGCGAGTTCGCCGAAGAGCTATTTGAGACGTATCGGGAATCGTCGAAAGGCAGTCTGGACGAGGCCAGGCTTATGCTCGCAGAGGGCCACGCCGACTGCTACCGGCCGTTTCACACTTTAAAGGGTGCTTCGGCCTCGGTGGGATTGCTGGGGCTGCGGGAGCTGGCCAAGACCTTTGAGACGGACGCCAAGAACGGCCACTATCAGCGCTGCATCGAGCGATTAGAGCAGTTGGTGCGAGCCGTTGAAGAAGGTCAGGAGCGGCTGGACCGATATTTGGAGTCCATGGGGTGAGAGGTGCAGTCTCAGCGATTCTGTTGAGTCTCAGTCTGATCGGGATCGGCTGGGCTCAGGAATCGAGCGAGAACAGGCTTCATGTCCTGGTGGTTGATCGGGAGGGGGAGTGGGACCCGGAGCAACAAGGCGGTTTTGAGCCACCGGCTGCGCTGGGTCGGGAGGTCTCCACCGATTGGAAGGAGCTGCTCCGAAGCGAGCCGCTGAAGATCCTTTCTTACCAGCAGCGGGTCCAACTTCTGCACCACCCTCGCAGGTTGCTCTCCAGCACCTGGGCTTCCCACTATTTTAGCTCTCGCTTCGTGATTTTACTGAGGCCCGCCGACAAAGACCGGGTGATCGGACGCCTCTACGACACCAAGACCGGAGCGGAAGAGCCGGTGGTCATCCTGCTCGATAGCGAGGAGGCGGATACCCCCCGGCAGGCCCGTGAACTGGCCATGACCCGGGCCGCTCAGCTGGCCGAGGTGGCAACCATCCCGGTGGTGGGGCATCCCCACTCCGGACTCTATCATCGAAGCGATGCCGCCCACCTTTCACCCCGGGTCGCGTATTCTCAACTGGAAAGTGGGCAGGTGGCGGAAATTCAAGGATTCGAACCCTGTCGCGTCTGCTACCCGGAATCCAACCGCTCGTCGCTCTACGACAGCATCGACAGGCGTCTGGGCGAGATCGTGGCCGGCAGTATCGAGGGACGATATCGGTTGGCTCCCGAGGGACCGGAGACCCGGCGGGTGGAAACGATCGGTCGAAAGCTGCTGAAGGAGAACCGGTTTCTCGACCAGGGCTACCGCTTCATGGTGCTGGATACCGATACCATCAACGCCTACGCGGCTCCCACCGGTCCTATCTACATTACCTCGGGCATGCTGGAGATTCTGGAGTCCGACGATGAATTGGCGGGCATCCTGGGCCACGAGCTTTCTCATTCCGAACGCAAGCACGCTCGCCGACAGTACGAGCGGTCCCGAGAAGCCGGGGTGATCGGCCTGCTGGTCACGGTGGCCACGGGAATTCCGTGGGCCCGCCTGGGCTCCGACATTCTAGCCACGGTGTTGGTCCGGGGTTATTCTCGGGGCTATGAATTGGAGGCCGACCGAGACGGCATGATGCTCGCCTACGCGGCGGGCTACCTGCCGCAAGACTTCTTGCTGGTCCAAGAAAAGCTGAGACAGCTTTCCGAGCAGCGGGGCGGCGGGGGACCGGACTGGCTGCGCACTCATCCCAGGGGAGAGGAGAGGCTGGAGCAGTTGCAGACGCTTCTGGAGAAGACTCGAGGCATTCGAGAGCAGCTTGACCGTCTCGAACGTGCCGACCCGGGGATGGCCCGGTTTTTGAAAAGCCAGGTCTTAGAGGAGAACGCCGACGAGCAAGCGGTGGGGGAGTATCTGGAACTCTATTATCAGGTTCTGGGGCGGGTTCGGGTCGAACAGCCAGAGGTTTCGGTAGGGCCTTCCGCCCGGCCGGATTTTTGGGACCTCATCGACGGGATACTTGAAGATGCGAGCATACCATTGGATACCCCAAGCGGGGCCGAGTTGCAGTCTGTGCCTTGAAGGGTGTTGTGGTGTGATAGCTATAGAAAGCTTTCATAGACTCTAGGTTGGAGGACCACCAATATGAACGCCCTTGCCCAAGCCCGAAAAGAACTAGGGCCTGTGGACATTCAGCCTTCGGTCACCAAACTTGTTCATTTTCCACCTCCTGAAGCGAAATTTTCCTCAAATAGGTCCACTATTCCACAGAAAATTCCACTCCAGGAGGAGAAA
>JBAYRN010000096.1:0-21897 GCA_041676625.1 Vulcanimicrobiota bacterium
ACCGCTCTCAATCTGGAAGATCTCTCTCGTCTGATCCTGGAGGTCTCAGCCAAACTGGTGGATGCTCACCACGCCTCCATCAAGCTCATCGAAGGGCAGCAGGAAGTCCTCAATTTCTCTTTGGAGAGAAATGCTCACCCCCCGGAGAGTGGCTACTTCTACCTGCCCATCGCTCGCCACGGGCGTCTCAAGGCTTTGCTCACTCTAGCCAGGGAGCCTCGAGATCTCCAGCCCGTCCTCATCAATACGCTCCACCAATTCGCCGAGCAAGCGGCCATGGCCATCGAGAACGCCCAGATCTTTGAATGGGAACAGGAGCGTGCCCGGGAGGCCACCACCTTGTATCAGGCGGCTCGAACTATCGAGGAAGCCCAGGAACTAGACGACATTCTGGGGTCAGCCACCGAAGTCTTCACCCGACTGGCCGGGGTCGATCGCTGCATGATCTTACTCAAAGACAGTAGAAAGTCGTTTTTCGCGGTGGCCTCGGCCAGCGGACTGTCCCCCGATCAAGAGCAGTTCTTCAGCACCTTCAAGCTCTCCATATCGCGCTTCTCCTCAAACAACAAGCAGAGCCTCTTCCAGGGCACCCCGATCCAGTTCAACTCGGCCCCCGAGGAAGGGTCAGGCTTTGAAAAGTTCACCACTCTCCTCCCCAGCTACGCCTGCCTGATCCTCCCGCTGAAATCTCAAGATCGCCTGCTAGGGCTCATCTTCCTGGACTCCTCCAAAGGGGCCCATCACTTTTCACCGGCCGGTACCCGCCAACTCCTCACCCTCAGTCTGCAACTGGCAAACGCCATTCAACGGGCCTCCTTGATCCAGAAACTGCAAGAAAACCTGGGCCCGCTTAAGGCCCTTTATCAGGTTTCCACAGCCATCACCGGCACCTTGAGCCTGCCCCGGGTGATCCGCTTGATCGTGGACCAGGCGGTGGAACTGCTGGACTCGGTCTCCTGCGCTCTGCTGGTGCTCGACGAAACGGGCGAAAGCTTCCGCATCGAAACCAGTGGCCCCGACGACGAGGCGTTTCAGCAACCGAGTTTTCAAGCCCGTATGGCCAAGCAGAGCGTAGAGAGCAAGAAGCCTCACGCCCACTACGTCGATCAGGACGAAACCGACGAGTCCGTCAAGAAAGAACTGGTGGCTCACAATTTCGGGGGACTACTGTCGGTTCCGCTGATCGCCAAAAAGCGGATGGTGGGCGTCCTGAACTGCTTCGTCCCCCCCAGTATCCGCTTTCGCCAGCAAGAGATCCGCCTCATCAAGGGGTTTGCCAACCAGGCCGCGATCGCCGTGGACAACGCGCGCCTGCACGGCATGATCCGGTTCAAAATGAATGAACTCGGTACGCTCTTTGAAGTGAGTAAAGCGGTCACCTCCACCCTTCAACTCACCCGGGTTCTAGAGGAGATCGTCTATCACGTACGGACCATACTCAACGCTGAAGCCTGTGTC
Source organism: Vulcanimicrobiota bacterium (assembly GCA_041676625.1). Taxonomy (GTDB): domain Bacteria; phylum Vulcanimicrobiota; class Xenobia; order Xenobiales; family JADMJV01; genus JAEXNA01. Next base: position 1,459 of record JBAYRN010000096.1, read on the forward strand.
CTCATGCTCAAGGAAGGCAACCACCTGAAGGTCAAAGCGATCAAAGGCCTGGAACCAGAGCAGCACAAGGAGATCATCGCGGTGGGAGAAGGACCGGCCGGGGTGGCTGTCAAGACTGGCCAGACTCTGGTCTACCACGAAGAAAAGCCGCTGCCCATCACCGACCCCAACACCATCATCCGCACCGGCCTGTCAGTACCCATCAAGACCCGGGGAAACATCATCGGGCTGATCAACGTTTACTATCGGGACTACGTGGACCACACTCCGGCCCAACTCAGTCTCTTGAGCACCCTCTGCGGACAGGCGGCGGTGGCCATCGAAAACGCTCGGCTTTTCGCCGACAAGGAGCAGGTCACTGAGCTACTGAGGAACTCTCTAATCCCCGACGAAAAAATGAGCTTCAAGAGCCTGACCATCGGCCACCGCTTCATCCCCTCCATGGACCTCTCCGGCGACTACTACGAGCTGATCCCTCTGGGGGAAAAGAAGTGCGCCTTTGTGATCGCCGATGTTTCAGGGAAAGGGCCGGAGGCTGCCATTCAGACCATCCGGGCCAAGCACGTGATCCGCAGCTACGCCTCGGCCGGCTACGGACCAGCCAAGACCCTGTCCATGCTGAACCATCACGTACTCAAGTCTTCCACCGAGATGTCTCGGGCGGTCACGGTCTTCTACGCCGAGGCCTGCCTGGAAGAGATGCGCCTCACCTACGCCTGCGCCGGACACGAGCAGCCTCTTTACTGGAAAGGCCCGCAGACCGAGGCCGAACTCCTGGAAGCCGATGGCATCATGATCGGGGCCTGGGCGGACGCCGAATTTGAGGAAAAGACTCTCCCCCTCGAGCCAGGTTCGTGGCTGCTCATGTACACCGATGGCCTGACCGAAGCTCGCTCACCCTCGGGTGAATTCTTCGGCCTCGACCGGATTCGAAACATCCTGGAAAAGCATGAGGGTAATTCCGCCCAGCGCCTGGTCAATCGGCTTTACAGCCGAATCAGGAAATTCACCCGAGAACGGATCACCGACGACTTTTCCCTCCTAGCCGTGCGCTTCTAGAGCCAGGACATCAGAGGCGTCTCGTCGTCCATCTCGCTCTCAGAGGTAGGTGGTGCAAGTTGCAATTGAGAAGGCCTGGTCACTTCGAGTTGGCTGGCGTCCACCAACTGCAGAGCGTCGTCGTAGTTTACCAGCCCGACCTCGATCATGCGCGACAGGTGGCGCCCCAGGGTCTGCATTCCGAAATGCTCCATGAGTCGGTGGAGGTCGCTGAGGTCCCCCCGCTGTACCGCCTCTCTCACTTCGCGGTTACAGTCCAACACTTCGTGAGCCGGCACCTGCCCCCGACCGTCGGCCCGATTCACCAGGTGCTGGCAAACCACCAGCCGGAGAACCCTGGCCACCAGTTGGCGCAATCTCTTATTGCCAGGGTCGAAGGCCGAGGCAAAGTTGTCCACCGCCCGCACCGCACTGGAGCCGTCCAGCATCGCGATCACCAGATGCCCTCCGGCGGCAGCTTGCAGCAAGATCTCGGCGGTCTCGGGATCTGGGACCGAACCTACGCAAAGAATGTCCGGGTCTTGCTGCACCGCGATGCGAACCGCCCGGGCGAAGGTGCGGGTGTCGGACCCAACCTCCCGCTGTACCACCACCGACTTCTCCGCCTTGTGCCAGAACTGCACCACCGGCTCAATGGAAACGATCCGGGACGACTGCTGGAAGTTGATGAACTGAATCAGGGAGGCAAAGGTGTTGAATTTGCCGCTCCGGGGGCGACCTGTCAGCAGCATGAGACCGCCATCCTTTGAACCCAAAAAGCTCTCCACCGAACTCCCGGAAAGCCCCAACTCCACCAAGCGCGGAATGTCGGTGCGAATGCGACGGATGGAAAGGGCCGGACAGCCCCGTTCCAGGTAAGCGTGAATTCGAAAGCCGTTGTCCCCGTCGATCAGGTTGAGGTCGAGCTCCTGGCCGCCGTAGCAATGCCGGAGTTGCTCGGGCGAAAGACAGGAACCGGTTAGAAAGCGGCAGTCCGCCGGGGTCAGCGGCTCCTGGGTCAAGGGCAAGAGATCGTCCCCTGCTCTCATCATGGGAGGAGAGCCTGCGTTGATATGAAGAAAACTGCCTCGGAGCCGGGAAAACTCCTCTAGCAGTTCATCAAATGCGTACTGAGGCTTTCTCGCCTCTAGCCGATGCCGATGTTGCTGTAATCGAACAAGGGAGTCTACCGACTCCCTCAACTGGACCAGCTCGTTATAAGCCTTCTCGTCGAACAAGTCGCCCAGACACCTCAGTCATCGAGTAGCGGAGGTGTTCCGAGGGCGGCGGCCAGAGCAGCAGCCTGAGCGTCTTCATGCGAAACACGCGGAGACTGCTCGGAGCCCTCGTCACGAATACGAACCTTGTTGTAATAAATCTCGTGCAAGGCAATGGTGACCGGTTTTTTTGAATCGATGTCGACCAGTGCCGGGCTGCCATCGTTGAGTTGACGGGCTCGCTTGAGGGCCAGAGTGACCAGAACAAACTTGTTCTTCAATCCGATCTCTTTGTCGTGCAACATAACATCCAGGTTGGGTTCTACTAACATAATCTCTCCATGACGGTCCGCTGAAACAGACGGACACTATAAAGCAAGGCTCCGTGCCCTGCAAGCTATCCTGCACAAATATGCGGTCCGCCCTGCTAATCCTTCTTTGTTGCCCTTCCCGTATCACGCAAGGAATGACCCTCTCTTGACAGAAATTCAACCCATGGCGGAATCCTCACAAGAAAACCTTCCCGCGGTCGAGCAAGAGCTTGCTGGCAGCAAACGAGGGCGGAAACGGTTCGGGCTATCCCGACCCAGAGTCCAGGGAGAAAAGATCGGCTCGCATCTGCTGTGCGACAGCTGGCGCATCCCCAATAGGCGGCGCCTTCAGATCGGATTCGTGGGGCTGGCCTTCGTGGTACCCTTTTTGACCTTGACCCTGGTCCATCCGGAATGGACCGGGCACGTCGGCGCGCGCCTGAGCCTGGGCCTTTTTTCATTTATGGGTCAGGGAGCCTTGATGGTCCCCCTGGCCACCTGTTATCTGGTCCTGTCTTGCGCAGGCTTTCGCCCTTTAAAACGGACCCGCTATACCTTTCTCTTTCCCCTGATGCTAGCTTCCCTTTTGCTCATCGAGCGATGGGCCCACAGCGGTGGCTGGCTGGGGAGGCTGCTCGATCGAGTTCAGTTGGCCGCCCTGGGCCCCGGCGGTGCCTGGCTGCTGACAGCGACACTCTTCTGCCTGGCGGTCGCTGGATTCGTGCCTGCTCTCAAAGAGGAAGCTGGCCAGTTACTTTCTATGGTGCTGGAATACTTCCGAGAATCCAGGCTTCGTTTGCGCAACACCTGGCAAGAGCTATGGCAAGCCAAAGACAGGGCCCCGGAGCCTCCCTCCTCCGATGAGCAACCCGCCATCGAGCCCGAACTTGAGCGCACCCCCGCTCCCTGCTTTCTCTCCGTGGACAGCGAGGAACCGGCCCCGGTTCAGCAGGTCCAGGCTCCGCCTATACCGGAGCCTCCCCCGGCCCCCCGAATGGTGGCGACCCCGGCAGAACCTGCGGCAGAACAGCCCGAAGCCGAACCGGCTCTTCTCAACGACAACATCGTGAGGTTCGCCGACTCCTCGGAGATCGAAGACAGTCTGGAACTCCAGCGACCTAAATTAACCAATAGCGATGAAGCCGAAGCGGTGGTACCCCGGGCTCGTACCTTCGAACTTCCACCCCTGGTCCTGCTCGACGATATCCCGTACGCAGACCGGCGGCCACCCACCGAGGATAAATCTCAAGCTCTGTTGGATGCCCTGGACGCCTTTGGAGTGAAGGCCAAACTCCTGCAGATCGTCCGAGGTCCTGCGGTCACCCGCTACGAACTGCAGCCCGCCCGGGGCGTGAAAGTGGCAAAATTCACCTCCCTCACCAACGACATCGCCCTGGCCCTGGCCTCCACGGCGGTCCGCATCGAAGCTCCCATCCCGGGCAAGAGCGCCATCGGCATCGAGATTCCCAATAAGTATACCGACCTGGTTGTGCTCAAAGATATCCTTCGCGACTCCGTGTTCACGGAATCCAAGGGACTGACGGTGGCCCTGGGCAAAGACCTGAGCGGGCGTCCGGTGGTCACCGACCTGCAGAAGATGCCTCACCTGCTGGTGGCTGGAACGACCGGCTCGGGTAAGTCGGTGTGCGTCAACGGCCTCATCGTCTCGCTCTTGTATCGATTTACTCCCGACCAGCTTCAACTGATGATGGTGGACCCGAAGCAGGTAGAACTCTCGGTCTATGAAGACATCCCTCACCTGGTGGGGTTCTCCGAATCCGAGGGCGGTGAGATCATCGTGGACCCCAAGAAGGCAGCCCAGGCTCTGCACCAGGTGGTGGCCCTCATGGAAGAGCGCTACAAACTTTTCGCCGACAACAAAGTGCGCAACCTGGCCGAATACAATCAGAAGTTCCCGGAGGCACCGCTGCCCTGGTTCGTGGTCATCATCGATGAGCTTGCCGACCTGATGATGGTCGCCTCCAAATCGGTGGAGACCAGTATCTGCCGCATCGCCCAAAAGGCCCGCGCAGCGGGTATTCACCTGGTGCTCGCTACCCAGCGACCTTCCGCCGACGTGATCACCGGGCTGATCAAGGTCAACATCCCTTCCCGGGTAGCCTTCGCGGTATCCAGCGGTGTGGATTCGCGAGTCATCCTGGACACCAACGGCGCCGAACACTTGCTGGGGAAAGGCGACATGCTCTTTATGCCGGTTGACGCCTCCGACCCCAAACGGGTCCAGGGCTGCTACGTGGGCAACGACGAGATCGCCCGGGTGGTGGAGTTCTGGAAAGGGCAAGGAATGCCCGATAACCGGATTGAGTTTGAACTCCAGGAAGACGCCCTGGCCAACGAGGATGATGAGGAGGACGATGACTCCGACGACGCTCTACTCCAGGAAGCGCTACGCGCTATGTTGGAGCGGAAACAAGCCTCTGCCTCCATGCTGCAGACCCAGTTGAAGGTGGGCTACGCCCGGGCGCGCCGCCTGCTGATCGCTATGGAACGAAAAGGCTGGGTCGGCCCTCCCGAAGGTAGCAAGCCCCGAGCCATCCTCTACGCCGGACCGCTCCCCGGTAGCAGTGATGACTGAGGTGGCAATTAGCCCATCATCCATAGAGCTGAGAGAAAGACCACGAACGAAACGGTGAAGTAGACGATCTCCCACCCCGGTGAAGGGCTGTTGTCCTGACAACTGAAGCAAATCTCTCCTGAAGGGAGCTTAAAAAACTCGACGGGTGCAGCCTGCATTATTTTCGCTCCTCCCCGGGTCCTCCGGCACTTTCAGCCGAAACGTTTTCAAGGATGGTGGCGCCGGGGAATACGTCGAATGCCGAAGCCACGAAGCGGGCATGAACCGACAGCTTTCGTCGTTTCAAACTGTTCCTGTAGACGGGCGAAGGGGCGTAGGAGCGACGCTTGTAAGTCTCCACGGGATCGAGTCTCTTTGCTAACATTATGTATCCTCCAATTTTTGGCATAGCGATGCCTAAGCTGCGTGCACAGCGTGTCGAATGAAACGTCGTTGAAAAGTCGTTCAGAGAGAGGGGGGTCAGTAACGGCGCATCAAGGCGGTCACCCTACCCAATATCTGAAGATGCCCATCAGGGATGATGTCGTCAAACTCCGGATTGTCCGACTTCAGCCGAATCTCCGAGCCCTTTTTATAAAACCGCTTTACCGTGGCTTCATCCTCCAGGAGGGCGACCACAATCTCACCGTTATTCGCCACTTGTTGCCTGACCACCAGAACCATATCGCCGGGTAAAATGGAGTCGGCCATGCTGTAACCCTTGACCTTGAGAAAAAAGTGCTCACCCCTGGGCCCTACCCAATCGGTGGAGACCGGAATCCGATCCTCCACCTGCTCGTCGGCAAAAATCGGCTGCCCGGCTGCCACCTCACCGAGCACCGGTACCGAGACGACCTCGGTGGAGTGGCTCAGATCCAGAATTTCCGATGAAACCGATATCCGGCGAGCGCCGGCGTCTCTTACGATGTAGCCCTTCTTTTCAAGAGCATCGATATGACGGCGAACCCCCTGGGTGGAAGAAATACCAAACCTGCTGGAAATCTCTCGCAGAGTGGGGGGATAGCCCTGCCTTTGAATCTCCTCCACGATGAAATCGAGGATCTCTTGCTGTCTATCGGTCAGTTTCTTCATAAGGTGCTCGCTTGTTCACTATCGATAGACTCAATTTAGTGCACATAGGTGCACCTGTCAAGACTTTTCCCAAACTAAATTTCGGGTAGCTGCCATGCGAGGGTAAATCCGATGCCTCTGTCGAAGCTTGTAGGGACCCGAACGGTCTGTTTATGAAAGCTAACCTGGAATATAGGATCCGGACGCTCGAGCGCGCCATTTCCGATCAGCCTCAGAACCCCGAACTTCTGGTGGAACTGGCGCGTTGTTACTATGCTCTAGAGGATCCCAAGGCCCGCTTGAGCCAGACCGCTCACACCCAGAACCAGAAGACTCACCTGCACCAATCGGTTCGCCTCCTGGAAAAAGCGACCAACATCGACCCGTTCTATTCTCAGGCCTCTTTCGAGCTGGGCATCACCTATTCATGCTTGCGCGACTATGAGAACGCCATCCGGGAATGGGAGAAGATGACCGACACCGACGGGGACCTGGATCTCGATGGGGCCGATCGCAGTCGTTTCCAGGCCATCCGGGAAGCTGCCGCTTCCTGGAAGGTGTATAAAGATGGCAAAGAAGAAAACATCTTCAAGTACTACAATCTGGGTGTAGCGGCCATGATCCTGGGTGGCTTCGACGACGCCGTCAGGGCCTTCGAACGAGTCGTGCAGATGAATCCCAACTTTGAGAAGGTCAACTACTACATGGCCCGGGTTCTGCACAAGAAAAAGGATATTCGGGGCGCCATCGAGTGCGTACAGAAGTTCTTGCAGGCCCGCCCTCGGGATCCCCACGCGCACTATCTTTTGGGCTCTCTGCTTTTGGAAGAGGGGCGCACTGCCCAGGCCATCGAGTGCTTCCACAAGACCTTTCAGGATCGCCCTAGGCACACCAAAGCCCACCTGCTCATGGCTTCCGCGTTCGTCAACCTCATGCAGTTTGAGGAAGCCATGAAGCACCTGGAGATCGTGCAAAAGGTCAATCCCGGTTCAGCCCGGGGGCACCACCTCATGGGCAAGTGTCTGGAAAAGCTCTACCGGATGGATGAATCCATCGCATCTTATCAGGCGGCCGTGGATTCCGACCCGAACTTCAAGGAAGCCCACTTTGCTTTGGGTCTGCTCTACCGCATGCTGGCTCAACACGAAGACGCGCTTTCTCACCTGGAAAAAACCATCGAGTTGGATCCCAACGAGTCCGACGCTTATTATTACACCGGCATGGTGCTGCTATCGCTGCATCGGTACCGAGAAGCCATCAAGCCACTCATCAAGGCCTGCAAACTGTCCAAGGCTAACCCCTTTGCCTTTTATGCATTGGGCAAGGCCTGCGTGGGCTGCGGAGAGTTGGACAAGGCTGTCGAATGTTATCGGCGGGGGCTTGAGATCAACCCTAGAGACATCAAGACCCAATCGGCTCTAGGGCAAGCCTATTTTCAGAAAAATGAACTAACCCTGGCCAAACGGCAGTTTGAAAAGGTCCTGGAAGAAAACCCCCGGGAGCGAGAAGCGCGATACTTTTTGGGGATGTGTCAATTCCGGCTACTGGAGTACGAAAACGCCATCGAGTCGTATCACCAGGCCGCCAACGCCAACCCCAACAGCGCCAAGGGTGCCTTTGCCAAGGGTGCAATTCTCTCTTCCAAAAATCATTATCAGGAAGCGCTCCTTCACTTCCGAAAGGCTTCCGAGTACCGGCCCGAAAATGAGAACGACTTAGAAGAGTTCGCCACCCTCCAACTCCTGGCCACGGTGGGTATCTCCAACGCTCTGGAGGGGATCCGACTTCAGCAGTTCGCTCAAAAACAAGAGGAACTCTTCGAGTCCTTCGTGATCGTGCTCTCTCGCCTGTTGGACGCCCGGGACCCTTACACGAAGTACCACTCCCAGCGGGTCGCCCACATCGGCTATGTGCTGGCCACCGATGGAATCGAGTGGGCCATCGCCAACGGAAAGTTACCGCCAGAAAGCCGCCTCAAAGCCAAGACTCAGAAAGGGATCTGGGTCGGAGGTCTGTTGCACGACATCGGAAAAATCGGAATCCAGGATGCCATCCTTAATAAGCCAGGCCGGCTCACCGACGAAGAGTACGCCCAGATCAAGGAACACCCGACCATCGGCTATGAAGGCCTGAAGCGAGTACCATTTATTTGGAACGAAGTCTTACCCATCGTGCGTTTCCACCACGAGAAGTGGGATGGACACGGCTATCCCACCGGCCGGTCCAAAGACGACATCCCTTTCGAAGCCCAGATTATCGGTGTGGCTGACTTTTACGACGCCCTGACGACCCGGCGCCCCTACCGCGATCCGTTTACCCCCGAGCAGGCCCTGGCCATCATGATCGAAAACCGGGGCACCTTTTTCAACCCCCCTCTGGTCGATGCTTTCGAAGGCATCCTGGATCAGATCAAAGCCGTGCCAGAAGCGCCCACGGACGATTCTGGTTCTTATATATTCGAGAAGAACGAGGATCCGTTCGACGCTCTGAAACTCAGTTGGGATTACCAGATCCCCACGGAGGGAAAGCAGACCGGTTGACGGTATAGCCTGAACGACAAGATTCACCTGAGTGCAGGATAGAATTCAATCTTATGGAATTTTATTCAATTAGCCTTTGAGCGAGTGCTCAGATCGGAGTTCCATGAAAAGAATAACATCCTTCTTCATGTTTCTAATGCTGGCCACCCAGGTTTGGGCCGAAACCCAGACCCTTGATTTTGCCGGTAAACAATTCAACCCGACCGTTCACAACATCGACGGTCGCAGCTTCTATGAAACCGATGATGCAGAAGTCCTCCGGCTTCTGAAGCACACCAACATCACGGTCAACTGGTCTTCATCCGGACACACGCTTTTTGCCTTTGCCCCCGGTCGCGAATCCTACTGGACCACCGGCAGCAAGCGAGCCACCGTCAACGGCCAGGAGATCGATGCCCCCGGTCAATTGATCGTGAAAGAGCAAAAGCGCTACATCGAGCCCTCGGCTCTCTTCTACGCGCTGGCTGTCAAAGGCGTGGAGAGCCGTCGCGGGTACGAGCTGGTGCCGGTTATCACTCAAGTGGCCCAGAGCGAATCCGGCTTTTTGTTGCGTTCGGCCATCAAAGCTAAACCGAAGACAGTGGCCTCCGAGGAGTCCACTCTTTTTATCCTCGACGGGTTTGCCTGGGACGGTGAAAAGCAACTGATTTTGGGCGACACCGTTTTCGAATTCAGCGGCGGGAAAGGCCACGGTTCCCCGCTAGAGGTAATAGTCACCGCTCCACCCTACTATGCAGCGAAAGCCGGTGGGTCCACCCTCCTCAACGAGACCAAGGTGGACATCGTTCCGAATTTCCCCGGGGCCGAGTACGCCCAGGAGGCGACCCTGCTCAACCTGAGCGCTCGGGAGAGCGGCGGCAATCCGATGCTTTCGATGGAGTTTGACCGGGGTACCAAAGTGCACTACCTGAGAGATAGCTCCAGCGGTGACTTGACCCTCTACGTGCCCAAGGCTCGTTACCAGGGCACTGCGTTCAAAGCCAGAGACTGGCAAGGAGTTGAAATCTCCTCCTTCCAGACGGCGCTGTACCCGGTCCTCGAGATCACCATCCCCGGCGAGAAGAGTAGCGGTTATGAGTTCGTGAACATCGAAGGGGAGTCCAACACCATCGCCCTGATGAAGGGTCGGGGTCTGGACGAAATCGCCTCCACCGGTAGTGTGGAAACGCCGGGCTGGATGAATGTGCGGGGAACCATCGTGATCGACCCGGGCCACGGCGGTTCCGATCCTGGCTGCGTGAATCGTGCTCTGGGCACCAAAGAAGCCGATGTCACACTCAAAATCTCCCTTCACCTAGCCGAGATCTTACGGGAGCAAGGGTGGAACGTCATACTCACTAGAGAGACCGACCGCGATGTCACTTACGCCGGCTCGCCCGACCGGATGGAACTGGAAGCCCGCGCCGATGTCGCCAACAATATCGGAGCCGACCTCTTTATGTCGGTCCACTGCAACGCCAGCGTGAGTTCGGCCAGTTATGGCTCCTCGATCCACTGGTGGAAGGCCGAAGATTACGCTTTCGCGCAAGCTCTGGAACCCATGCTGGGTCACGCCATCGGCCTCGGTCAGAAAGGGCTGATCAGAGACCGCTTTGTGGTCCTGCGTCATTCCCAGATGCCCTCGGTGCTGGTGGAAACCGCCTTTCTCAGCAACCCTAGAGAAGGTGCCAAACTGAGCGACCCGGCTTTCCAAAAAGTCATCGCCCAGCAACTGGCCGGTGGGTTGGCCAACTATATGCGGGGAGTCTACGCTATGAAAAACAGTCGGGTCCATCTCGATTGATCGAAATCGACTAGAGCACTTTCAAGGCCCCATAACCGGGGCCTATTTTTTTTGAGTCGAAGACCGCGGACTCCAGGAGACCTGAGCCCTGCACAGAAGGCGCTCAACCTCGTGACCAACCCGTTTTCGATCAAGATCGTCCAGACCACTTCCAGGGCAGGCCCGGTCTTTACCATGTATCTGTCCTTGCGGCCTGAAGCGCTCTTTTTGCGGAACCGCTTCCGAGCCCTGGTGTGTCATTATCAGGTGGTCCCGGAACCGATCTGCTTTGATTTGGGGAAGGATATGGACCTGGTCCATAAGGTCCGCTGTACTCATCCGCCCGAAAGACTGACCACCACCTGCTACGGCGTGCGCCCGGACGGAGCCCTGGAATTGGTCTTCCGTAACTGGGGAAAAAAGGACGACGCTTTGGGAGCAACTGTGGGGTAAAAAAAAAGCCCCCCGCGAACGAGGGACCGACTGACACAGTAGGATCCAGGCATACAAACACGTTTTCCAACGCTTAAACTTTAGCGACTGGCAGATTTAACCGGTTGCTCTTTCTCTTTGGAGCGTCTCCAGATCGCAGGCAGGTTCATCCATCCACCTTTTTTGGAATCATCCAACGAATCTTTGGGTTGCAGACCGTGCTTGGCGGCTTTTGGAGCGGCCTGGGGAGCGGAGTCTTTACGGGTCAGCCCCTCCCGAGGTGCACCTGCTTTAACCGGCTCCTTGGGGGTCTCCGGCTTCTTCGGCTCAGTGGTGGCTCGGCGCCGTTCAAAAGCCGTCAGTTCGGAGGTGGGAAGAGCCGCTTTGGCTAGAGGCAGGATCTCTTGCTCGGCCGATTTCTGGCGGATCTCTTCAAACGATTTGTGGAGTTCGGTCAGCTCGCCATTGTTGCTCCGCACTCGGGTAGCCACCACGGTGGCCCGGGCCCGCCCCATCATAGTGGGATCTTGCACGTAGCCACACAGCACCATGGCGTTGGGAGCGGCCGACTCTTGCAGGCGCTTGGAGGCTTCGGAAAAGTCTTGCAGGCTCAGGTCCGGACCGGCGGTGATGTTCAACAAGCAGCCTTCGGCACCATCCGGCGATCCGCCGACCAGCGGGTTGGAGAGAGCCATCTCCACAGCCCGAGTCGCGGTGGGTGCCGTGGCCATACCGAAGATCGCTTTGCCGGAGGAGTTCAGGATGGCCCGAACGTCGGCGAAGTCCAGGTTGATGAGACCAGGGGTGGTGATGATCTCGGTCATCCCCCGGACCGCGTCACACAGAACCTGGTCCACCACCTGGAAGCTTTCGTCCAGACTGAAAGTGCTGCTCTCCATGTTCAGAAGCTTCTGATTGGGCAGGACCAGAAGAGTATCCACCTCTTCCTTCAAGGCGGCCACGCCTTCCTCGGCTACCCGGGTGCGTCGACGCCCTTCAAACTCGAACGGCTTGGTCACAACACCAACCACCAGAGCCCCTGCCTTCTTGGCTTCCCGAGCGGCGATAGGAGCTGAACCGGTACCGGTTCCTCCACCCAGACCAGCGGTCAAAAACACCATGTCGGCGCCCTTGAACAACTCGGCCAGGCGAGCGGAACTCTGCTCGGCGGCCAGTTTGCCCAGTTCGTGGTTGGCACCGGCGCCGAGACCACGAGTCGAGCCCTCCCCGAGAAACACGCACTTGGGTCCTTTCTTCACGGAAAGTAGGGCCTGGGCATCGGTATTGGCCAGGACCAATTCCACCCCGGCGGGAGGTTTTTCGGCCAGGCGATTGACGAGGTTGCAACCGGCTCCTCCCAGACCCATGACAAGGATCCGGGCCGGTGAATCGGCGTGATTTCGGGTGGACATGTTTGAAACTCCTGATGTCATAATTGTTCTTTGAGCTGGAATTTTCTTCAATTTTTCAACAGATCCTCCCTCTTCATGAATTTTTTCAGAAATTTATTCAATCTTTTTTTGATGACCTCGAACCAGGGAATCACCGGTTAAATTTCCAAGTCTTAGAGCCATGATCAGACCAGCTGCCATTCTCGACAATCTCGAACATGTAATCAAAGGAAAGAGAACTCAACTGGAGCTTCTTCTGATCTCCATCCTGGCTGGCGGACACTCCCTGTTGGAGGACGTCCCGGGTGTGGGTAAGACGACTCTGGCCAAAGCCCTGGCCCGAACCTTCGACGGAGAGTTTCGCCGTATCCAGTTCACCCCTGATCTTCTCCCCACCGATATCCTGGGCTCTTCCATCTACAACCCCAAATCCGGAGAGTTCGACTTCAAGCCCGGGCCGATCTTCTCCCACGTAGTGCTGGCCGACGAGATCAACCGGGCCTCCCCGCGCACCCAATCGGCTCTCCTGGAAGCGATGAGTGAAGGGCAGGTCACCACCGAGGGAAACACCGTCCAGCTTCCCGATCCCTTCGTGGTGATCGCCACCCAAAACCCGGTGGAGTTTCACGGGACCTATCCGCTTCCTGAAGCTCAACTCGACCGATTTCTGGTGAGATTTACCATGGGCTATCCCGATCCCGACAACGAACTGCTTATGCTAACCGGACAAAAGACCAGCCACCCCTTAAACGATCTCAAGCCGGTGGCCACCTTTGAGCAACTCAAGGAGATGAGAAAAGCGGTCAGAGAAGTACAGGTCTCTGAGGACATCGGCCGCTACATCCTGGCTCTGATCCGAGCCACCAGAGATGAGCCCCGATTGAAACTCGGCTCTTCCCCCCGGGGTAGCCTGGCTCTCTACAAAGCCTGCCAAGCGCTGGCCTTTTTTAAAGACCGCGACTACACCACCTGTGATGATGTCAAAGCGCTGGCCGGTCCGGTCCTGGCTCACCGGGTGATCCTGGAGACCAAGACCAAATATTCGGGGGACACGGCCGAATCGATACTGGAAGAGATTCTCGATTCCTTAGCCGTTCCGGTATAGAGTCTTGACACAAGGGAGGCTCGCCGAAAGGTTTCAGAAGAGTCTGGTCTATCGCCTGGTGCACCGGTTGTTCCATGTGCATCTCACCGAAACCGGTAAGTTGATGTTCTGGGTTCTGATCCTCTCGACCAGTGTCAGCCTCTTTACTTTTCACCTCAAGGCCTACGTTCTGTGGAGCGGTCTGATCGCGGTTTGCCTGTGCTCCATCGGGTGGGCCCGGCTGGCCAGACGAAAGCTCGATTTTGTCGTCACCGTGCCTGACCGAGTGCGCCACGGACAGCAGTTTTATCTGGACATCGAGGCTCACAACGCAGGCAAGAGGAGTGCTTGCGATGTGCGGTTTCGATACAAGGTACCCCACCGCATCGAGTCCGACGAGCCGACTTTCCTGTCCGAGCTCCAACCGGGCCACTCCCATCGGTTTCGCCAACGCCTCTCGGCTCAATACCGGGGAGCTTACGTTTTGAAAGAGCTGTTGCAGGAAAACTGCTTCCCTTTCGGCTTGTGGCAAGACGCCAAAGTGCATAAGGTGGAGAATGCTTTTCTTGTCTATCCCAAATACCACCACTTGCGAGAATTGGACATCCCGGTGGGGCGAAAGTATCAGCCGGGCGGCCTCGCCCTCACCTCCTTTCTGGGAGACAGCACCGAGTTTCTTTCCACCCGGGAGTTTCGCCCCGGGGATCCCCTGCGGCACATTCACTGGAGATCGTGGGCCCGGGTGGGAAAACCGATCGTCAAGGAGTATGGGGAAGAGTATTTCTGCCGCCTGGCTCTCATCGTAGATACCGTGGTGCCGGATGGAGAGAGCGAGCAGTGTCTGGAGCAGTCCATCTCCCTGGCTGCGGCCATCACCGACTACCTCTCGAGAGAGGAGTACGTGATCGACATCTTTGCCGCCGGACCCAAGCTTTACTACATGCAGGCCGGCCGCTCACTGGCGTATCTGCAAAACATCATGGACATCCTGGCCTGCCTGGAACCCACCCCGGCCGATGATGAATCGTTTCAGGTCATGGAGACGGCTCTGCTCGAAGAATTGGAGGGCATCTCCACCACCATCTTGTTGTTCACCGATTGGGATGAACGCCGAGCCCGAATGGTGGATGAACTTCAAAGAGGCGGCACGGCTACCCGAGGGTTTCTGATCAGCAACAACCAGGAGACCGCCCAGCGGCTCCCTGAGAATATTCGCTGGCTCCAACCCGATTTGATCGAGGCAGGGATCGATGTACTTTAAGCTCGGTCGGTACTCCAAAGCTTTTATCCTGTGGAGCCTGGTAGCCCTGGTCCTGGTCAGCCAACTCCACCCCCTTGCCGTCGGCTCCGTTCTGTTTACCTTGCTCTGCTTTTTCTACCGAAACAAACTGAAATTAGGGCGCCGGGGAGCGGGTGTCGTGGTGGCGGTGTCCCTGTTGATGTGCTACGGCTGCACTCGGATCCTGAGCTACGACGACTCGGGGATGTTCCTGGGAATCGGAACCTTCAGCCTGACTCTACTGGCGTGCTGGCTTCTGGGTTTTTCCCTGCTGGCCCAACTCAAGGGTTACGCCCAGCGCGCTCCTCTCGGCTTTGCTGCGGCCTTGCTTATAGGTTGCAGCATGACCATCTACATCAAGGTGGTCATGCTGGTCGCGGTGCCGGCGGTCGTGCTGTTTTGTCTTGCTCTGCGCGAGGCTTTAAGCCTCATGCCCTCGGCCCGGCGCCTATTGTTGCCGCTCCTCACCACCGGCCTCGTGATGAGCGGGCTGGCGGGTGCCGCCACCTGGTCTGAGTCTCGGCTGAGCTACCTGATGGGACTGTTCAGTCTGCTTCCCCCGGCCGGCTATACCTTCCCCACCGCCACCTCGTTGAGTGCCCTCCAGCGCTGGAATAACTCCGACATCGTGGTGCTCAGAGGGTATGGGACTGATCCTCCTCTCTATCTGGTGGGACGTACCTTCTCGGAGTTCGACGACAAGAACTTCTGGCGTTGGAACACCACCAAACAAGAACTCGCTCCGGTGGAGCAAATGCTGGTGGAGACCCGAACCGGGCCTCGGGCGGTTTCAGTGTTCGACAGGGCTGGCAGCGAAGCGGAGAGGGGAAGCCCTTTCCGCCTCGAGTACCCCAAGCCCGCCAACGGCCTGACCCTCTATTATCCGCGGTACTACTACGCCGTGGCCGCCGATATCGGCCGACTGCATCACTTCAGCGACGGCATGCTCCAGGCTCTGGCCATGGATCGCTTGGACGCCGAATATTTCGTGATCCCGTTCAAGCAAGGGTGGGACAATCGTGAGACTCCTGAACCGTTGAGCGAAGAGGAGCGGGAGATGTACCTACAACTCCCGGACAATCTGACTCCCGAAGTGGCGAGACTAGCTGAAGAAGTGGCGGCTGCGGCTGCTAATGAGCGACAAAAAGCCGATTTTGTGACCACCTACTTCCAGCAAAACTTCACCTACGGTTACGATTTTCCGTTCCAGTCCACTCAGACCGCGCTGGAGGAGTTCCTCCTCAAACGACCTCCCGCCCACTGCGAATTTTTTGCCACCGCCGCCGCCCTGCTCTTGCGCAGTCAGGGGGTTCCGACCCGTTACATCAACGGCTTCGTGCTTCAGGAGAAGTCTCTGCTGGGCGACTACTACGTGATCCGCCTCAAGCACGCTCACGCCTGGATCGAGGCCTACCTTCCCGGAGAAGGATGGGTGACCTACGACCCCACTCCCGCGGGCACCCTGGGTAGCCCCGAAGACACCACGGGTCTGTCCCAGTCGTTTGCCGAGTTGGCCTCCAACTTCTGGCGCAGGTTCAGCAATTTCTTCTCTTTGAGCCCGGCGGAGATGCTGGGCGAGCTCAAGACTTTTGTCAGAGGTTTGACGGTCGGGGATTACCTAAAGCTGCTCTCCCTGCTCCTGCTCTGGGGGGTCTGGAAACGCTATCGAAAAAGGCGCCCCAAGACCAAAAAAGCACCTCTGCGCTACAGCTACAAACCCGGGCGCCTGGAGGGAATAACGCCCCTTTGGGAGAGGCTGGAAAGGGCCGTCCCCGATGAATGGTGCAGACGTCCAGCCGAGACTCCGGTGGCCTGGGTCGAGAGATTGAGAGAGTCTTCCCCCGACCCCGACCTTCTGGGTAGGCTGGAGTCGTTTGCCTCCGATTACACCCGCCTGCGCTTCAGAACCGGGGACCAGGAGAGCGAGTTGGTACGCCTGGGAGAGGTTGTCGGCAAACTCGAAGCCGAGCTCCTGCGCAGAACCAAAGGGAACTCTGGAAAGTGAGAGAAGGCGCCAAGTCTATGAAAGAGATTCCTAAAAAGTACAAACACAAAGACCTCGAAGCCGGCTGGAAGGCTAAATGGAAAGAAGACCGGGTCTACTCCTGGGATCCCACGGTGGGGCGTGACAACACCTTCGTCATCGACAGCCCCCCTCCCACGGTCAGTGGTTCGCTCCACATCGGTCACGTGTTTAGCTACACCCACCAGGATCTGCTGGCTCGCTACAACCGCATGAAGGGCAAGAACATCTGTTACCCCATGGGTTGGGACGACAACGGTCTGCCCACCGAACGGAGGGTCCAAAACCTCTTTCGAGTGAAGTGTAACCCGAGCGTTGCTTACGACCCGAACTGGAAGGCGGAGCGACGCAGCAAAGGGCCGGTCCTGGAGATCAGCCGCCAAAACTTCATCGAGGCCTGTGCCACGGTCACCCACGAAGACGAAGCCGCCTTCGAAGACCTGTGGCGCACCCTCGGTCTCTCCATCGATTGGGATCTGCAGTACGCCACCATCGACGACCACTGCCGCAAGATCAGCCAGACTTCCTTTTTGGAGATGGCCGACAAAGGCATGGCTTTTTCCATGGAAGCCCCCACCATGTGGGATGTAGACTTCCAGACCGCGGTAGCCCAGGCCGAGGTGGTGGACCAGATGCGCCCGGGCAACTTTCACGATATCCGATTTATGGTGGAGGGTGGTGGCGACTTCGTCATCAGTACGACCCGCCCCGAGTTGCTGCCCGCCTGCATCGCGGTGGTGGCCCATCCCGACGACGAGCGCTATCAGGAACTCTTCGGAAAGCACGCGATCACGCCACTGTTTGCCGCCAGAGTACCGATCCTGGCTTCCGAACACGCGGATCCGGAAAAGGGAACCGGCATCTTGATGGTCTGTACCTTCGGAGACAGCGCCGACGTGGATTTCTGGAAGCGCTCGGGGCTACCGATCAAGCAAGTCATCGGGCGAGCCGGTACCATGCTACCCACCACCTTCGGGGAAGGCAATTTCCAATCCCAGGATCCGGCAAAAGCCCAGGAAAACTATGACCGACTGGCTGGTCTGGCGGTCAAAGCCGCCAGGGCCCGGGTGGCCGAACTGCTGGCCGCTGAACAGCTTCCGGACGGGAGCTGCCCGCTGGTGGCCGAACCCCACTCCATCGAGCACCCGGTGAAGTTTTATGAGAAGGGCGATCGCCCGCTGGAGTTCGTGCCCACTCGCCAATGGTTCGTGAAGATCCTCGAACACAAAGAGACCTTGAAGGCACAGGGGGCCAAGATCAAATGGCACCCGGCCTTCATGGAGGCCCGCTATCAAAACTGGGTGGAGGGCCTGAACCTCGACTGGTGCATCTCCCGACAGCGCTATTTCGGGGTTCCGTTTCCGGTCTGGTACCCCCTGGATGCCCAGGGAGAGTGCTGTTTCGAGCAGCCGATCTTCGCCGCCCCTGAGCAGCTCCCGATCGATCCCATGGTAGCCGTTCCAGACGGATACACCGAGGAGCAACGCGACCAGCCCGGCGGCTTTACCGGGGACCCGGACGTCATGGACACCTGGGCCACCTCATCCTTGACCCCCCAGATCGTGAGCCACTGGAGCCTGGACGAAAAGCGCCACCAGAGCGTGTTCCCCATGGATATTCGGCCCCAGTCGCACGAGATCATCCGGACCTGGGCCTTCTACACCATCGTGAAAGCCTGGATCCACAACGACGACATTCCTTGGAAGCACGTGGTGATCTCCGGCTGGATCCTGGATCCTGATCGAAAGAAGATGAGTAAGTCGGTAGGCAACGTGGTCACCCCCCATCACCTGCTGGAAGAGTACTCCTCCGATGGAGTCCGGTACTGGGCCGCCCGAGCCCGCCTGGGCGCCGACACCGCCTTCGACGAGGGAGTCTTGAAGGTGGGCAAAAAGCTCACCACCAAGCTCTTCAATGCGAGCCGCTTCGTGCTTTCCCAACTGGAGCGAGTGGACACCGATCTGGATGCCCTCACCGTTGATCTGATCACCGAGGAGGTGGACCGCGACTTCTTTGGCCGCTTAAAGCAAACCGCCGTGGATGCAGGCAGCGCCTTTGAGAGGTTTGACTACGCGGCCGCTCTGGAGGTCGCGGAGAAAGAGTTCTGGGGCTTCTGCAACAACTATCTGGAACTGGTCAAGAAGCGCTCTTACTCTGATGAAGACAACGCCCAGCGCCGCTCCGCCCTGGCCACCCTGGCCCAGAGTTTGAAACTGTTTCTGCGGCTGTTTGCCCCCTTTCTACCCTTTATCACCGAAGAGATCTGGTCCTGGCGTTTTGCCCGTTCCGAGGGCAAAGAGGGCTCCATCCATCGCGCCCCCTGGCCCACCGCCCAGGAGTACGCCCACCTGCAAGCACCCAAAGTGAGTGGCTGCTACGAAGCGGGAGTGGAGGTCTTGACTCAGATTCGTTCGGCCAAGACCGAAGGCAAAGTCAACCTGCGCTGGCCGGTGGAAAACCTTAAAGTGGTGGCCTCGGCAGGCCTTCTGGCCGCCTTGAAAAGTGCCCTCGACGACGTTGTGGGAGCAGGCAGCGTGAAGGCCGACGGGGTGGAACTGGTAGAAGGTACAGCCCCCGAAGGTGAGCGGTTCGAGGTGCAGGCAACCCTGAGCCAGGAAGAAGAAGCTACAGTTTAGACTCTACAAATACCACGGTGTACCCCTCGGGTATACCTGTGCTACTTATCTCTTTTCCCGCTCGGGCTTAGGCTGAGGGTACCGATTGTGAAAGGAGAGCATCATGGCCCAAGCAATTCACGTAAGAACCCTGGACTTGAGCGAAGGAAACGTACTGGGGGTCAGGCTCCAAGGCCGTTTGACGGCCGAAGACTGTGCCCAGATCTTCCCCCGAATAGAGAGCATCCTCGAGGAGTATGGGACGCTTCGTATGTTGATCGAACTCAAAGGCATTCGTGGAATCACCCCCGAGGCTATCTGGGAGGATCTCAAGTTTGATGTGCGCCATTTTCGAGCTTGCGAGAGGCTCGCTATCGTTGGTGACGCGGGCTGGGAAAGTTGGCTGGCTACTTTGAGCAAGCCGTTTGTGGCCGGGCAGGTCCGGCACTTTGAACCGGCGGAACTGCGCGAGGCCTGGGCCTGGCTCAAACTTTAGGTCATGAACTATGAGTCCTACGAACTCTGGCTATCGCTCGCCCCCGAGCACGCTCTTAAGCTAGGGGTCGCTTTCGTCTGTGGGCTGCTTCTAGGTCTGGAAAGAGAGCATCGAGACAAACCCGCCGGCCTGCGTACCATCGTGCTCATCTCCGTGGGGTCTGCCCTGTATATGATCGTGGGCGACCTGGTGGCATTGGTGAGTCAAGCACCGGCCGAACTGGTCAGGGCCGACCCTTCGCGCATCGGCTCGGAGGTGGTCAGTGGGATCGGCTTTTTGGGGGCAGGTACGATCATCCACTCCCGAGGATCCGTGCACGGGCTGACCACCGCTGCCACCATCTGGGTAGCGGCCGCGGTTGGGCTCTGTGCCGGGGTCGGCTTCCACCTGACCGCCCTGGCCACGACGCTCTTCGTCCTGGTCATACTGGTGACCCTTACCCCGCTCACTCACTGGATCGGAAATCGAGAAGGTCCGGACGATAACTAGGGCCTGTGGACATTCAGCCTTCGGTCACCAAACTTGTTCATTTTCCACCTCCTGAAGCGAAATTTTCCTCAAATAGGTCCACTATTCCACAGAAAATTCCACTCCAGGAGGAGAAA
>JBAYRN010000097.1:0-21851 GCA_041676625.1 Vulcanimicrobiota bacterium
GGCTTGGGGTAGACTCCCCCGGCCACCAGGTTGCCGTGGATCGCCAGGGCACTGAAAAACGGACCCGGCAGGGGCGGGTTCGTGTGGTACCCGAAATTGCGCCACTCCATGACTTCGTCGGGATAGGGGTGAAACTCAGAAATGACCGTGTTCGTCTCCCTCTCCACGATGCGGCAATAATGGGTGGGACCGGTCAGAGCCATGAGCGTAGAGTCCGAAGAAAAAGCCAGCGTACTCGAATCGGTTCTTCGGACCGATCGGCCCGTTTCCAGGTCGAACAGAGTGACCGCTTGAGGTTCGATGATTCCTAGCGTCTTGCCGTCCGGCGCGTGCACCAGACCGGCTGTTTCGCTGGCCGATTCCAGCTTTCCCAGTTGCCGTCCATCCGGCAATGAGCAGACTTCCAGCACCCCCTCATCGGTGATCCCGGCAACCCACTTCAGAGAGGGAGAGACCGATAGCCTTTTCCATGGAGCAAGCCCCAGCAGCAACTCCTCTTTGCCGTCTTCGACCCGCAGCGGACCGGTCGGGGTCTGATCGGCGGGAGTCTCCGTGGGCTCAATATTTTCAGTTTCAGCTTCAGTTTCAGCTTCAGCTTCGGCTGCTTCAGCTGCGGCGGGACGTTCGATTTGGGGCTCGGGTTCCGTTGTCTCTGGGTCTACCGCGGCCCTGGTATACTCCTCATTTTCGATGGCCTCCAGGTGCCGGCTCAACCCTAACCGGAGCCTTCCGAGACTCTTTGACCCACCCTCGGCCAGCACCCAGAGTTGCCGGCTGTCGCTGCACCTTCGGTACAAGACGATCTCGCGGTCGCCTTCCAAAACCCACTGCTTGAGATCGGCCGGGAACCAGTTGAAGCCTCGTCCCCAGAACCCTGGCTGAGCACCCGCGTCTTCCGGCCAGCAGGCCAGAAGCCGTCTCTCTCCATCGAGAAGAACAACCCGATGTCCCGCCCCCAAATAACGGCCCAAGCCAGTGATCGCATCCATACTTCTCTAGGAAAATTTCTGCTTCAGGCAAGATCTCCTGGGGGGGTCCGGCCGGCGGCTTTTGGGAAACCGACTATCTCACAGGAGGCCGTTACCGAAGCTAGAAGCACACGGCATGTCCAAGCGTGCAAAACTTACCGCGGATAAAGCCCGGCAACGAGTGATCAGCCTAGAAGAGAGCATCGTCTCGCGGGAGTCCAAGTTGGAACAGCTCAAGACGCGCCTGGCCCGCTCGACCCAGCCGGACGAAAAACTTCTGACAGCCCAGGAACGATTGGAAAGACGGATCGCTCTGGAAAAGGACCAGGTGCAAAAACTCAAGCGCCTGTTGAGTCGTCAGACCGACGATCAGAACCAGGATTCGAGCGACTATTACGGAGATGAAGAGATCGAGAGTTTACATCGCTCCTTCGAAGAGGTTCGCCAGGATCTCTCACAGGTCAAGATGCGGCTGGAGCACACCGATGTTCCTCGAGATCTCCCCACCCGTCTCAACTCCTTCGAAGAACGAATCACCCGACGCGAGGAGGTCGCCACCGATCTCTACGGTCGGCTGCTAAACCAGGAAAACGCCCTCGACCAGGAGCGCCAAACCGTACGAAGACTCTCCCGGCGGATCCGAGAGCAGGACCAGAACCTGGATGCCCTGCGCGAAGCCGTGGAAGACTCGGTGGTAGCCACGGTAGACCTGGTGGAGCGCCTGGAAGAGCTCGAAGAAAACCGTTCCGAAAGCTCCTCCGAAGAGGACGCGCCCAACCCCCTCCTGGAACAACTGGAGTTGTTACGAAACCGTTTGGAAGAACTGGAGGAGCGACTGGAGAGCGCCGAGGGCCGCAACAACTCCGAAGAGATCCTGATGGACGCTCTAGACGATTTTGACACCCGGCTCGAAAGTATTGAACTCCTGGCCCGGCAGAATTCCGAAGAGTTTGTTCGCTTCACTTCCGAAGAAAGAGTCGCAGTCCCGGTCTGTTTCGACCCCCCCGCTCCCCGAGAGGCCTCCTTCGAAGGAGAGCCTCCGCTGGAAGCAAGCCCCGCCGAAACCACGGCGCAAGAGCAGCGGATCGACTGGTTACCGGCAACCTTCGCTGGAGGGGCCGGCGGGCGTTTGGCTGCCCGCTGGGAAGTTGCCAAGTTCCAAGCCAAGAAAAACGGAAAGTGAAGAAACTAAGAGCCTTCAAAGCAGTCGTCATGGGAGGGGGGCAGGGCACCCGGCTTCGCCCTTTGACCTGCCGCTTGCCCAAGCCCATGGTGCCTCTGTGCAACCAACCGGTCATGGAGTACTGCCTACAACTGTTGCGCCGTCACGAATGCACCCACATCTACGTGACCTTGCACTATCTGGCCGATGAAGTCATCTCCCACTTCGGCAATGGAGCCGACTACGGCCTTCGGATGCAGTACAGCGTGGAGCAAGAAGCCATGGGCACCGCGGGCAGCGTGGGCTTGCTCAAGGATTCACTGGACACGACTTTTTTCGTGGTCTCAGGAGATGCCCTGACCGACTTCGATCTGCAGAAAGCGCTGCTCTTTCATCGGGAGAAAAAGGCCAAAGCCACCCTGGTCCTGACCTCGGTGCCCAACCCCCTGGAGTTTGGTGTGGTCATTACCAACGAAGACGGCTCCATCGTCAAGTTTCTGGAGAAGCCCACCTGGGGCGAGGTCTTTTCCGACACCGTTAATACCGGTATCTACATCCTCGAGCCGGACGTGCTGGACCTCATCCCACCCGATCAGGCCTTCGATTTCTCCAACGATCTTTTTCCCGAGATGCTGCGCCTCGGTATGCCCCTCTTCGGCTACGTGGCCGAAGGTTACTGGTGCGATATCGGCAACCTCGAACAGTATCGAAAGGCCCACCTGGACCTGTGCCACGGCCGGGTTCATCTGGAGGTTCCCGGATCGGTGTTGCGCAAAGGAGTGCTGGTCGGCAAGGGTACTCAAATCCACCCGGGAGCCCACCTCGAACCCCCTCTCGTCATCGGCAAGAACTGCCGCATTCGAGAAGGCGCCAGATTGCTTGAGGGCACCGTCCTGGGTGACAACTGCATCGTGGAAGAGGGTGCCACCCTGCACCGAGACATCGTCTGGCAGGACACCTTCATCGGCCGAAAGGTCCATTCCAAGGCCGCCATTTTCGGTCGCAAGGTCACCCTGAAGTCCCACGTCTCGGTGGGAGAAGGAGCCGTGCTCGCCGACGACGTCTCGGTGGGTGAAGGAGCCAAGATCGAGGCGGGAGTCAGGATCTGGCCGCAAAAGACCGTGGAACCCGGGGGCAACGTCTCCCTTTCCATCGTGTGGGGTCAGAAGTGGCCGGAGTCGATGTTCGGGCGGGAAGGGATCACCGGACTGGGCAACATCGAGATCACTCCGGAGTTCGCCCTCAAACTCGGTTCGGCCTACGGCTCACTGCTCAGCAAAGACTCCACCGTCACCCTGGCCCGGGACAACCACCCGGCCTCTCGGATGATCAATCGGGCCCTGATCTGCGGTCTGGTTTCGGTAGGCATCTCGGTGCACGATCTGCGCATCACGCCGACTCCTCTCAGCCGCTTCGTGTTGCGAACGACCCAGGCCGTAGGCGGTATCCACTGCCGCATCGCCAAGGACGACACCCGCAACCTGCAACTGCAGTTTTTCGACGAACGGGGAGTCAACATCAGCGCCGCGGTGGAGCGGAAAATCGAGAACTCATTTTTCCGGGAAGAGTTTCGACGCACCCTGATGGACGAGGTGGGTCACATCGATTTCCCCAGCCGGACCATCGAGCAGTACACCGAAGACTTCTGCTCTCGACTGGAAGTAGGGCAGATCCGAGAAGCCGGTTTCAAGGTCGTGATCGACTACAGCTCAGGGAGTGCCTCGGTAGCCCTCCCCCAGATCCTGGGACGCCTGGGCTGCGAATCGGTCAGTCTAAACGCCCATCAAGATGCGGTGAGAGCCCGGGAGCTCAATTTCGATTCCAAGCTTCGGATCAAGCAGCTCTCCGACATCGTGACGACTCTACGCGCCGACCTCGGAGTCTCTCTGGACCCTGACGGCGAGCGGATGATCGTGGTGGACGACGCCGGTGAAACCCTAGACGGTCCGACCCTCTTGTTGGTCCTGGCCAACCTGATCAGCAGAACCGAACCAGGTGCCCTGGTGGCTGCTCCGGTTTCAGCCCCGGATGCCCTGGAGGTGATCCTGGAGCAGAAGGAAGGGCGGGTCATCCGCACCGGAGTAGCCCTGCGCCCTCTCTTGCACCGAAGCCAATTGGGGCGGACCCGCATTCGGCTCGCCGGCACCACCGAAGGGGAGATCCTCTTCCCCGAGTTTAGCCCCGGCTTTGATGCCATGTTTAGTTTCGTCAAGCTGTTGGAGCTCCTGGCCAACCACAAGGTCTCCCTTTCCGAAGTTCGCCAATCGACCCCGAAGTGCTTTCAGGCAAGGCGGGAGATCACGTGCTCGAGTTCAGAAAAGGGCCGCATTATGAGGCAGCTCTTGAATCGCTATCGAGATAAAGAGTTGGAGATGACCGACGGCCTCAAGGTGCGCTTCGTCGACGGTTGGACCCTGGTGGTGCCATCGCCCGCCCGCCCCTCCATGATGCTGTGGGCCGAGGGGGTGGATCAACAAGCCGCCGAATCACTCCTGCAAAAGATGAGCGACGTGATCCTGGAGTTGTTGAATCAACCGACTCCGGTGGATGCCAATTTCCCTCCGGCTCCCTCCTCTCTTAACTCCATGTTGCCGGAAGAGAAGGCCTTTCACTTTTGGAACGGCCAGCGTTATCTGGGGGTCCGGGCCAGGACCTTCATCGAGTTCCTGGATACCCTCCATTACATCGAATCTTCGTCCCTTGCCTATCACTTCAAGCGGGGCGACTTCTCAAACTGGGTGGAAAACGAGTTGAAGGATACCTGGCTAGCCGAGCAGATCCGCATGCTAGAACAAGAAGACGATCGAAAAGATCCTTTGCGCTCCAGCCTGGTCAATCTCTTGACTCAGTCCGTGCACCACCGGGCCCGGGAAAAAGAGGGCCCGAAGACGGTCACTCAGACTTCATAAATCCCCATTTGAAAGAGTGAGGCGGTCATATATCCGGGCAAGATCTGGTCGAAGCGTTGCCTGGGCGGCCCGGCCTTTGCTCGGGCCATCATCTCTCGAGGATCCATCAAGAAATCGTCGCCTGAGCGCTCTCCGGCCAGCCTCGTTTTCTCCTCGGCGACTGCGGCGGCAAACTCTTGCTCGTAATCCAGGATGGCCTGGTGATCGGGACTCTGAAGTTCTGAATCCACGTGTTGCTGCTCCATCTTCCTCAGATCTTGAAGCCCCATCTCGACGGCTTCCTGGATCTCTTTGGTGGGAGGCATGTCCGATTTCCAGCGCTCATCATCCTGGTCTTGTTGGAGCTTAAGCGCCTTCTTCTTACTGGTCACGATCATCTTCTGAAGCTCGGCCTGCACCCCGGCGTCGGCCAGAAGGTGGGCGTTGTCGCCCAGGAACTGTTGGGTCTTGGTGGCTTCCTGTTTGGTCAGGCTGTCCATCTGTCGGCCGTGCTTGTCGGCGAGCCTCAAGCGCTCGGAGGACTCGTGATGCTGGCGCACCTGAGTGTGCTGGGGAGTTTCGGCCCCCGAGCGTACTTTGGGCTTTCCGCTCTGGTCGGTGAGCAACCGCCCCTTCCCCTGAGAGCCGAACTCCGTCTCGTAGTGGTTCTTCTTGAAAAAGTCATCCTTCGTCTTGCCGAAGTCCTGGCGCAACTGGCTTTCCTTACCCATGCGCTCCTTCAGATTTTTGTTCTGAAGCTGGTTCAGGTTTTTGTAGGCCTGCTCGGGATACTCCACGTGGATGGAGAGATCCGGGCCCTTCCCGATGCGGTCGGACTTAAAGTTGTCGAGGCCGCCTTTCAGGCTCTCGGAGGTACGGTTCATCTCCTTTTGAAGCTGTTGAAACTGCTGTTGAAGAGCCGCGCCTTGCTTGTTCATCTGGCTCTTGGCTTGCGCCCCTTGAATCGTGTTGATGAGCATTCCGATGCCCATGACAGCCCAAATCATATTCTGTGACAACTCCTAGTTAGAATCATAGTCGTCTCTCATGTTATCTGAAAGGTTTAAGATTGACAACAACAACTCTATTGAACAATATTTTAGTAGAATTGTTCTGTGAGAAAGTTCACAGCAGACTGAGGCCCAGCGGCAAGGAGTCGCCGTAAAGGGTGGCTGTCTCCTCCTGGGTACGGTCAGTCTCGCCCCGCAGTCGGGCCAGCAAGGTCTCTGCGGCACCCGCCTTTTTCAACGCCTTTTCCACCCGAGAAAACAGCTCATCATCAAGGTCTCGTTCGGCCAGACCGGTCTTCTGGGCCATGTTGACCAGCGCCTGAGCAAAGAAAGAACTCGATTCACCAGCCTGCTGCAGGACCTTCTCGATGAAGGGTGTCACCTGCTCGGCGGGGATCGCTTCAGCTTTCTGGTCCAGGGGCCGGCGGGCCAGCAGACGAGCCAGCAGCCATAGCTCTTCCCGAAGACCGGTGTACTCCCCCATAAGGGTCTCGGCCAGCGCTACCTTCTCGGCCACCTCGATCCGTTCCAAAGAGACCGCCGCCCGCAGCATCTCCTTGCCGTCTTCCTTGCCCGGATTGCCTTTGTTGCGGGTCTTGATGTGCTTACGTCCGGGCAAAAAGTGAGGATGAATCTGGTCCCACACGCGCTGCTGAAGGGAGCGCCGCAGACCCGCGGCCACCCGGCGCCACAACACGTAAAACTGGATCCGAACCTTGTCGTCCCGGGGAAACTGGAGCCAGGACTCCAGCAGCTTTTCCAGTTGCAAGACTCGCCACTCATCCAGCGGCAGCCCGAACCCGGGTCGCAGGCAAAAACCCAGGCCGTTGAGCCAGGAAGCTTCAAACTCCGGGTCCACGCGACGCCTCGTCTCCACGCTCCAGTAGGCATCCCAAAACGTTCGCAACACCACCGGAGCCCACTCCTCTCGAGGTTTTCCCATGGTTTGTTCCAGGCCGTTGAGCAGGTTCTTCGGTCTCCAGGGAGTGTTCTTGAGCTGCTTCGGTTTGGCGTTGAAGGTGGAGAGGATCAAAGCCCTGGAGTCCTCCACCTCCTGGCGCGCCAGATCCGCCGAGGCCGAGCCGGCCACTCCGTCGCGCACCGAAAATTCAAGCCGGTACTCCCGCTTGTCATCGCTGCGCAAATGGATGTCGAGGGTACCCACCGGGGTGACTTCGGATGCCAGACTCACCGGCACTTCCTTCTGACCACCCTTGGCTTGCTCACCGATCACGGTTTGCAGGGTAGGCAAGGGGGCCAGGTCTCCGATGGAGACCAACTCCCCGGCCTGATCTTTGGTGCGCTTGGAACTGGAAAACAGGGGAAAGGCCACCTGCCGCCCCACGGTGAGCTTCAAGCGTGGCTCCGAAAGCTCCACCGCCTGCCCTTCCCGGGTGTGACTGGGGATCACGCAGACCGCTTTGTTTTCGGCCAACCCCAGGTAGTAGGAACGGGCCGTACCGCCCTCCACCACCAGCCCGGAGGTCTGGCGCTGGTGCCCGTACCAGGCGGCTCCCCGGGCCACCGCCAGGTGGGCTTCCGGATTCTCGAGTTCCTGCACCGGCTGCTCCAACCCGAGCTCCCGGCGCCAGCCCTCCAGCACCTCCACCAGGCGCTCCCTGACCACCGTGGCGGCGCAGGCCCCGCCGTTGAACAAAACCCGGGTGGGGAAGTGCTCGGAGTGGGAGTGCAAAAAACGGCTCAGGTGACGCGGGACGGCGGGATCCGTCTCAAACGGCAAGCCTAGCTCTTTCAAGCCCCGAGCTTTCCCTTTTAGAATCACATCTTCATAAGAAAGCTTCGGAAAAAAGCCGTCCAGGACCAGCTCCAACACCTCCTGGCGGGAGAGTTCTGTGGAGAGCGCCGCGGCAAACAGCTTGGAGCCGGCCCCGGGCACCGTGACGGTCGCTTCCCCGGGTGCCTCGTCGCCCAGAAGAAGCTCCTTGCAGGCCCGACACTGCTGACGCAAGACACCCCACTGGAGCCCGCTCAGTTTCTCCGGCAGGCGAGGCTCCACCAGATAAGCCAGGGCGATATCCAGGTTGTCTCCCCCCAGCATCAGGTGGTCTCCCACTGCCACCCTCTCCAGCTCTCCGTCCTCGCGGTAGCGGATCAGAGTAAAGTCGGTGGTACCGCCGCCGATGTCACAAACCAGCACCACATCACCGGGAGAGATCCTCTTTTTCCAATCCTTGCGGTGCTTCCACAGCCAGGAGTAAAAAGCCGCCTGGGGCTCCTCCAGCAGCCGTACCGGCAGGCCCACCGAGGCGGCCGCGCTGGCGGTGAGCTTGCGGGCCAGGTCGTCGAAACTGGCGGGGATGGTGAGGACCACCTCACTGGCCTGAAGGGAGTCCTCCGGATAGCTGTAGTTCCAGGCCTCGATGATGTGCTCGAGGTAGCGGGTGATGGTGGCCACCGCCGACACCGGCTGCAGATCGGAGGCCCGCTCCCAGGGCAACACCGGCTCGGTCGGGTCGACCGCCCGGTGGGCAAGCCATGACTTGGCCGAGACCACGCAGCGACCCGGAACCCTGGCTCCCTGAAAGCGCGCGAACTCCCCCACCAGAAAATTCCGCTCGGCGTCCCAGGGGAGAGATGTCGACTCGGCCGGTAGTTCGTACTCCCCGGGCAGATACAAAAACGAGGGAAGCAGAGAGCGAGCCCCCACTTCGGTGGACGAAATGCGCTGGGTGAGCGGTACGATCTCCAGCGCGTTGCCCTGAGGTTCGAAGCGGGCTACCGCGGTGTTGGAGGTGCCCAGATCGATGCCGACGACCTGGCGGCTCATTCGTCCTCGGTGCGCACGTTGAACTCAAGCTTCCAGCGGCCGGGCCCGTCCTTCTCCACGCAGTACAACTCCAGGGTTCCGATCTCGGTGGCCACCGTCTCCAGACGAACCGGAACCGAGCGCCCTTCGGCCAGGTCCGACTCCTCGTCAAATTCCAGGGACGCCCCCACCGCCGCCAGCGACTCGATCCCCACCTCTTCCCAGTCTTCGTGGGTGGCACCCACTTCGTCCTCGGACTTCTCAGTCGCGGCCAGAAAGGGGAACTCCACCGGCTCCCCCACCACCAGGCCAAACTCCTGATCCGGCACCGAGAGGGAGGTGCCCTCCTCCATGCCCTGGGGAGCCACGCAGACCGCCTTGAGGGGCGGCTCCATACCCGGGATGGCGGGCATCGCGAGCTCCACCCCGATGTAGTAGGCCCGGGACAAGCCACCCCGGATGCGGATCCCGTGGCCCCGCTTGACCAGCCCGTAGCGGGCCGCCCCCCGGGACACCGCCAAGTCCAGATGGGTGCCTTGCAGCACGCGCAGCGGTTCCTCGAACCACACCTCGGTGATATCGAGCAGACGCTTTCGAATGCCCTCGGACTGGAACACCCCGCCGTTGAAAAGGATCGCGGTGGGTTTGCGGTCGCCCAGAAAACCGCTGAGGTGGCGAGTGATGGCGGGATCCGACTCGTAGGGCAAACCGATCTCGGTCAGACCCACCTTGCGCTTGCCGGTGGGCACCGACCCCAACTCCACTTCGGGAAAGAAACCATTCAGAAGAACCTGCTCGGCCTCTTCCCGGGTCACGGTCACCTGCACCGACCCAGCGATGAGAGAGCTACCCCGACCGGGGATGGTGATGTTGTGCTGATCCACCTCGGTGGAACCGAGCAGTTTCTCCTTGGCTTCCCGGCAGCCGTAGGTGAGAACCTGAAACTGCCAGGAGTCGAGCTTGGTGCCCTCCTTTTTCAAGCGCTGGGAAACAGTGAAGGCCAGGGTGAGATCCATGTTGTCTCCGCCCAGCAGGATGTGGTTGCCCACCGCCACCCTCTCCAGCTCCAGCTCACCCTCTTCTTCTCTCACCTCGATCAAGGTCAGGTCGGTGGTACCGCCTCCCACGTCGCAGACCAGCACCAGGTCGCCTTTACTGACCTGTTCCCGCCAGTCGTCTCCGGTGTTGGCAAGCCAGGCGTAGAAAGCGGCCTGGGGTTCCTCCAGCAGAGTCAATTTGCTCAGCCCGGCGGTGCGAGCAGCCTCGGCGGTGAGATCCCGGGCCACCGCATCGAAGGAGGCTGGCACCGTCAGTACCACCTCCGCCTCCCCCAGGGGTTCATCTGGGTTTTGAAACTGCCAGGCCCGCACGATGTGTCTCAAATACTCGGTGGAGGCTTCCACCGGACTCATCTTCTTCACGTCCTCGGCACCCTTCCAGGGCAGAATGGCTTTGCGCCGCTCCACCCCTTCTTGAGAGAGCCAGCTCTTGGCCGAGGAGATCAGTCGGTCCGGCTTCTTGGAGCCTTCCTGGCGCCCCAGGGTGCCCACCGCGGTTAGATTCACTTCATCCCACGGCAGGGCCAGGTCCAGGCCCGACAGTTCGTGGCTGGAGGGTAGATAGATGAAGGAAGGGAGAGTGGGCCGGGGCTCGAGCTGCCCGGAGCCCACCAGTTGGGGCAGATCGAAGGTCCCGAATTCGGTGCTCTCCTCATCTTCAGAGACGCTGGCGTAAGCCAGCGCGCAGTTGGTCGTACCGAGGTCTATACCAAAACTTTTCACTTGATAACTCCTTATGGGTAGGACAGGACGCTACAGTTCAACTTCGGCGGGGAGTAAGACGTTGGGTGCCCCCATCTTGGGAAGCTCGTCCTTCTCCAGGAGCCATCCGTGGTGCTTCAAGACACCGGTAAACGGAGGATCACCTTCCACTTTTCCGACCAGCGAAATCTTATGAGCGTCGAATCCCTCCTCCACCGTCACGGTAGAGTTTTCCGCCTCGGTCATCACCGGGGCCAGGGTGAGGTACTGTTTGAGCACCTTGCGACATCCCTCTTGCACTCCCCGAGAAACCGACCCCACCGTGGAATCATCCACGCTGCTCAGATCCTCCTGCAGGAAGTCCACGAAGCGCCCTTCCTTTTGCAGCGCCGCCAGCAACTGCGCGGAGGTGGAGTAGGTAGGCTTGGGAGCCTCCAACTGTTTAGCCTCTGTGGGCTCCAGAAGCTTTGCGATCTGTTCGGCTTCCGGGTTCTTGCCCAGACACTTGAAAAACGCCTTAAATGCGAGTTTGAGTCCCATTTAACCCTCGGGTAGATCCTTCATCCAGGCGCGATACAGTTCGGTTTCATCCAGGCTTTCGATGTCCCGCAGGTAACGCCCGGTATGCCGGGACAGCCCCGCCGCCCGGGCGATGTCCAGGGCGTCGCGAAAGGCCGATACCGCCTCCGCGTAGCGCTTCTGCTGGCGGTACAAGATGCCGAGTTCGTAGTGGGCCTCGGCTCTCCAGCCCTGCGGGCCTTTCTCGGGCAACTCCTCGATCGACTCCTTCAGCAACTTCTCGGCCTGATCGTTGTCTCGGGTGAGACGACAGATGACCCCTTTCAGGCACTTCAAGAAGGCCACTTCCCGATCCATCTGCTGCTCCTGAAAGATGGCCTCCGCCTTCACCGCCATCTCTCGAGCTTCCTGACTGCGCTCGGCTTTCACGTACGCCTGGGTAAGGTCCATATAGACCCGGCCCAGATTCACGTGATCTTCCACGTACTGAAACAGGCCGATGCTCTCCTTCAGGTTGGTGATCGCTTCCTCGGTGATGCCCACCTGGATCAGGGAGCGACCCAGGTTGCGATAGGAGTAGCCCAGGGCGTAGTAGTTGCCGTTGCGGGACGAAATATCCAGATCTCGGCGGAAGTACTTGACCGCGGTCTCGTAATCTTCGCGGATCATGTAGACCTGACCGAGCTTTCCGTAGAGGGTAGCAAGCTCCGAATTGGCACCCAGGCGGCGGCAGATCGACTCGGCTTTCTTGAAACTGAAGATGGCCTCTTCCATGCGGTTGTTGGCCAGAAAGGTCCGGCCGATGGAGTCGTACACCTTGGCCTGGCCGTAGCGGCAACCGGCCATCTTGTACAACCGCAGACCCTCCAGGTGGTGTTCCAGGGTCTTGCGGTGCTGCCCCTTCAGGCTGCACATCACGCCCAGGTAGCGGCGGCAAGCGGCGGCCTCCAGGCTGGGCTGATCGCCCAGCACGTCCACCGCTTTCTGGAAGTACTCCTCGGCCGAGGCGTTGTTGCCGGTGCGAAAGTAGTAGAGCCCGTTTTGCGAATAGAAAAGAGCCAGCAGCTCCCGCTCCGTCTCGTTCTGAGGGTCTTCGGGAATGTGCAATTTGGCCTGGTCCAGCAAGCCGCGCGCGTCCTCCAGCTCTCCGGTGCGGCCGGCACTGGCGGCCAGGTGACAGAGCGCCTCGGCCTTGCGGTAGTCGAGATTCAGCTCTTCGGCCACCTCCCGGGCTTCCTCAAAATGGTCCTTGGCCTCATCCCGCTCGCCCCGGCGGCTGAGGGTCAGCCCCAGCCCCAGCAGGGCTTCAGCCACTACTTCGCGCTCTTCGCCCTCCAACTCCGACTCCACCACGCGACGGTACTCGCGTTGGGCGCGATCCCAACGCCCCACCACCTGGCAGGACCGGGCGTAGCGGTTGCGGGCTTGCGCCACCTTAAAATCCCGATCCTCACTGTTGATCTTCTGGGCATTTTTTAGGACCCGGTCGAAGTGCCGCAGGGCCGCCGAGTAGTCCAGTTTTTTCAGAAGCTCCTCGCCCTGTTCCATCTGCTCCTCGAAGGGTGTATCGTCGGATAACTTGGAAAGCAGTTGTTCGGTGCTGCTCATAGAATTCAATCTCTTCCTTATGGGTGGTTTGTCCGCGCCTTCGTCGCTCAGACGGAAAATCTTACTAGTTTTTGAATATCTGAAGTATTATGATATGATTCGGCGAATCTCGGGTATGAGATTCTATCTATTCTACGTTTTGGAGATGTTATGAGAAAGATTTTAGCCGCAGTTGTTTTGCTGACTCTAATGGGAGCCCCCGTCGTAGCTCAAAACTGCTGCGCCGACAAGCAACAAGCCCAGGCCCAGACTCAAACCGCAGAGACCAAGCAGTGTTGCAAAGACAAAGCCGCCAAAGGTGAGTCTGCCAAGAAAGAATGCTGCGCCGATAAGGCCAAACAAGCAAAAGCTCAAAAAGATAACTGCTGCGAAAAAGAAGCTGCCAAAGCTTGCCAGGGCTGCGACAAATCCGCCGACACCTGGATGACCGCACCCGCTGAATGCAAAAAAGAGTGCAAAGCCACCAGCTAACTTTTCCAGTTTGTTGAGAAAAGACGCCCCGACCGGGCGTCTTTTTTTGTTTCGGGGAATGGTGCGGCGGGATGGTTGTGCGTTTGTGGGGCGGGGTGGTTGCGCGTTTGTGGGCGGGGCATGCCGCGCGGGACATGCAGCGCGCGGGGCATGCTCTGGGTTTGCGCGGCGCGCGGGTGTGCAGCGATGCGGGGCATGCCGCGCGGGGCTGCATGCTCCGAGTTTAGTGATCTTCGTCACCCAAAAAGTGGATGGGCATTACTGAACCACTGTCCTGGCCACGGTAATATAAGCCCATCAAACAAACCGAATATCGAGGAGAAAAAATATGAATAACGCAATCAAAAGCTTTGGATCTACCCTCTGGCAAATGGGAAAAAATGCAGTCAACGACCCCAAGGCGTTCGTGGGGCGCGACGGACTGGGAACCAGTGCGAATTACGCCAAAGGCAAGCTGCAACAGTTCGACCAATCGGTCCGGCGGGCCGTGGGTGGTACCCCCGTGGAACAGCGCGGCGACATTCTCGACGGCTACCAAAACGGAGACCACAATAGCAGCTACGTCAAGAACAACTTCGGTCAGTCCGACTCGGTGCAGCTAAGCCCCGAGGCCAGACGTTAGGAGCCCTGAGGACTGCAAACCCATCATCACGCAGGGTTTGCGGCCCCAGAAACACAACTGCAAGGGCTGTGAACCTTTCTCTCTTGACCGATCTCTACCAACTCACCATGGTGTGCGGATACCACGCCCACGGTAAGCTCGCTCAAGAAAGCTGCTTCGAACTCTACTTTCGAAAGCTCCCCTTCGCGGGGGGCTATTGCCTTTCGTGTGGGTTAGAGCCAGCTCTGGAATGGCTGGAAGGTCTGCGCTTCGAGGCTGAGCAGCTCGACTACTTGCGAAACCTCAACCTCTTTCCCGAGGACTTTCTAGACTGGCTTTCGCAGCTTCGGTTTAGGGGTGATGTCTGGGCCATCCCCGAGGGAGAGCTTGTGTTTCCAGGAGAGCCGCTCTTGCGCGTTCAGGCTCCCCTCCCCCAGGCTCAACTCGTGGAGTCGGCTCTACTCAACATCGTCAATTATCACACCCTGGTCGCCACCAAAGCCTCTCGAATTCGGCAGGCCGCTGAAGGTGGTCTGGTCCTGGAGTTTGGCTTGCGCCGGGCTCAGGGGATCAACGGTGCGCTGGCGGCCACGCGGGCGGCCATCGTAGGGGGTTGCCAGGCCACCTCCAACGTGCTGGCGGGGCAGCTCTTCCAGGTGCCGGTGAAAGGCACCCACGCCCATTCCTGGATCATGTCGTTCGACACCGAGTTGGAGGCGTTTCGGGCCTATGCCCACACCTACCCCGACTCTTGCACTCTTTTGGTCGACACCTACGACACCTTGCAGTCCGGGGTGCCCAACGCCATCCGGGTGGGTCAGGAGTTGGCTGAGAAAGGGCACGTGTTGGCCGGCATCCGCCTGGACTCGGGAGACCTCGCCCAACTCTCCATCGAGAGCCGGAAGATGCTGGATCAGGCCGGACTCACCCAAACCAGGATCCTGGCATCCAACGACCTCGACGAGTACGCCATCGCCGAACTCAAGTCGCGGGGTGCTCGGATCGACATCTGGGGAGTCGGCACCAACCTGGTCACCTGCAAAGATGAACCGGCTCTGGGGGGAGTATACAAGCTAGTGGCGGCCTCGGACCACCAAGGTGAACTCAGGCCCCGCATCAAGGTTTCCAGCAATCCGGGAAAGTCCACCGTACCGGGTATCAAACAGTTATATCGCGCCTATTCAGGAGAACTTGTCGTGGGTGATGTGCTCTGCCTGGCTCACGAAGAGCCGAGCTTGCAAAACGGCCAGATCGGTTCCACCCAGCCCCTCACCGGAGAGAGAAAGACCCTCAACTACGATCGTCTCGAACCAGTCCTCGTTCCGGTCATGGAAAAAGGGCGACGGCTGAGGCCGGCCCCTGATTTGCAAAACTGCGCGAAACGGTCCGAAAAGAGCCTGCAGAGTTTGGCACCCGAGTTCCGGCGCATCCAACTTCCTGAAACCTACTGGGTAGGCCTCAGCGACGAACTCCTCTCCCTGCGCAAGAAACTGCTGCTTGAAGCCCTGAGGTAATAGGGTCGGATGCCCCTATCCTGCAGCGCTCACAGGCGATACAGTTAACAGCAAAGGAGGTGCACTATGGACAAAGCAACCGACACCTTACGCTGGCTGATCTACGGGAGTGACGACGGCCTCACAGACTCCCTCGGCAAAGCCTGGGTCATGGCTTACTTAAAAATACTGTTGGAGCCCTAAAAAGCTATCGGCTCGCTTGCTCGAGTGTCTGCAGAGCCGACTCCGGCAGTTCCAGATCGGCCGCTCCCATGATGTCATCGATCTGTTCCAGGCTGGTGGCGCTGGCGATGGGCGCCGTCACTCCCGGGCGGGTCATCAGCCAGGCCAGAGAGACCTGGGCCGGAGTGGCGGAGAGAGACTCGGCCACCTCGCTCAAAGCCTCCAGTATCTTCAAGCCCCGCTCACTAAAATAGCCCCGCAAAAAGCCCTCGCGTGCTCTACCCTTCAGGTCATCCACGCTGCGGTACTTACCAGTGAGAAAACCGCTGGCGAGCGAAAAGTAGCTAACCACCCCCAGTCCCTCTTCCTGGGCCAACCCGGCCAGCTCCGGCTCAAAATCGGTGCGGTCGTGGAGATTGTACTGGGGTTGCACCACCTCGTAGCGGGGCAGACCCTTATCTGCCGAGACCGCCAGCGCCTCACGCAATCGATCGGCTTTGTAGTTCGAAGCCCCCAGAGCCCTAACTTTGCCCGCCTTAACCAACTCACCAAAAGCACCGAGGGTTTCCTCCAGGGGCACCTCGGCATCATCCAGGTGGGCGAAATACACGTCCAGGTAGTCGGTCTGCAAGCGCTTCAGAGAGTCGTCCACCGCAGCGGCAATGTTGGCGGCTGAGAGGCCTTTGCGGTGCTCCCACATGCCCACCTTGGTCATCACCACCACATCCTCTCGGCGACCCCGTTTGGCCAACCAGTTGCCGATCACGATCTCCGACTCCCCGCCTGAAAGACCTGGACCCCAGGCAGAGTAAACATCGGCTGTGTCGATGGCGTTGAAACCCCGTTCCACAAAGCGATCCAGAAGCTTCATCGAGCAAGCTTCGTCGGCCGTCCAGCCGAAGACGTTGCCGCCCAAAACCAGAGGAGCAATTTGAGGGCCGTTTTGGCCGAGAGTACGCTTTTTCATGGAGTCTCCTAAATTCTACTGAACAGTCCCCCGACCTCGACCCTCCCTTTCAGAATACCTCCCCCGGTCCCCTTGTTTACAAATTGGCTCAATCTCGAACAACTTCTTCCATTAAATTACAGAGGAAGTACATTCAGGACCATCACTCATGCAGATCACCACTCAGTTCGCCCCCCATCGTATCGCGGGCTTCCGTCCCCCGCTCTCCCCTACCCGATCGCTCGAGCAACCCACCGCTCACCTCCCCCTCGACGGATTAGCAGACTCCAAACTTGCCGCCGAGCCTCCCACCCTGGAGGCTGCCCGTGAACTGCTGACCGGCGACAAAACCGCCGAAGCCGGAATCGGCAAGCAGATCGAAGATCTACTCGCCCGAGCCCTCAGTGATCCCGAAGCAGAAAAGCAACTCATCGGGTTACTGCAAGTGCTCAACGCCACCGGGCAACTCAAACCTATGCTGCACGAATTGACCCGCAGCGCCGCCGAGACCGGGGCCATCCCTCCCATTCCGGAGGCCAAACGCAACGACATGGTCGACCAAGCTGCGGGAATGATCGATGCCCAGTTTCGGGAGCGCGGAATGACCCCCGATACCGTGGGCACAGTCTACGTGGATTGGCCAGAACTTTCAGCCGCGCACCTTCGAGCGGTCCGCGACACTCAAGCACCTCCCCGGATGCCCGGAGGCCTCAGCCTCCTGACCGACCCGGTCTTCGTGGCTGAAATGGAAGCACTGCAAGGAGCCAAATTCCTCCCCGGCAACTCAGTCAAAGTACTCAACGATGGCCCCGCCTCTTTCGCCGAGCGTGACCGCATGATAGACGAGGCGAAAACCTCCATCCAGCTCATGAGCTGGGCATTCTACGACGATCTCACCGGTTGGGAGACCGCCCGCAAGTTGGCGGAGAAGGCTGAACAAGGGGTGGATGTCAAGGTGCTCGTGGATGGACAGGTCTCTCAAAAAAGCCACCACAACGCCCCCATCAGTTTTCTCGAGGAGTCCGGAGTGGAGGTGGTGCGTTGGCGCGATCCCGAGCGACCGTACGATGGAAACCACCGTAAAATGATGATCGTGGATGGAAGGGAGGCCGTGATCGGGGGGATCAACCTGGGCGACGTCTACAGCCACAAAGCCGGTGACGTGAAATGGCGGGACACCGACGTCCTCCTGACCGGTCCGGCCGTAGACGAGGGGAGCAAACTCTTCGCTCGACTGTGGAACACGCAGGTCCAAGGTACCGGCAAATCCGAGGTCAACCTGCCGTCCGCAGCTTCTCCGATCACCGGCGGTGTGCGATCGGCGGTCGTCAACCACGCTCCCGGTCCGGAGGGTGATGCGCACATCCTGCTCTCTACGATGAAAGCCATCGAAGGAGCGACCGAGTCGGTGGACATCGAGAACGCCTACTTCATCAACACTCCCGGTATGAAAGAGGTATTACTCAAGGCTCTGGACGATGGAGTCAAGGTCCGTATCCTCACAAACTCCGCCGAGAGCATCGACGAGCCACTGATCACCGCCCCCATCCTTGCCAGTTTCCCTGATCTTTTGGCCGCCGGAGCCGAAGTCTACCTAAAAAAGGGCGACACCCTGCATTCCAAGTTTATGGTCGTCGACGGCCTCTTCACTTCGGTGGGAAGCCACAACCACCATCCGCGTTCCCAGCGTTTTGAAGGAGAGATGATGCTCCATTCGTTAGACGCCAATCTCGCCGCCGAAATGGGGCAGGCCTTCGAGGCCGACATCGCCGCTGCCACCCGAGTGCACACCGCCGAGGAACTCAACATCCCCGAAAGCCCCCTGGGAGCACTGGCCATGCGCTACTTCTACGACGCACTATAAGATCGGAGCACACTCTTTTCGTGTCAAAAAAACACAAAATCTTCCAGATGAGCGTTGCCAGTGTCTATCCCCATTACGTGGCTAAGGCCGAAAAGAAGGGACGGAGCCAGGCCGAGGTTGACGAGATCATCCGCTGGCTGACCGGTTACAGTGCCGACGAGCTCTCCGCCCAGCTGGAGAAGAATACCGACTTCGAAACCTTCTTTGCCGAGGCGCCCCAACTTAACCCCTTCCGCACTCTTATCAAAGGCGTCGTTTGTGGGGTTCGAGTTGAAGAGATCGAAGAGCCCACTATGCGAGAGATCCGTTATCTGGATAAGTTGATCGATGAACTGGCCAGGGGAAAAGCTATGGAGAAGATCCTGCGTAAGCCGAAGTAGCCAACACGCAGCGGCCTGTCCTATGACAAATTTTTAACGCCCTCGAGTTTCAATAGCTCCAACATCATAAAAAGATAACAGGAGCTCCCTCATGAACGTATCCACCCTGGCAACTTCCAAAGCCAAACCTTTCGGCGGCAACCGCAAACTGGCCACGGCCCACGCCAAAGCAGCGGTGCTGCGCAGCGATATCCAGGAGCAGCTAAAAGAGCTGGGGGGCTTTGTTTGGAAAGTGGAAATGTGGCCCAATTGGCTCTCCATTTCGGTAGATGCTCTGGGCAACGATACGACCGATATACGCCAGGGCGGAAAAGTTGCCCAAGACTGGGCAGAGACAAATCAGGAGAAGCTGCAGGAGATGTTTTCCGGCGTGCTGGGAGAAAAATTCGGCGAACTTTCCATCATGGGGCGCAATATGGGGCCTGAACTTCCTTACGGCGGCTGCTGTCGCACCGGCTGCGGCGGCTGCCTGAACGGAACAAAAAACAAGCTGGTGGACAACTTACGCCCCCCGAGTCAGCCGGTTGATGCCTTTATCCCAACCCCCACACTGTACGCTTGATCAAGCCATCCCAGGGACTTCTACGTGCAGTTCCTGACCCTCCAGCTCCGGAGCCAGAAGAGGCGGTGCATCCTTTTCAATGACACAAGCAACGGTCATCGTGGGAATGTGTAATACTGGAAACTGCGGGGCTCTTGCGAGCCTGACATCCCAGGGCGACATGGTGAGCGGGGGGCTGGCTGCACCATCGACGTGGGCGAGCAAACCTTGGTAGACTTTCTGATCCTGTTCGCTCAACATCTCGGCTTGAAAACAGTGATGAGCCGGTTTATGAAGCGCGCCCACAACCTCCATCGGCCCACCAAACCCACCAGGTGGCGGCCCCTTTACCAGATAGCTGAGGGCATTTTGGTCCGCAGGTTTCAGCGACTCCACTGCCATTAGGCCTAGAAACGCCTTGCCCAGAATGTACTGATCGATCAGGCCGGAGCCGCCCAGATACCAGAGCAGCTTCAGATACTCCCTTTGAGAGCGACCTGGCATCCCGGCTTCCAGGTACTTATTTCCGTCGTCCCCGGACTGGCAAAGCAGCGCAAAAACCTTTTCGTGCTGCCTCCCTTCCGGCGTAGGTCCACCCGCGGCTGCGGGGCGTGGTTGTTTTTTCTTAAAAAGTGACCCCATCCGGGAGAGTTCGCGAAGGGTCGAGAATCGCCTTTCTTAGTTGCTCAAGGGCATGTTCATAAATTAGCAATCTCCCGGAAACACTTTCTTATCGTTCCGGACACATTCTGGGCCACAATTGCCATCTATCCTTAAGTTTAGAACTTAGGTTATAGTATTGGAGATGAGATGGCGAAGAAACAAAAGGCTCCCAAAGCGGAGTACGATTCGGCCTGGAAGCGGGCTCTGCTTAAGTATTTGCCAGACTTTTTTGAGCTTTTCTTTCCCGAGATCGGTAAGCACGTGGACTGGAGCCGCAAACCCAAATTCCTGGATAGGGAGTTGCAACGTATTGCACCGGCCATGGGGCAAGGAGGGGGCAAGCGTGCCGTGGACCTGCTGGTGGAGCTTCAGTGGCTGGAGGGCGGACCGATGCTCGTCTTGGTGCACATCGAGGTTCAGTCTCAAAAAGAGATGGGGTTTCCTAAGAGAGTCTTCTTCTACTACGCCCGCATCACCGAGACCTACGACAAGCCGCTCTGTACCCTGGTCATCCTTGCCGACAAGCATCCTAACTGGCGGCCCAAAAGCTACGCCAGTAACTTCGCCGGACACCACCTGCTGTTTGAGTTCCCTACGCTCAAGCTCCTGGACCTCAAGGACCGACTCCCTGAATTCCGACGCTCCACCAACCCCTTTGCTCACCTGGTGGCAGCCACCCTGTACAACCATCTCCATAAGCCAGGAACGAAAGCCCGGGAAGACGGAAAGTACAGCCTGGTTACCGCCCTGCACGAACTCGGTCTCAAGAGAAAGGAGATCGTCGAGTTCTATAGTTTCATCGACCAGATTTTGCGGCTCTCAGCTAACCAGGAGAAAAACTTCAAGCTCAAACTTCAGAAATTCGAAAAGGAGAGAAAGATGCGATACATCACCAGCATAGAGAGACTGGGCCTGGAAAAGGGACGGGAAGTGGAGCGTTTGGAAGTCGCCAGACGGATGCTTGCCAGAGGATTTACGAAAGAGCAAATTCAGCAGGCTACCGAACTTTCCGAAAAAGAACTGACGGACCTGGAAAAGGAGTTAGAGGTGAAGGAAGGCTAACAGTACCTCTGAGTAAGCCCTAAACCCAGATCCCTTGCCCCAGGAGAAGCAGGCCGATCAAAATCAGAGCTGAGTGAACCCACCGGACGAAGCGTTCGCGGGGAAGGCGGCGGGTCACGCTGCGCCCCAGCAGAGTGGCGATCAGCACCGCCGGGAGGGTGAGCAAAAACAAGTTTGTGACCTCTCGCGTCCAGAGGCCGGAGAGGTAGTAGCCGATCATGCCAAGGATGCTGGCAGGAAGAAAGTAGCCCTGCAGGGTGGCGCGAAACTGCTCGGGCGACCAGTCGCGAAAGGTACCGTAGAGCACCAAAGGTGGACCGTTCATTCCATAGGCTCCACCCAAGATGCCGGCCATGAAGCCAAACGCCCCAGCCCAGCGGTCGCCTTTTAAGCGCAGTTTGGCTCGGCCAGCAAGAACGTAGGCCGAGAAAAGCAGGATGACCAGAGCGAGGATCGTCTTGACCACCACTTCATCGACCCTGATCAAAAGCCAGAGGCCCACCGGTATGCCAGGAAGGGTGGAAAGCACCAATCGAGACACACCCGCCATCTGCACCTCTCTCCAGTCCTGACCCAGGATCAGTGCGGCCACCGTGATCGAGACCAAAACGGCAAGAGGAGCCGCCGTCTCTATCGGGATCAAGAGCGCGAGCAGCGGTACCGCCACCAGGGCTTCACCAAACCCCAGCGCCGAACGGATAAAGGTGGCTAAGAAAATCACCACCAGGATCAACCCACTGGTCGATTCAAGCTGCATCGACCAAGCTTCTGGTCTCCACTCGGCGGTCCCTCGTCTAGTATCAGGCCACACCGCGCCGCCCTCGCACCGCCCAACCCCGCAGGGCCACACCGTGCCGCCCTATCCGGCAACACCGCGCCGCCCTCGCCCCCCCCAAACCCCCCCGGCCCCACCCGCGCCTCCCCCTCCGGCAACCCCGCCCCCCCCTCCACCCCCCCCACCCCCC
>JBAYRN010000098.1:0-21749 GCA_041676625.1 Vulcanimicrobiota bacterium
TTGACCTTTGCGGGATGCGGCAGCGGCAGTACCATTAAGGACGATATTTCGTTTGGGCCTGATCCAGGTCCGAGCCCGACCATCACCCCGATCCCTTCAGGATTTTTGGCAGACGTGGACCAGGTAAACATTCCGGTGGCGCCCAGCGTGTCTCAAGCCCTGACCAACCCCACCGGCTCGGCCACCGTGGAGTGGGCTGGAGAGATCAAACAGGTAGTGGTCGACGGATTCAATTTGGAGAATAACGGGCGCCTGCTGATCGCGACCGACGAAGGGTTCGTACCGGTAGTCGACGAGGCCACGTCCACTCAAGCTGTGCTGAACCGTCCCTTCCAGGTCATAAGCTATGTTGACAACGATGATGTATTCCCTGACGCGCTCTTCATTTCGGCGGGGGCCGGGCAGAACAATCCGAACGACGGAAGAATCGTACGGGTGACCAACTTCCAACAGAATGCCGGTGTGTTCTCTGCCACCTTCGATGAGATTGCATCAGGTACAAACCCTGCCTTCATGACCATCGTCGAGAATGTCAGCAATCGTGACTACGTTTACTTTACCGAATACGCCAGCAACCCCAATGGGCTGGTCTCTCGGATACCAGTAGATCAACCTGTCGGACCTCCGGTTGCCGGCGATGTAGTGGCTCGGGGATTTACCTTCCCGGCGGGCATCGATCACAATGGAACGACCCTGGTTATCGCTGAGGCTGTCGGTGGACTGAACGGGCAGATTTACACTTTGCCCCTGTCCGCCCCGATTCCTGACCCGGGGTTCCAGGACGGGTCGACCCAACTCAAGCGGGTGGCCGCAAATGGCTCCGACCCGGCTTTTGTCCAGCCCTTCGTGGTTCGTGACGATAGAAACAACGGGATCTACGTCAGTGAAGGCGGTACGGTGCCCCTTCCCGGTGGAGTGTTTCCCCAGCCCATCGCGCAGCAGGGTAAAGTAAGGTTTATCTCCGACGAGAGTGCGGCGAGCGATACTCCGGTTGCCCAACTCGTGGTCAACCAACTCAATCCGGTGGCCTTTGTCGATGCGATAGATAGTGAACTGGATGGAACCACCGCCCTCTTATTCTGTGAACAGATTGCCAACGGTGGACGAGTCTTCCGGGCTCTGGTAGACACCGCAAATGTCTCGGTCATTCCGGTAGGCGACCTGACCCTCACCGATACGGCGGGGGCAGCCAATACACCGTTCTTTGTCAGAATCCTGAGCGAGAGTGTTCCGGCATTCTTTGCTATGTTCAACCCGGATCTGCCCAACCAGGGGATCTTCCGGTTCTACTCGGCTGACTAGTAATCCGTTCTCTTAAAAGTAAAAATGGCGGCTCCCAAGCCGCCATTTTTACTTTTTACGGTTCCAGAACGGTACAGAAAAAGCTGCTTAAGCAGCCAGTTTTCGTTCACATTCTGGAAACATCTATTCCAGGCATGATTTTTTTTCATGAAAAAACACTTAAAAAACCTTGAAGCCACGTGGAAAAGAGTTGAATGTCGCCAAAAAGGAATCTCTTTCGGGGAGTTGGTGGCGCGTTTACATTTTGTTAATAAACATGACTTCATGCGGACCGGGTGGGGTGGTACACTCATGTTTGTGGGGAGCTCCCCAGGAGGAACAAAATATGGCAATGGATGCTGGAAAATTCAACTTTAAGAACATAGGTGGTGCTAGTGTACCTCCTAAAGCGAAGCAGACCTCAGCTGGTGGTCCGAAGGATTCTCCTTCGGTCCAGCAAGATCCGAGCGAGAGCGTACAGATCGGGTCGCAACCCGTAGCAGACGCCAAAACCGATAAAGTAACCACTGGTGATCCCGGTTTCAGAGCGGATGCTCCCATTACGCTGAACCTCTCTTCGGCACCAAGCTCTATTCCGTCTCAAGTCGGTGATTTCCTTATCGCCGGACCGAGCGCGAGCGGCAAGTCCAAACCGACTTTCGACGGGCTTACGGCCCTCAATAGTCTGGGCTCAACCAGTCTTCAAAGCCTGGGCGGCAACGTGGTCGCCTCGGTCAATCCCCTCAATCCCAAAACCGCCTCAAAGGTTCCCACTACTTCGGTGAGCCTACTGAACGGTATCGAAAGCTCTGCGTGGATCACCACGAGCGGTAGAGTTATCGGTTAGTAAATTGACTCCAGGGAGCCCCGAAAGGCGGCGCGTCGTTGATGCACCGCCTTTTTATATTTCCCCCTGAGACCTTGAGATCACTTATCTTGAGATCTGTCCTCCGCCAAGGGCCACCTTGTTTTGAATGAACTTCTTCAAGACCGTCCGCTCGGCGCCTTGAATCATAAAAAATCGAACTCCGGAATGGTGTAGACCTTTGCGGGTAGGACTGCACCATTTGACCTCGCTGCGCAAAGAGAGATCCTCGAAGATGGGGTCGTTGAAGTGAAACTTCAGGGTGAGGTGAGCCCCTTTTTGTAGGGGGGCTTTGGTTAGAATTCTGGCCCCGTCCAGCGCCAGATCCTCTGTGCGCATAGTTCCCTTGGCCTCTGGTGAGGTGACGTTCAAGGCGACTTCGAGCCTGAATCCCTTGGG
Organism: Vulcanimicrobiota bacterium; assembly: GCA_041676625.1. Classification (GTDB taxonomy): domain Bacteria; phylum Vulcanimicrobiota; class Xenobia; order Xenobiales; family JADMJV01; genus JAEXNA01. Next base: position 2,546 of record JBAYRN010000098.1, read on the forward strand.
TTTCGTCAACTGCATGGCATCCACGGCAAACGTCTCGTTTGAAAGCTTGCCTCGGTACGTTCCGCTCTCATCTTGAGATAAAACATCGATCTCAAACTCCAGATAACCAGCCTTGCAGGGGCCCGCGATCTTACAAGTTTTCAGGCTCAGTGGGGTCTGGGGCTTAAAGAGCAGCAATCCATCTTCAAAGCCGAGTGGCTCAATGACGACCGGGGTTCCGCTGGAGCCTCCTGAAAAGAAGGCTTTAATCTGTTGCCACATGAGGGTTCACCTTTCAGAAAGTTGATGCGATTGTACCCCCACCGACAACCTCATTTTCTCGATAGAAGACCGCGGCCTGGCCTGGACTCAAGGCGGATTGCGGCTGATCGAATAGAACTGTTATTTCCGAGGCGTCCGGAACACCCTGCAAGCGGCCGGGCGTACCGCGATGAGTGGAGCGGTATTGGATCGTTGCTTCCGGGCCGCCGGGCAAATTCGTCGCAAAGCCGGGGTCGATCCAGTTCAGTTCGTCCACCTTCATGCCGGCCCTATCCAGGTCATCCATGTCGCCGACCACCAGCGTGTTTTCAGCCACCTTCAGTTCCAGGACGTAGCGGGGCTTTCCGGTGGCAATGCCCAGGCCTTTGCGCTGGCCGACGGTAAAGGCACCCAGACCTTCGTGATGCCCCAGGGTCTCTCCGCTGGTGTCCTTGATGGGGCCTGGGACCAGCGTCTTCATTCGGTTCTTCAGAAAACCCGCCGTATCTCCGTCGGGAATAAAGCAGAGGTCCATGCTCTCTTTCTTGTTGGCCACGCTCAAATTGAGTTCCTCGGCCATTCTACGGATCTCGGTTTTACTGTAGTTGCCGATCGGCATCAGGATGCGGGATAGCTGGCTCTGGGTCAGAGAAGCGAGCACGTAAGACTGATCCTTGGCCAGGTCATGCCCCCTCAAGAGCATGTGCCGGTTTTCAGTAGGGTGCTTCTCGACGCGGGCGTAGTGGCCGGTCACCACGGCCTCGGCATCCAGGGCTTCAGCTCGTTCCAGGAAATGATCGAACTTGATGTGCTGGTTGCAACGCCGGCACGGATTGGGAGTGCGACCTTTCTCGTACTCGGAAATGAAATCCGCGATGACGTGTTTTTCGAAGGCCTCTCGGAGATTGAATACGTAGTGAGGGATGTCCAGGGCCCAGGCCACTTTCTCGGCGTCCGTCACGTCCCAAACCGAGCAGCAGCCTCGTCCTTTGTGGGCTGAACTCTCCTCGTTGGGCGAGAGGGTCATGGTCACACCGATCACCTCGTGCCCCTGATGTTTCATCAGGGCGGCGGCAACCGAACTATCAACCCCTCCACTCATGGCAACAACTACGCGCGTCATGGCCTGTTCTTCTCCTTCTTCATGAGCCGCGATACGACGTCTTTGACAATGGACGCGGCGCTTCCGACTTCCTTTGTATCACTTTTCCAGCCAAAGGAAAACCGTACCAGACCAGTGGCCCGTTGATCGCCATATCCCATGGCCTTGACCACCCGGGACGGCTCCACCGAGTGGGAAGAGCAGGCCGACCCCGAGGAGGCGCAGACTCCCTGCAGATCCAGCGCAACCAGGATCGGCTCGGCGGACACTCCTTCGAACAGCCAGGAAGTGATGTGGCCGGCCCGTTCTTCCCCATCCGGACCCAGGCGGGTGGCCCCCGGAATCGTGAGTAGTTCGGACTCCAGGAGGTTTCGGCAATCCTTCACTTTTTGTTCCTCTTCACTGAGCATGAGTTCCAGGGCCAAGGCCAGGCTTTCGGCCCTCAGGACCTCGGACGTGCCGGCTCGCCGTCCGTCTTCCTGGGATCCTCCTACGATCTGGGGGTTGATGGCCACCCCCTGACGCACGTAAAGCAGCCCACCGTGCAGGCCACCCAGTTTGTGTCCGGAGAGGCAGGCCAGATCCACCAGGCCCTGTCGAATCAGCTCTCGTACCGCCCGGGGGTCCTGAACTCCGTCGCAATGGAAAAGGGCTCCATGCTCTCGGCACAGCTCGCCGACCCGGGTCACCGGCTGGCGGGTGCCCACCTCGTTGTTGCAAGCCATGACCGAGACCAGACTCAAAGGGTGCTGTTTCAGCAGGGCTGCGAGATGCTCGAGATCGATTCTTCCATCGGAGTGGACCTGGAGCCAGCTCACGCCGCGGCCCAGCAGTTCCTGGCGACGCACGGTCTCATAGACCGCCGCGTGCTCGATGGCGCTGGAGAGGAGATGCTGGCAGCGGGTGTCGGCGTGGGTGAGGGACCCCAGAATGGCCAAGTTGTCGGCCTCGGTGGCTCCGGAGCAAAAGAGGATCTCCTCCACCCTGGCACCCAGTGCTGCTGCGATCCGCTCTCGGGCGTGCTCGAGTACCATGCGGGCTTGCCTTCCGGCACGGTGCAGCGACGAAGGGTTTCCCAGCTCTTGCGCCCCCAGTTCCTGGATGCGCTCGTTGATCTGGGGTCTGAGGGGCGCGGTGGCTGCATAATCAAGGTAAAACACCTGCGTACTATAGCAAATCTGTGATTTGCTTCACAATGTGCGACATGTCACTGAAGAAGGTACCCGACATCCATACTATGCGAGTATGCCAACTCTAACTTTTGAACAGGAACTCCTGAACACTCCGCACTTTGATTACCGACAAGAGAGGGACCGGCAAGAAGGGCCGGATTTTGCCGAGCTCATGGGAATCCTGAACTACAATCAAGGGCTGGTAGAGTTTGCCGATAGCAAGGCGGGGTCGCTGATCCTGGTTAACTCCCTCTTGATCGCGGCGGTGAGTGCACTACCGGCCAGTGGCGACCTGGGTGCTTTCAAGTTTATCTCGGTGGCGCTTTGCTCAGTGGCCGTCTATTACTGCTTTCAGGTGATATCGAGCCGGGAGAGCAAGCCTCAGATTGCCAACATGCGTCGAAAGCGCGAAAGTGATGACTGGGAACGAAACGATTTTCTCTTTTTCGGATCGATCAGCAAGCATAAGAGCGGAAGTGAGTTCTGCCGCGCCTTTCAAAACTCCCACACCGACGATCGCCAGGAGTCTATGCTCCAAAGGGCCTACGTCATCTCCCAGATCGCCGACCGAAAGTTTGCTCAATACAAAACCGCCCAACGGATCACTTCGGCCGCCTTGCTGGTCTGGGTGATCGTCAACCTGCTGCCTTTCGTGAGTGCCTGAACAGGAACCGAACCCTGGAGTGTGGCACTTGCCATGAGTGAAATCCCGAAAAGTTGAGCTGAAGCTCACTCCCGCCCAGGCCGCCGATGAGCAAGAAGTGCTCCGGGCTTGCGCTAGGAAACTCAGGATCGCACCCTCCAAAATCTCTGTCCGACCCCTCCGGCGCGCTATCGACGCCAGGCGTGGGGAGCCTCGGGTGGTCTTGAGCCTGGAAGTTTGGGAGGGCCCCCCTCCTCCGCTGCCGGGTCCTATCATGCAAGACATACCGCCCCTCCGGGGCGATGTGGTGGTCGTGGGAGCCGGGCCGGCCGGCTATTTCTGCGCTCTCGAACTCCTTTTGCTGGGCAAGCGACCGGTGGTATTGGAACGAGGCAAAGACGTTCACAATCGCCGCTATGATCTGCGGGCCATCATGCAGCACCATACCGTCAACCCTCACTCCAATTACTGTTTTGGAGAAGGCGGCGCTGGTACCTACTCCGACGGCAAACTCTACACCCGTTCCGGCAAACGGGGCGACATCAGAAAAGTCCTACAGTTACTGGTGGAACACGGCGCCCGAGAAGACATCCTGGTGGATTCTCACCCCCACATCGGTTCCGACAAGCTACCTCGGATTGTGGAAAATCTTCGCAAAACCATCGAACAGTTGGGGGGAGAAATCCACTTCAACTCTCCTGTTAGCGATCTTCAGATCAAGGACGGGGTGCTGGAAGGTGTGATGGTCGAAGAGAAGGTGGTGAAGGGAGAGGCCGTGGTCCTGGCCACCGGCCACTCGGCCCGGGATGTCTTTCGGTTGCTGCACCGGCGGGGTGTCACCGTGGAATACAAACCGTACGCCCTGGGTTTGCGGGTGGAGCACCCCCAGTCGCTGGTGGATCGGATCCAGTACCGACAATGCCCCCGGGACGAGTTTCTGCCCGCCGCCAGCTACCGCCTGGCCCAGGACGGGGTCTACTCTTTTTGCATGTGTCCGGGAGGGATCATGGTACCTGCAGCCACCGCGCCCGGGGAGATCGTGGTCAACGGGATGTCACCCTCCAAGCGCAACACTCGCTGGGCCAACTCGGGGATCGTGACGGCGGTTGAGGCTCAGGAGTTGGCGCCCTTCCTGGACCAGAACGGCCCCCTGGCGGGAGTGGCCTTTCAGGCTTCGGTGGAGAGGCGAGCTTTCGAAATCAAGGGAGACGACTCACAACGCGCCCCCTGTCAACGCCTGGTGGATTTCTTGGAAGGGCGGGTTTCCAAGGAACTCCCCCGGGTCTCCTACGCGCCCGGAGTGTTTTCCGCTGATCTCGCCGAGATTCTTCCGGTACGTATAGTAGAGGCCATGAAGCATAGCTTTCGACGGTTCGGTGAGATGCTGGAGGGCTTCCTGGATCCGGAGGCCGTACTGGTAGGAGTGGAGTCTCGCACCAGTTCGCCGGTCCGCATTCCCCGGGATGAAGTGACCCTCCGGCACCCTCAGTTCGACAACCTCTTTCCTTGTGGAGAGGGGGCGGGATTTGCCGGGGGGATCGTGTCGGCGGCCATGGACGGCCAGCGGGTCGCTCGAGCAGTTGCCGTTCGGGCAAAGGTTTGAGCGGTCTTCGCCGAAGGCCATGGCTATGGCGAAGAAAAAGCATCTGCTGTGTCCGGCTTGCCAGGAGAAGATGCGCCCCGTGGAACTCGGGAGCATCACTATCGATGAATGCCGCTTTTGCGACGGTCTGTGGCTGGACCGCGATGAGCCCGAGCAGCTAGCGAAGATGGATATTCTGGGTCAACACCTGCTGGAACCCATGACCTTCGACGACGACCGAAAAATTAAGAAAGAAGGCGAACGGATCTGCCCGCGCTGTGTGGAGGTGCTCAGACTCTACCGCCATCACGACGTGACGGTCGACATCTGTTTGAAGTGCCGCGGCATGTTCTTAGACCGCTGGGAACTCCAGGAGCTCCTGCGGCAAGAGTGACCAGGGCGGATGGTTTGGACTTTGCTGGTTATTCGGGAGAGACTGCGGTGATCGGAGAGATTCTGGCCCCGGCAGGCGATCGTGAATCTTTGGAGGCAGCCCTTGCCGCTGGTGCCGAGGCTGTTTACTTCGGCCTGGACGAAGGTTTCAACGCGCGTTCCCGAGCGGGCAACTTCCGCCTGGATGGATTGGATGCCCTGGTCTTTCAGATCCATCAGGCGGGCGCCCGAGCTTATCTGGCCCTGAACACCCTGGTCTTTCAATCCGAATTGGAGCGAGTGGAGAAGATCCTGATGGAGGTAGCGGGCTCCAGGGTGGACGCCCTGATCGTGCAGGACCCGGCCGTCTGCTTGCTGGCCCGGCGTATCTGCCCGCAACTCGAACTGCACGCCAGCACCCAGATGACCATCTCCAGCCCCGAGGCCGCCCGCTTCGCCGAGACTCTGGGGGTCACCCGGGTGGTGGTACCTCGGGAGCTTTCGGTGGAGGAGATCAAGAAGTTTCGGCAGGGCACGGAACTGGAGCTGGAAGTCTTTGTGATGGGGGCGCTCTGCATGGCCTGGAGCGGCCAGTGCTTGTCCAGCGAAGCCTGGGGTGGGCGTTCCGCCAACCGGGGCAAATGCGCTCAGGCCTGCCGCCTCCCGTATTCGCTGGTGGTCGACGGAGAAACCCGAGACCTGGGAGACGTGCAGTATCTGCTCTCTCCGCAGGATCTGGCGGGGTTCCGGGCCGTGGAGGCGCTGCTGGAGCTGGGGGTGCATACCCTCAAGATCGAGGGACGCCAGAAGGGTGCCACTTTCGTACATCACGCGGTGACCAGCCTCAAAAGATGGCGCGATGCGGTAGTCGAAGGCCGCCAGGATGAACAGGAACTGGCTCAGGACCTGCGAGACCTCAGCCTGATCTATTCTCGAGGTTTTAGCGACGGCTTTTTGGCAGGACCGGACCACCAGACCCTGGTGGAGGGGCGCACCCCGCGACACCGTGGTTTGTTGCTCGGACAGGTGGTGAGTAAAAAAGGCAAAGAGGTTGTGGTGGAGCAGACCAGGCATGAGCTCCGAGACGGGATCGGGAGCGCTCTCCCGGCGAGGGGGATGGGGGTGGTGTTCAGGCAAGGGGACGACCAGGAGCACGAACAGGGCGGGCCGATTTTTCACGTGGAGGAAACCGGTTCAGGCTGGAAGCTGCGCTTCGGTAGGCCCGGTCCCAACCTGTCAAAGGTGCGCCGGGGGGCGGAGGTTTATCTCACCAGCGACCCTTCTTTGGTGGTTAGAAAGCCGGAAACGCCCGAGGGGCGGATCCCCTTGAAGCTGCTTGTCAGTGGTGCTTCAGGTGAAAAACTGCAGGTCCGGGCGAGTCTCCCTTTCGGTGCCTCGGCAGGCGTGGAGAGCGAACTCGAACTCCAGAATGCGAAAAAGAGTGCCTTGTCTCAGGATGTCTTGAAGGACCAGTTGGGAGCCCTGGGGGGAACGCCGTTCCGGGTTGAAAGCCTGGTCTCTACCCTCGATGGAGAGTTCTTCTTGCCTTTCGCGCAACTGCGAGAGATGCGGCGCAAGCTGGTTGAGGAACTCACCGTTCTGGTGAAACGGGGCCGACCGCGGGTGGTACACCAGGGGCCTCATCTGCCTTCCTTGCTAAGAAAGCCGGAAGTTAAGGCCGCTGCCCCCGCCAGTCTGGTGGCTCTGTGCCGCAGCGATGCGCAACTGGAAGCCGCCGTGGCCGCCGGGATAAAAGACGTCGAACTGGACTGGATGGAGATGGTGGGTCTCAACGCCGCAGTTCGCAGGGCGCGGCAGGCCGGACTTCGAGTGGGGCTGGCTACCGTGCGGGTGCAGAAGCCGGGGGAGGAAGCGTACGACCGGCGCATCGAAAAGCTTCAGCCGGACTGGGTTCTGGTGCGCCACTGGGCCGGCTTGATGCACTTTTTAGGTCGTGAAGATCGCCCTGAGCTCCACGGTGATTTTTCCTTGAACGTGACCAACTCCCTGACCGCCGACCACCTCCTGGAGCTCGGTCTCACCACCGTAACCGCCTCCCATGACCTGGACCATAAGCAACTGTTCAACCTGCTCCAGGCTATGGATCCGGCTCGCTTGACCGTGACCATCCACCACCACATCCCTACTTTCCATACCGAGCATTGCGTCTATTCCCATCTGCTCAGCGAAGGCCGAGACTATCGCACCTGCGGACGACCCTGCGAGAAACACGAAGTTTCGCTGCGGGACCGAGTAGGGTTGGAACATCCGGTCATTGTGGATGTGGGCTGCCGCAACACCGTCTTCAACGCCCAGGCGCAGTCGGCTGCGTTTCTGGTGCCGCGCCTGCTGGAGCACGGCGTGGCAAGGTTTAGAGTGGAGTTTGTGAGAGAGAGTTTTGAGGAGGCGAGAGTGACTTTGGAGGGTTACGAGGCGCTGATGCAGGGGAAACTTTCTCATCCGGATCTTCTGCGCAAGATCGGAGCCCACGAGCAGTTCGGTGTGACTCGTGGAACCATGGAGGTCTTGTCATGAAGAAGATTCTGTTTGTGCAACACTCGGTATCGCCTCCCGGAGGCGGCCCCGGGGTGGGCGCTTTTATGCTGGACGTCTTAAAGCAGCACGGGGCGATAGATCTCTTGACTCTGGAGCCCTTTCGTCCTGAACAGATCGACGAATACTACGGAACTTCCCTTTCCCAGGCAAAGATCAGGCCTTTGCTCGTGGACTCCTGGATACTCAAGTGGACCAAGAGATTGGGTCTTCCCCACGGCCTGATCAAGCTCCACGTTTTGATGCGTGCTGCCAAGAGGTTGTTGGCCGGAAAGGATAACTACGATCTGGTGTGTTCAGGCTATGACGAACACGACCTGGGCCGCCCCTGCGTGCAATACATCCACTATCCCTGGAATCTCTACCCTCGGCCCGACGCACCCCCTGGATGGAATGAGAACCCTGTGCTGAGCAGGTTCATTCTGGTTTACAACTTTTTATGTCGACGACTCTCAGGCTTTTCTTACCGCTCAATCTATCAGAACCTGACCCTGGTCAATTCAAACTGGACCGGGGAAAAGGCTCGAGCCCGCTATCCAGAGTTGGATTTTCTGGTCGTACACCCACCAGCTCTGGCCGAGAAAGTCGAGGGTGACGGACTGCCTCGGGAGGAGCGCTTCCTCTCTATTGGGCGATGCGCACCGGAGAAGGAATGGCTGAAGCTGGTGGATATAGTGGCTGGTCTGCGAGCTCGGGGGCACAACGTCGGGTTAACACTGGCAGGCTCTCGTAATACGGGTTGGTACGAGGACCAACTTCGAGAGAAGCAAGCAGAAGTGGGAAACTGGCTCAACCTGGAGCTCGACTTTAGCCGCTCCCGGCTTCAAGAGTTGCTCCGCTCTCACCGCTATGGACTGCACGGGATGAAGCAAGAACACTACGGAATGGCGGTGGCAGAGCTCGTATTGGGTGGGTGTCTGACCTCCGTCCACGACGATGGTGGCCAGGTGGAGATCGTGACTAATCCCATGCTTCGCTATTGCTCCCCGGAGGATGCGGTGGAGAAGTGGGACCGGGTTCTGGCGTCGGAGGAACTCAGACAGGCTCTTCTGGAAGAACAGGCGGCTCGTCACGAGCATCTTCTTAAAGAGCGATTTTTGCGCGAGCTCGATCAAATTTTTGGACTCTGCTTCGAGCGGGGAGTGGAAGGGGTGGTGGAAGGCCTGCGCCAGGGCACCCTTGAGGAGTTAGGGCCTTACCATCGCCACGCTGCTGAAGGTGCAAAAGCTTCCCGATGAACCGGGCGGTACGAAAGCGGGCCGGAAAGCTTCGAGGGAAAGCCTTGAAGTCGTTGGCCAAGTCTAGAGGCAACGATCTGTCTTCGGTCTCCACTCGTCTCAGCCAGTCTCGATACGTCGAGGTATTGGAGCGGTTTGAAACGCCTGGGCACGACTCAGCGGGGGCGCTGGCTGCCGATATCGCAGCTTCGGTAATGGCAGATACCGAAAGGACCACCGAAGAAATCGCCCCCCGGTTTATAACTCAGGACCACCTTTGCAAGATCGAGTGCGCCGCGGGCTGTTCCTGGTGCTGTCGCCAACCGCTGCAGGTGAGTATCCTGGGGGCCATCTCGGTGGCCGACCACATTCTGAAAACCGGGCAGAAGGATTTCTACGGCCCTCGCCTCGCCGAATACGCACAAAAACTCGAGCCTTACCAGTATGATCACCAGGGGCTCAAGAGCTGTTTCGAACGATGCCCCTTTCTGGGCACCGATGATCGCTGTCAGGTTTATGAAGCACGCCCCGTGGTCTGTCGAGCCTTTCACTCCACCGACAGGAGAAGCTGTGAGCGGGTGATCGCAGAGCGTCTGGAAGATCGCAACGTGCCTATGTACTCCAACTACTTCGGGTTCATCGGTGTACCCCTTTCAGGGGCCCGCCAGGCCTTGAGCGAATTGGGGATGGACGACCGGCCGGTGGTGTTAGGCCCGGCCGTGAAACTCCTCTTGGATGATTTCGAGGGGGTGCTGGCCAATTGGCTGGATGGCGGAGAAGCCTTTGCCGAGGTCGCGGTTAGGCCTAACCCTTAACCGCACCCTGGGTAAGTCCCTGGACCAGAAACCGTTGTAGAGAAAAGAAAACCACCAGAATGGGCAGAGAGCCCAGCACCGCCGAGGCGGCAAAGAGCGACCAGTTGGCCGAGAAGTTGCCGGAGATGAAGCCCTGCATGCCGATGGCCAGGGTGTACTGCTGCTCGTTAAACAGCAAGATCGAGGGGAACACGAAATCTGAATAGGGTCCGATGAAGTTGAAGACCGCCACCGTGGCCAGTACCGGACCCATCAAAGGCAGAACGACTTGGGTAAAGGTTTGCCAGGGTGTAGCGCCGTCAAGATAGGCGGACTCCTCGAGTTCGATGGGAAGACCGTCCACGTAGCCCTTGATGATCCAACTATTAAACGGGATCCCGGCCCCGATATAGACCAGGGACAGGCCGAACAAGCTGTTCAGCCCGACCACTCCCCCGGTCATGGGGCCCAGCCACTGGAGCAGCCTGAAGATCGCCACCATGCTCATAGCTGCCGGAAACATCTGCAGCAGGATCATAAACAAGAGACCGTTCTTGCGCCCGCGAAATCGGAAGCGACTGAAGGCGTAGCCGGCCAGGGTGGTCACCGTCACGGCGATCACGGTGGACACGCTGGACACGATGAGGGTGTTTCTCATCCACACCAGAAACGGCGTGGTGGTGAGAAGGGCTGAGAAGTTGTCCAGGGTCAGGTCGCCCAGACTCGGAAAGATTTCCGAGGAAACCAGGCTTCCACCGGCCCGCAGGGCAGCTACCACCACGAAGTACGCGGGCGACAAGAAGAGAACCAGGCAGGCCAGCAAGGTCAAATGCCACAGAGGGAGCGTGGGGTCTTTGGAGCGTCTAATCATCGTCGTCGAAGGCTCCGGTCAGCTTGATGTTGATCCCCGAGACACCCGCCACCACCACGAAGATGACGATGGCGTAAGCACAGGCGATACCGTATTGGTAAAGGTCGAAAGCCAATTTATAACTATAAGTGATGAGGATATCGGTGGCTCCGGCTTCGCTACCCGGCACCGAGGGGCCGCCCTCGGTCAAGAGGTAGATGGCGGTGAACTGATTGAAGTTGAAGGCAAAGTTGGAGATCAGGACCGGGATCAGAGCAGCCCTCAAAAGGGGCAGAGTGAGGGCCTTGAACTGCAACCAGTTGGAGGCCCCGTCGATGTCAGCGGCCTCGTACACCGACTTGGGAATACTCTGCAGGGCCGACAGGCAGATGGTCATCATGAAGGGGTACCCCAGCCACACATTGACGATCAGAACTGCTAGCTTGGCCCAGCCAGGGGAGTCCAACCAGGGGACGGCGGGAGCACCGAGGCTTGTGATGACGGCGTTGACTGCTCCGTTGGAGGTGTTGAAGAGACCCTGCCACATGAGTACCGAGATGAAGGCGGGTATGGCCCACGGCACGATGAAGAGGGTGCGATAAAACCTGGCTCCCAGCAGGTTTTCTTTGTTCAGCGGGATGGCCAGAAACAGTCCCACTGCAGCCGAGAGGATCACCGACAAAAACGCCCACTGCACCGTCCAGACGCCTACTCGGATGAAGGTCCCTAGCTCCGAGGAGGAGAGGATCTTGCCGAAGTTCTTGAGGCCCACGAACTCGAAATCGGAGTAGTGGTAGAGACTGAAGTTGGTAAAGGCCAGATAGACGGAATAGAGATTCGGAATGAAAGAGAGGACACCCATCAGGATGAGGGCCGGCAAGATGTAGAGTTGAGGTTTGGCTTTTTCCGTCATTCCATCATGAAGCGAATCTTGGTCCGCACCCTCTCCGTGGTTCTATCCAACTCCTCTGAGGCCTCGGACTGCCCGGTGGTGATCAGCTCGAGAGCGGTCTTCATAGAAGCCCAAACGGGGGACAGCGCCGGGTGGTTGGGCAGTGGGGTGCCTTGCTGGGCAGCCTCTGAAAAAAGATTGAGATCTCGGGAGATGGCAGGATCGGTCACCCGTTTGCGCAGCAGCGCGGCGGTGTCCAGACGGGTGGGTGCGCGACCGGAGGCCTGGCACAGCCGGGCTCCTGTTTCTGCCGAAGAGAGGAAGGTCAGAAGTTCTGTCACTCCGGCTTTTTCGGTGGAGTAGCGGCTCAGCATGGCGCCGGTCACTCCCACGAAAGGAGAGCAGTCGGCCGCCGGACCGGGAGGCAGGGGCTCCAGGACGTAGGAGATTTCAGCCTGGCGGATGGCTCCCAGGTTCCACGGCCCACAGAGCATCATCCCCAGGCGACCGTTGAGGAATAGGTCCACGGCTGTCTGATTTTCCATGCCCGGGGGAATGAGCTTGTGCTTGAGTTGCAGATCGGCGACCCACTGGGCTCCCCGTACCGCTTCGGGGGTGTTGAACTCCAGGGAGTCGAGGTCCAGGTTCTTCTCCTTAAACGGAGCTAAAAAATCGGCCCCGAACCCGGCCATGAAGGCCCAGGTGAAGTAGAAGTCATCGGGGCGGTAGGCGAAGCCCAGGATGTTGCCTTGCTGGCACTCCCTGGCCAGTTCCACCAGGTGGTCCAGATCCTCCGGCTGGTCCGGGATCAACTCGGTGTTTCTGACCAGGACCACACACTCCATCATCATGGGGGCCGAGTAGATCGCGCCGTCGTAGGTCACGGCGTTGACCGCGATGGAATAGAAGCGCTCGTCAGCGGGCTTGAGCACTTCGGTGGGAATTGGAGCCAGCAGATCGGCGGTCTGGAGAATACCGATCCAGTCGTGGGGGCCGATCAGGATGTCCGGTCCTTGGAGGGCCGGACCGGCCACTAGTACCTTGCGTTGCAAAGAGGGAAAGGGCACCTTCAGAAGGCTAACTTCAACGCCTGATTCCTTTTGAAAGTCCTGCACGCGCTCCCGAAGCGTCTCCAGTTCAGCCCCTTCAAAGGCGGTCCACAGAACGACCGTGTCGTCGTTGACCTTGGGAGCACACCCGGCCATGACACAAAATAGGCCGGTAAAGACCAGCCTGATCAGGATCCGCATCGGGTGGGTGCGGGGATGCATTGGGGTTAGTTCCCCCACGATGCAACAGGCCCTTCATGAAAGGTATGGGTTTCTGAACGACAAACCTTTCAACCATGAAAAGGATTCTTATGGGCCTGGTGGGTCTCGTGGCGACGGTTGTTGTGCTCTACTCGATCGCCATGCAATTTCCCCAACTTTCCGACAAAGCTCGGGTGGAGGCTTCTTTCGCTGCTGCGCACTCCCGCAACCAGTCATTGGAAGAGCAGGCAACGAAGCCAGAAGTCAACGGCTACCTCTCCCCGACCTTTCTCCCGTACTGGGGTCGAAAGGGAATGGAGTACGAGCCGGACTCGGAGACCGAGCGTGTTGTTGAACAATGGAAAAAGTTCAGTAGCCAGGCCATGGAGAAAAAGATCGACCACATCGATCTGCTGACCCGAAAGGACCCCTCCTATTTAGAAGCTCGCGGGCAATTTGAAGCTCTGGTACCGGAACTCTTGGAGGCCCTGGAAAAGCCGGTCTATTTTCCCCCCAACTCCCCCCTCCTCTCCCAAACTTTACTGCCCAATATGAACGCGAATCGCTCCTGTGCCCAGGCCCTTTGTGCGCTGGCGGAGTCGAAGGTGGCTCAGGGTAAGAGCGATGAAGCCGTGGAGATGATCGCTCGGACCATCCTAGCCGGGGAGCGCCTCAGTGGAAGCGGTTTCTTGCTCGTTGAAATGTTCGGAGTGGTCATGCAAGCGATCGGGGCCGACGCTTTTCTAGGCCTGATCGACCCCGAAAAGCTCGAGTTGACACCTGAACTCTGGCAAAGCCTGACCGAAGAATTGGTGGAGTCCGTGCCTTCAAAAGACATCTTGGTACAATCCTTTGAAGCAGAAATGACCTCCTGGCACGATACCTTCCAGAAGGGGATCGATAACGAATTTTTTAAGATCAATAAGCTAACCGATTTGCCGGGCTACCTACAACGGGAGCAGAGAATCTACCTCAACGCCATGTGCGACATGCAAAAGCAAGCCGAGTCCCAGAGTAGCCTGGTCCTTCCTTCTTACTTGACTCGCCCCGGACTGTGGGACTGGATCTCCGGGCGTACCGGCCATGTGGCACAGATGCTTATTCCGAATTACGACCGAGCCGGCGGTCAATTGGCGGTCAACCGAGCCCGAACCGCCGGATTGGCGACGATCCTCGGTGTTCTGAACTACCGGGCCAAACAAGGCGGTCTTCCGGAAACCCTGGACGACCTGGCAAGCGTCGGCATTCCCATGGTGGAAGACCCGGACTTCAAAAAGTCTTTGACCTACCAGAAAGAAGGAGACCGAGCGACGCTCAAGATCGTCCTTCAAACATCTCCTACCATCGACTGGAGTCTCAGCAATTACTGGTCTCACCCCTGGTGCGAGGCTGATCGGGAGGCGATTCTTTATAGCTTCGGACCCCGCAGTTGAGCGCGATCGATATTACCGCGATGCGTCGGCTTGATGAACCAAGATCTGGTTGATAGGGATCTCAATATTCTTTTCATTGAGGGTTTCGAAGATCCGCAATCGCAGTTCGTTGGTCAAAGGCCAAAATTCATTGTTTTTGGCATAGGCGCGTAATTGAAACTCCACGGAAGTGGGGCCGAATGCACTGATAACGGCGCTGGGACCTGGATCTTCCAAGCAAAATTCATGGCCGCGAGCTATCTCCTCGAGAAGGCCTGCCACCCGGCGTGCGTCTTCCCCGTAGCCGACTCGTACATCGATCACGAGACGCCTCATTCCCCGGGCGGTGAAGTTGATAATGATGTCGCTGGTGATGGTTCCGTTAGGCACCAGCACCACTTCGTTGTTGGCCGAGACGAGACGGGTCATAAAGAGCCCGATGTCGTCCACGGTGCCACTCTTGCCCGCGAGTTCCACGACATCACCGAGCATGAAGGGGCGAAAACCCAGGATCATCACCCCCGAGGCAAAATTCGAGAGACTGCCCTGCAAGGCCAGGCCTACCGCCAGACCGGCCGAAGCCAGGATCGCCACCAGACTGGTGGTCTGCACACCAACCTGGTTTAAAGCGGCAATGATGGTTGCCGCCAGGACCACGTACTGGGCGATGGAGGAGAGAAAGCGGGCCAGGGATTCTTCGGTCCTGGTGCGGCTTAGCATGGTCTTTACCAAACGCTGAGTCCATTTGGACAGCATCCAACCGACGATGAGGATGGCGAGGGCGTAGAGCATCCTTGATATCATTGGAGCGTAAGGCTTGATGTAATCGGGCAACGGTATATCTTCAAAGTTCATACAGAGTGCTTTCCCGCTGTTCTGAACCCTGAAACGGTAGGTTGACCGCCTGGGTTATCGATAGTCTCCAAAGAGTAGAAAGCCCGACCAGAAGTACGGATGAGCAAACCGGGGATTGGCCTTCACTGCAAGCTGAGCCTTTCTCAGAGCCTCGGCTTTGCCGTCACCGGCTCTCAGATTTTCGTAAAATTTGGTCATCAATAGCCCCGTGGAAGAGTCGTCCACCGGCCACAGAGAGGCCACCACCGACTGGGATCCCGCGATCCAGAAAGCTTCGGCCAGGCTGGCTACGTATTCGACTTCCTTGGTGTCCGCCAGGGCGGTGCTGCAGGCGGAGAGAGTCACGATGGAAGTGTCGGAGAGGTTGAGGCTGAAAATTTCTTCCTGGGCAAGCTTTTGTCCGTTGGAAAGCTTCAGGTAGTTGTTCAGAGAGTTATTGGCATCCCACACGCCGTGGGTGGCCAGGTGAAGAACCTCTGCCTGGCTGCCGTACTTCATGAGATTTTCCTTGCTGGCTTCCTCTCGCTTGAAAAGCTTGGATTCAGGGAAGATCTCGGCGATGTTCTCTCCTTCCATCTCGGCGGCCGGCAGGTCCTGAGTGGCGTTGGCAAAAGCGACCACGCTGGCCACCGGCTTTGCCTTGGTGGAGGCGATCTTCATAAAGTCCGTGGGTTTGGCCAGCACCAACAAGGTCTTTTTCTCCAGCAGCATCTTTCCATCCGGACCTTTGAGGGGAGCGAAGGGAAGTACATTCAGTTTGCCCGAGGGGATAAGGACCAGAGTGTTGGAATTGGCCAGGTCTGTCTCGATGGGGGCGATCAGAGTTTGGTACAGGCTGGTCGAGACCATGCTCAATGTTTGAGGGTCTTGAGCGGTGCGTTGAACCGTCTCGAGATAAGTGGTGATGTTGTGGTCCAGGTTGGCCTTCGTCTCTTTCACGGAACGCAAGCGGAAATCCGATTTGGTCACCACAAAGATGTACAACTCATGGTCGGTTGCAAAGTACTGTACGACCGCCGCATCGGCGGGCAGAGCGGCCTGCACGTCCGGCAGGTTCAAGGGATCGAAGCGGAGCGCAGTTGTGTAAAGCCCGGAGAATTTCTGTCGAATGTTTCGGCTCTGCAGGAGAAAGTCCGATTTCGTCTCGGCCAGGAGCGTTTCTGCCTTCTGGAGCATTTCATTGCGGGTCTGGCTGTCCGGTAGCGACTGTAACTCCTTGACCTTTGAGGTCAGCGAATTGAGCTGCTTCTTTTTTTGCTGTAGCTCTTTGGTGGCTTTGGCCCCCTCGCTGTTGCTGGTAAGTTGGGCGGCCGCGTCGTTCATCTGCTGGCCTTCGGTGAGCAGGGCGAGCGCTTTCTCCGGCTCATTGGATTTGATGGCGGCGACCGCCCCCAACTCCGTGAGATTCTGGGACTTCTTGACCATCTTGAGCCCGACGGTCTCCTCGGAAGTTCCCAGCTCCTCTTGTATACTCTCCTTGGCCTTGTTCACATAGACACTGGCCTGTCCCCAGTTGTCGGATTCTCCGTACTCCTCGGCGAGCAAAGCTGCAGCATCCAGCGATTGGGAAACGAAGCTGAGATCTTCGGCTTTTTTTAGAGCCTTCTTCCAGGATACGATGGCAAGATCAGGGCGCCCCAGCGACTTCAGGGAGTGCCCCATTTGCAGATGATAGAAAATATAATCGCCGGGAGCATCCAACTCTTCCATCCTGGGCAGAAGGGCTTCCAATGTCTTCAGCCTTTCCTGGTCCGGGCGGTTCGGATTGAGCCCCTCCAGCAATTTGAGTCGAATGGCCAACGTCTTCATCTGGGAGCTATTTTTCAGTTTGAAGGGTGGAAATCCGGGCCTATCCAGGTTCAGGTCGATCTGCTGGTCGATGGCTTCGCCTAGCTGCAAAATCTCGCCGAGGGCTGCAAACAACCCTTTAGCATCGACATCGGGGTGGGCGAGTATGTCCGGGTTGTGCTCCAAAATGTAAAGAA
The DNA here is from genome assembly GCA_041676625.1 of Vulcanimicrobiota bacterium. Lineage (GTDB taxonomy): Bacteria > Vulcanimicrobiota > Xenobia > Xenobiales > JADMJV01 > JAEXNA01. Next base: position 19,465 of record JBAYRN010000098.1, read on the forward strand.
AGACATCTAGACCTGTGTAAGCAACGGTCAAGAGTCCCTGGAGTTCGTAAGAGTGGAGCAAGGCGTCGGCAGGATCCAGGATAAGGGAATCGTCAAACCGGCTGATTTCTTCCATCCATTCGTTGGCAGCTCCAAAGATGGTGCCAATCCCTGGATTGCCGGCTTCTCCTAAAGCACTCAACTCTTCGATCCAATAGTAAAGACCGGGCTGACCGTAGTACCAAGCGGTGTCGTCGGCCATGCGCTGAAGAGCCTTGTAACCACTCAGATGGGCCCAGGCTTTGTTGAAGGCTTGGACGGTGTCGGCAGAGTTGACCGGCCCTTTTTCTGCGACCCGGAGCTGAAATTCGGCAGTCTCGGCCAGAAAACTGAAAATGGGGGAGACCTCGGTTGGTACCTGTTTAATGGTGGCCCAGCTCTGGTTCAGGTAATTCCGGGCCTTCTCGTACTGCTGCCGGCGGAAAGCGACCCGGTAACCGGTGAAGTAGACTCCCATTCGGTTGTTGGTATCCTCTTCTTTAGCCAGTAATCTCGGAGCTTCGTTACCAAAATCGTCTAAGAGGCCGAATTCAGCCAGGATCTGCAGACGAGCAAGGGCCACCGTGCTTTCGACCTCCTCGGTCCACTCCTGAAACTCTGGAGTCTTGCCACCCAACTCGAAGATGGTACTCTTGAATTCGTCGAAGACACCACCAAAGGTATCCAATTCTTGCAGAATGAGCCGCGGATCGTGGTGGGTGATCGCCAGCATGGCTCGAGCTAGCTTCATCAGCACAGGGTGTATGATGTCGAAAACCTGGTCGGGGTAATCGCTGGCTCGTTCCTGGTTATCACCGTAATAGATATACTTTACCGGTTCTTCGGACTCTTCAGGGGGAAGGGTGGCAACGGAATCGGAGCCCACCTCCTCTTCGTATAGTTCGGTTGAATACGCAGTCACCAATCGAGTCAGGGTCTGCTCGTCCTGATCCTGTAGCGCCTGCATCACCTGCAGAGGTACCGGGTCGTTGAGGCGGGTGTTGAGCTGAGCGGCAAGCTCTGCACCGAACAGGGTTGCCGTTTGGGCGTCGGCCGGATTGCTCTGAAGGTGCTCGCTTATGTAGAAAAGTACGTAAATAAAAGCCTTCCGGGAAAGCTCCGGCTGGGAGCTGAGCAACCGGCTGAACGTGCCGGCGTCGGACGAGTCGTAAGCTTCAAAAAGTGACCAGGCGTGCGCTTCCGCCGACTGGTCGGGATACTGAGCTGCCACGCCATTGGAGAGGAAAATGACGAGACAAGCAGCAACCAGGAGGGCTCGGCAACGATAAATCATAGTACAAGGATTTATTCATTACCCTCGCACGTCCTTTGTGGCCCTATTTTTAGCTTTTCGGTAACAAATCAGCCCACGATTTTAAAGAAATTTCGTCTTGAAAATGAGATAATCCGACAATGCAGACCATACAATCATCGAAACTTGCCTCTTTCAAAAGCTCTCGAGTGTTGGGCAGGTTGAGTTCACCCCCCCGGAGAGACCTGGGGCCTCAGGTCTCAACGGCAACCTGTGATGATGTGTCCTTGAGTGCGGGGGCAGCCAGACCGAAGCAGTCGTCAAAACTCTGGACGGCGGCGGTGCTGGGTGGGCTCGCGGCGGTTTCCTTGGCCGGATGCATGACGAACTCCGCATTAGCACCCGCGATCGCTGAAAGTGCCCTCCCTCAGGTCCAAAACACAAACTTTGAATACGCTCCCGTGGAGCTTATCCGCACCGCCGATGGAGAGGTCGTGATCAACCTGAGCATCGGGGATCGAGTGGTCAATCCTGATTCGGGCTCCCATTATCAGGTTCTTGGCTCCGAAGAAGCGTCGTGGGACCAGCGCGGAGAAACGATCTGCAAGCAAGCCCTGGATCTTGGGGGTGAATGTGAAGCCGACAACATCGCCACCGTCACCACTCCTCGAGGCACATTGATCATTGAGCAGAACGACCCCAACTCCATCGATGTTTACAGCCAGGACGGGGGCCACACCGGGGTGAGGGTTCAGGCCGAAGGGATCGAGGTCCAAACGTTTCGGGGTGGCGCCTATTTTGCCAATGATGGATCGGTGATCACCCGCTAAGCAGCGAAATTGGCAAGGATGGTCTCTTTGAAGAGCGAATCGGGCCAATCATGAATCGTTTGTTACTAGGGCCTGTGGACATTCAGCCTTCGGTCACCAAACTTGTTCATTTTCCACCTCCTGAAGCGAAATTTTCCTCAAATAGGTCCACTATTCCACAGAAAATTCCACTCCAGGAGGAGAAA
>JBAYRN010000099.1:0-20824 GCA_041676625.1 Vulcanimicrobiota bacterium
ACGTGGTGGTTTACGACGTAGAAACCCCTCCGGGAAGAGCCTACACGGTGCGACGCTGGGAAAACGGCGAGACCGAAGATATCACCGACGGCACCGCCAAAGACATGTTTCCGGTCCTCTCCGCCGATGGCTCGCGCATGGCCTGGCGCCACGACCTCTCGGAGGTCCGGCTACGAGACCAGAACGGAGCCAGCAAGGCCATCCCCACCCTGGGGGAGGTTCCCACCTCCATCGTGCTGGACCAAAAAGGAGACAAGATCCTTTACTCTGCCCGAGTCGACGGGGATCGCGATCTCTTCCTACTAGACACCCGGGACTCCACGGTGACCAGCGTGGCCACTCTGAAAGGGGTGGATGAAAACGACGCGAGCATGTCGCCCGACGGCAAGACCATCGCCTACACCGCCATCGACCGCCGCAAAGAGACCGCCGACGTCAACGTCTGGGTCTGGGTCTGGCGCGAGGGAAAGACCGAGCAGCTCACCTGGAACGACGGCAGCCTCAACGGCTTCCCCTCGGTTTCCGATGACGGCAACAGCATCGCCTGGTACTCGGTAGACCGCCAGAACCCCGACTATCGAAGGGTCCTGCTCTGGCAAAAGTCAGAGGGCGCTAACGAATGAGCGTGGCCTTGGGCACGGCGGCGTTGATGTCGCTGATCTTCAACTCCACGATGTCTCCGATCCGATCGCCCAGGTTGACAGCTTCCACCAGGTTTCCGTTCATGACGGCAGTGGCGCTGCGGCTGTCCGATCCGAAGCCTTCTTCCAGATAGACCTCGGCTCGTTGTCCCAGGGTTAGTTTTTCGATCCGGCGCGCCATGTCTTTACGGCGCCCCTGCTCGATGGAGTAGTCCTCCTGGTGGAAGTCCTCGCTCACCTTGACATAAACCGGGCGGCCCAAATGTTGCTCCAGGGCCTGCAGTTCCTCGCCGTCCTGGCCCAGGAACTCCTTGCCCACCCGAGGGTGCATCTCCACGAAGAGCGCCTCACCGTCATCGCCGGAGGTCCGCTTTAAGATATCCCGACGGATCCGAAGCGCGATGGTGCCGGGGGAGAGCAATCGTCCCCGGCCGCTGCAGTAGGGGCATTCTTCCCGCAGCACCAGATCCAGGTCCTTGCCCTCTCGTTTGCGGGTCAGTTGGACCAGTCCCAGTTCCGTCATTCCCACCAGGTGAGTCCGGGTCCGGTCCTTTTTCAGCTCTTCCACCACTTCCGAGAGTAAGCGGCGGCGATCGCTGGCCGACTCCATGTCGATGAAGTCCACGATGATGATCCCACCAATATCGCGCAGGCGTAGTTGGCGGCAGATCTCCCGCACCGCTTCCAGATTGGTCTTCAGGATGGTATCGGCGAGCGAGGCGGTTTTGCCAATGTATTTTCCGGTGTTCACGTCGATGGCCCAGAGGGCTTCCGTGCGGTCGATGATCAAATAGCCGCCGGACTCCAACCAGACCTTGCGGCTGAGGGCGTTCTCGATCTCCTGATCGATGCCGTAAAACTCGAAGAGCGGTACATCGTGGTTGTAGAGAAAGACCCGCTCGATCATCTTGGGCGCGGTCACTTCCAGGCGCTCGATCACCTTGCCGTACTCTTCGGCGTTGTCGATGACCAGTCGATTGACGTCGGTGTGCAGGATGTCTCGGACGATCTTGTCGATGAGAGCGAGTTCCTGATGCAGGATAGCCGGAGCGCGTCGACGCTTGGAAGCCTTCTGGACCCGGTTCCAGGAACGAACCAGAAATTTCAACTCCCGTTCTAACTCTTCCGTGCTCCGCCCCACCGCCGAAGTGCGGACGATGACACCCATCCCGTCGGGCTTCGCCTTCTCGGCTATCTGGCGCAGACGTTCCCGTTCCTTCTCGTCCTCCACCCTTCGTGAAACACCGGTATAGCCGGCCGAAGGCAAGAGCACCAGGTAGCGTCCAGGCATGGTAACGAAAGTGGTTATGCGGGCTCCTTTGGTCCCCACCGCTTCCTTGACGACCTGGACGATCACGTCCTGATCCACCTTGAGCATATCCTTGATGTTCACGTTTCGCAGACTGGCCGAGGCCTCTTCGCCCAGGTGGGCGGCGGCATCGTCGGCACACAAAAAGCCGTTTCTTTCCAGGCCCAGATCGACGAACGCAGCGTTCATTCCGGGGAGCACATTGGCCACCCGACCTTTATAAATAGAACCCACCTGGCGCTCTTCGCGGGCGATCAGAAACTCCGAGAGGATCCCATCCTCCAAAACGGCAGCTCGTCCTTCGCGCTCATCGCGGGTTATAAGAATCTCCTTGTACATGCGCTCCAGCGTTTCTATCCACAATCGGGAGATCCTTGAGCCTGCGGGGGGAAATCCTGAGCGGGCTAAGAAAAGGTTTGGCGAATGTCGAGTTTCGTTCAGGTGGGGCGGGAAACGCATCGGCAGTGGGTGGTGTTGTGTCTGGTCCTGCTCCTTTTTGGTTGCAACAAAAGCGCTGATCCGACCATCAGCTCGACTCCCGTGGCCACCCCGATCGTGGTGGAGGGTACCCCTTCTCCGAATCAGCTCTCCCCCACTCCCCGGCCGGTCATCGACACCAACGAGCAGCGTGATGAACTGCTGAAAGCCGTGAGTGAAGCCATCGAGGAGACCAGAAAAGACTTCCCTGGAGAGACCGCGGTCTGCTTTGTGGATGTGGAATCCGATATGGAACTCGGATTCAATGCCGACCAGCGCTTCGAATCGGCCTCCTTGATGAAACTGGTGGTGATCGCCGAGGTCTTCCGCCGCATCCAGGTGGGAGAGCTAGAACTGGACCGCCCCCTTACCCTGCAACCGGATCAGATCGTGGGTGGCTCGGGTGACCTGAAGAATCTGGAAGCCGGCACCAGCTTTCCGGTCAGCGTGCTGGCCGAAAAGATGATCACCCAGAGCGACAACACCGCCACTCAAATGTTGACCGACTTTCTCACCAAGGAAGCCCTCAACAAGAGCATCAAGAATTTGGGCCTGACCGGCACCACCATCGATCGCGACATCTACGACTTTGCCGCCATCGACCAGGGCCTGGACAATTACATCACCGCCCGAGACGCCGCGCTCTTGATGAAGCAGTTGGCCCGTGACGAGTTGCCGGGCTCCCGAGAGATCCACGCCATCTTGGAACGGCAGCAGCGAAACGACATGATCGGAGCCGGCTTCCCCCCCGATGTGCGGGTAGCGCACAAGACCGGAGAGCTCACCGGAATCGTGCATGATGTGGGCGTGGTCTACGCCCCCCGAGGCTCTTATGTGCTGGCGGTGCTGAGCGACGGAGTGACCGACAAAGAATTGGCCATCGAGTCCTGGGCAAAGCTCAGTGAAAAGATCCTCAAGCTCTACCAAAAAGCCAGCCCCAGCCCTACCCCCGGCCATTAAAAGCTCCAAGCGTTTTTGGTTGACAGGGCCCGGAACGGCCCCGTATACTACGGCGGATTATGTTCGAATCGTTATCGGAACGCATTTCCGGAGTTATCGATAAGCTCCGAGGCCGCGGCAAACTCACCGAGCAGGATGTGAAAGAAGCCCTGCGTGAGGTGCGTCGCGCCCTTTTAGAGGCCGACGTGTCTCTCTCGGTGGTCAAAAAGTTCATCGGCAAGGTTCGGGAGAAAGCCGTCGGAGAGGAACTCTGGAAGAGCTTGACCCCGGGTCAGTTGGTGGTCAAACACGTTCGAGACGAGTTGACCGCACTGATGGGCGGCGAGGCCGTGCCCCTGGAGATGTCGGCCGACCCCCCCACCGTCATCATGATGGTGGGGCTGAACGGGGCAGGTAAAACCACCACCGCCGGTAAGCTGGCCCGACACCTGTCGCTGGAGAAGAAAAAAGTTCTTTTGGCCGCCACCGACGTGTACCGCCCGGCCGCCATCAAGCAACTGGAAGTGCTGGGCGAGCAGTTGAACGTGCCCGTCTTTCAGATGGGCGACAAGAACAGCCCGGTGGACATCGCCAAGGCGGCTGTGGCCCACGCCGAAAAAGAAGAGTTCGATGTCGTCATCATCGATACCGCCGGGCGTCTGCAAGCCAATGAAGAGCTGATGAAAGAACTCGAGGACACTCGAGAAGCCATCAAGCCGGATGAATCGCTGCTGGTGCTCGACGCCATGACCGGTCAGGACGCGGTCAACATCGCCAACCAGTTTACCCAGCGCATCAAGACCACCGGCGTGATCATGACCAAGCTCGACGGCGACGCCCGGGGTGGCGCGGCCCTATCGGTGCGCGAAGTGACCGGCATGCCGATCAAGTTTATCGGCATCGGTGAGCGCTTGCAGGCTCTGGAGGTTTTCCACCCGGACCGCATGGCCGGCCGGATTTTGGGCATGGGCGACGTGCTCGGTCTGATCGAAAAAGCCGAACAGACCATGGACGAGGAAGAGGCCGCCGCCCTCGAAGCCAAGATCCTCGAAAACGAATTCGACCTGGACGACTTTCTGAACCAGATGAAGCAGATCCGCAAGCTGGGCCCCCTGGAAAACATCATCAAGATGCTGCCGGGCGTGGGTAGCAACCCGGCCCTGAAAGATCTCCAGGTAGACGAAGGCCGCTTTTCTCGCATGGAAGCCATTATCTGTTCCATGACCAAAAAAGAGCGCAAACGCCCCGACATCCTCAACGCCTCCCGCAAAAAGCGGATCGCCTCCGGTTCTGGAAACGACGTGAGCGATGTCAACCAACTACTAAAACAGTTCGGCATGCTGCAAAAGATGATGCAAAGCTTAACCGGCGGAGGAGGCATGCCAGGCATGCCGAGGTTGCCAGGTATGCCAAAACGTGGTAAGAAGCCCAACAAGAATAAAAAGGGCAAAAAGAAACTCAAAGGAATAGGGCTGCCCTTCAAGATGCCCTTCCGCTAAAATTTGAAAGGTTCCGGGCCCAGTTGGGTCCCTCAGGAGGAAAAACTAGAATGGTCAAGTTGAGACTGACTCGAGTCGGTAAGAAAAAACAGCCGAGCTACCGTTTGGTGGCCGCGAATTCACGCTCTCCCCGCGACGGGCGATTCATCGAAATCTTAGGACACTACAACCCCATGGTTCAGCCGGCGACCCTGGTGATGAAAGAAGAGCGCATCCTGGAATGGCTGAAAAAAGGTGCCCAACCCACGGAAGCCCTGAAAAGACTGCTGGTGCGCGACGGGATCTGGAAAAAGCACACCGGTAAGGACTTCGTTTATCCCGAACCGGTGAAAAAAGCCGAACCTGCCGCCGCCGAAGCCGGAGAATAAGCCTTGTCTACCAAAGCCCTGCTGGAATACCTGGTGAACCAACTGGTCGATCACCCCGATGAGGTTGAAGTGACCGAGTTTGAGTCCAAGAAAAAAGAAGTCATTCTCGAACTGCGCGTGGCCGAAGCCGACACCGGCAAAGTGATCGGTAAAAACGGACGTATCGCCCAGGCTCTGCGCACCGTGGTCAAAGCCGCCGCCCTGAAAGACGGACACCGGGTGTCCGTGGAAATTCTTTGAGCTAACGGACTTTTATGTCTTTTCCCTATTGGGAAAGCCTGGTTACCATCGGTAAGTGCGTCAAGCCTCACGGATTGAAGGGTGAGATCGGAGTGAAACCGATCACCGATTTCCCGGAGCGGTTCGAAGAGACCGTTCACGTGTTTGCCCACCAGAGCAAGGATCCCGTAAGACCGCTCGAGATCGAAGCCGTTCGGAGTCATTCCGGCGGTTTTTTGATTAAGTTCAAAGGGGTCGAGAGCAAGGACGCCGCCGGTAAACTTCGGGGATTCTTCCTGGCCGTACCCGAGGACGAACTGGTGGAACTTGAAGAGGACGAGTACTGGCACTGGGAGCTTGAGGGTCTCAAGGCTGTCTCTCCGGACGGCCTTGAATTGGGCATCCTGGCCGAGGTGATCGAATCCCCGGCCCACGATCTCTACGCCATCAAGACCCCCGATGGGAAAGAGCACCTGGTTCCGGCGGTGCGAAGGTATGTCCCCGACATCGATCTCGAGGCCGGTATTGTGGTGGTGATCTTGCCGGAGATGGACGATTGAGAATCGACATCATCACCCTCTTTCCCGAGACCTTCACCCCCCTCAACTCTTCCATCCCCGGACGGGCCCAGGATAAAGGAAAGCTGGATCTGCGCCTCCACTGGCTCCGGGAGTTCGGGCTAGGCCCCCATCGCCAGGTGGACGACACGCCCTTCGGAGGCGGCCCCGGGATGGTTATGAAGTGTGAGCCTATTGTGGCCTGCCTGGAGTCCATCGGGTGCGAAGAGAGCCGCACCGTGATCTTTCCCACCCCCCAGGGTACTCCATTTAAGCAGGAGCACGCCCTGGAGTTGGCCGGACGGGAGCACCTGGTGTTTATCTGCGGGCACTACGAAGGCGTGGATCAGCGGGTTCGCGACCACTGGGTGGATCGGGAGTACTCCCTGGGGGACTACGTGCTCTCCAACGGAGAACTGGCGGCCATGGTGATCTCCGACGCGGTGATCCGCCTGCTGCCCGGAGTGATCAAACCGGAGTCTTATGAGCAAGACAGCTTTTTCAGGGGTGGACTCGATCACCCTCACTACACCAAACCCGCCGAATTTCGTGGCCACCAGGTACCCGAGGTGCTGCTTTCCGGTCACCACAAAAACATTGACGAGTGGCGAGCCCAGAGGGCGGCCGAGAAGACTCGAAAGGTTCGCCCGGATCTTGCCGGACGGTAGAGAAAGTTTTGCCTCGGCCCTGCAGGGTAAAGAGAAGAGATACAATTTTTGAAAGGACCATCCATGAGCGAAAAGAGTAGTTCGTCTACCCAGCCCAAAGCGTCATCCAAGAAGAAGGGGACCGGCAAGCGCAAAGTTTCCGACAAACGCACCGGCCTGACCTCGGATCTTTTGTCCCAAGCTTTCCAGGACCAACTGGAATACACTCAGTGCAAGGATCTCGAGCACGCCACTCCCCGCGACCTTTTCAGCGCCGCGGCCCTGACCGTGAGGGACCGCCTGGTTCCCCGTTGGATCGGCACCAAGCGAACCTACACGCAAAAAGACGTGCGGCGGGTTTATTACTTTTCCGCCGAGTTCTTGATGGGGCGCTTATTGGGAAACAACTTGCTGAACCTGGGCATCTACGACGAAATGCGGGACGCCTTGCAGGACCTGGGTGTGGATCTCTCCGACATCGAGGAGACTGAAAACGATGCGGGGCTGGGCAACGGCGGCCTGGGACGTCTGGCAGCCTGCTTCATGGACAGTTGCGCTACCCTGGGCTTGCCGGTCGGTGGCTACGGGATCCGCTACGAGTTTGGCATCTTCCGCCAGGAACTTGAAAACGGCCACCAGATGGAAGCCCCGGACCAGTGGCTCCGCTACGGTAACCCCTGGGAAGTCATTCGCCCCGAATACACCGTGAAGGTCAAATTTGGTGGTCGCACCGAGGCCTACCTCGACTCCGGTGGAGACGTTCGAATCCGCTGGGTGGACACCCAGGACGTCCTGGGAGTCCCTTACGACACCCCCATCGCAGGCTACCACAACAACGTGGTCAACAACCTTCGTCTCTGGAGTTCTACCGCCGACAAAGACTTCGACTTCAAATCGTTCGACCAGGGCGACTACGAAGCGGCGGTGCGGGCCAAGACCGAGTCGGAAAACATCTCCAAGGTGCTTTACCCCAACGACAACTCCATGCAGGGCAAGGAGCTGCGCCTTAAACAGCAGTACTTTTTCGTGTCCTGTTCCCTGCAGGACATCGTGCGCCGCCACCTGGAGACTCACGACGGATTCACCCACTTCGCCGAAAAAACCACGGTTCAACTCAACGACACGCACCCATCCATTGCCATCCCTGAATTGATGCGGATCCTGCTGGATGAGCAGCACCTGGGTTGGAATGAAGCCTGGAAGATCACCCACAAGACCTTCGCCTACACCAACCACACCTTGCTGCCCGAAGCGCTGGAGAAATGGCCGGTCTCGCTCTTTGAGAGGCTACTGCCCAGGCACCTGGAGTTGATCTACGAGATCAACGCCCGTTTCCTGGATCAGGTTCGAAAAAAATACTACGGCCAGACCGATCGAGTGGATCGCATGTCCATCGTGAGCCAGACTCCCCGGATGATCAGGATGGCTCACCTGGCTGTGGTGGGCTCCTTTTCGGTCAACGGAGTAGCCGAACTGCACACCGAGCTTCTGCGCACCCGAGTGCTCACCGACTTCGCCGAAATGTTTCCCGACCGATTCAACAACAAGACCAACGGGGTCACACCCCGGCGCTGGATCCAATACGCCAACCCCCAGTTGACCTCGCTTATCGATTCGGCGATCGGAGACGACTGGAAGGACGACCTGGAAAAGCTCTCCGAGCTCGAGAAGAAACTTGAGCGCAAGGCCTTTCGGGACAAGTTCAGTCAGGTCAAACTGGCCGCCAAAGAACGCCTGGCCGAGTACATCCTCGCCCACAAAGGGATCGAGGTGGACCCGGAGTCGCTCTTTGATATTCAGATCAAACGTTTTCATGAGTACAAGCGCCAGCACTTAAACGTGCTGCACATCATCCACCTCTACAACGAACTGAAGAAGAACCCGGCCCAGGACTTCGTCCCCCGGACCTTCATCTTCAGCGGGAAAGCCGCACCGGGATACTTCCTGGCCAAGCGAATCATCAAGCTGATCAACTCGGTGGCCGAAGTGGTCAACGACGATCCCGACGTGGATGGACGTCTGCGCGTCATCTTCCTGGAGAACTACAGCGTGTCGCTGGCAGAAATACTGGTACCGGCCGCCGATCTCTCCGAGCAGATCTCGACGGCCGGCTATGAAGCCTCAGGAACCGGTAACATGAAGTTTGCCCTCAACGGCGCTGTGACCATCGGTACCCTGGACGGGGCCAACGTGGAGATTCGACAGTGCGTCGGGCACGACAACTTCTTTCTGTTCGGCCTGACCGCCGAGCAGGTGGTGGAAAAAGTGGCCGCCGGATACAATCCTTATCTGGAGTATGAGGCCTGTAAACCGCTGCGCGAGGTGATCGAACTGGTGGCCCACAACCACTTCAGCCCGGAAGAACCCAACATCTTCCACCCGATCCTGGACGAACTGATCAAGACCGATCGCTTCATGGTCCTTTCCGACTTCTGGTCCTACGTCAAGTGCCAGCGCAAAGCGGCCAAGGCGTTTACCCAGAAGGACAATTGGGCCAGGATGGCTCTGAGAAATATCGCTCGCTGTGGCAAATTCTCCAGCGACCGTACGATCCGGCAGTACGCTGAAGAGATCTGGGACGTGGAACCAGTAAAGGTCAAGCTGTAAACCGAAGAAAAATGCAGCTTTCAAAAGGCGCGCCATTTCAAGGCGCGTCTTTTTCATTTCCCAGAGGAACAAGTCTGAATAGAACAAATGTTTTCATGTGGCGAAGGATAAAAAAGCCCTCGACTTGAAGTTTAGTGAAGTATGATAGATCTGCCTGAGTGCTCAGACCGATCGAGCCTGCCCAAAGGGAGCTAGATGTAAGTGCCAGCCTACAATTGCCGAGAATGTAACGCCTTGATGGACCCTACGGAGACGGTAAGGTGCCCTTCTTGCAACCACAAGAAACCCTTGAACTGCTCCAAATGTGGCACCGAGATCAATCACCACGACATCCACGACATCGCTAAGCTGCGAGTTAAGAAGCCCCTCCTCTGCTTGTCCTGCGGAGTCGACAACGAGGTCATCAAGTGCGCCCTCTGCAACATCGGGCTGGTTCGTTCCCAGGGCGAAACGGTGAGTCCCCTGGCCGATGCCAAGATCTATCACTCCAAGTGCCTAGCCAAGAGAAGAGAGGCGGTGGCCCTGACCAACAAGGTGGCACCGATCTCCTTTGGTGTGGCAGCCCTCTTAGGGGGTGTCTTCATGGCCACCGGCGCTAAAGGCTGGGGCATGATTTCGCTGTTTCTGGCTTGTGTTTTCTTTATCGTCATCAAGATGATCGCAACGATCATCGAGCCGCGCTAACGCCTAGCCGTTCCAAAACCGTTTTCTTGAGATCTTCGAGCACTTCTTGCAGTAGCGCCAGATCCGGGCCTTCGGCCATCAAGCGCACCAGCGGTTCGGTGCCGGAGGGGCGCACCAGCAGCCGACCTTCAGACCCCAAACGTTCCTCGGCTTTTTTGATCGCCTCGAGCACGCCTGAGTCCGTATCCAATCGGTCTTTGTCGACCCCCGACACGTTGACCAGCTTCTGAGGCATTTCAGGGATGGCCTCTACCATCTCCGAGACTTTCCTGGCCCGCCCGGCCACCACCCCGGCAAAGACCAGCCCGGCCAGCATTCCGTCTCCCGACCAGTGGCGATCCAACAGCAAGATGTGACCTGACTGCTCACCCCCCAGGACCGCACCGCTTCGAACCATCTCCTCGAAGACATAGCGATCTCCCACCGCGGTGCGAACGACTTCGATCCCCTGGGACCGAAGCGCCATCTCTGCGCCCAGATTGCTCATAACGGTCAAGACGATCCGATCTCCCACCAACCGACCGCTCTCTTTCAGTTTGGAAGCGATCACCACCATCATCTGATCGCCGGTGATCTCGCAACCCTTCTCGCAGACCGCAAGGCAGCGATCGGCGTCGCCGTCGAATGCAAACCCCATGTCGGCGCCGTGGGCTTGCACCGCCTCCGAGAGTCGGCTCAGATCGGTGGAGCCACAGGCAACGTTGATCTTTTCTCCGTCGGGCTCATCACAGAGAGTGATCACCCTGGCACCGGCTCCTTGAAAAACCGGCCGGGCGTGCCCGGCGGCCGCTCCGTGGGCGCAATCCAGGACGATGGTCAGACCCTCCAAGGAGCCTTCCAGGTTGGACTGCAAAAACTGGTAGTAGACCTCTTTCAGCGAGGGCTCGACCTTGAGTCTTCCCACTCCGGTCCCGCTGACCAGAGGGAGTTCGGAGGCCCGCGCTAGTAACAACTCCAATTCCCGACACTGCCGGTCGTCGAGCTTCTTGCCATCGGCGTTGAAGATCTTGATTCCGTTATCAGGTACCGGATTGTGGGAAGCGCTCAGCATGGCCGCTCCCTGGGCCTGCAAATGCCGGACCGCAAAAGCCACCGCCGGGGTGGGCAACACTCCCAGGTCCACCACGTCGATCCCGCTGCTCATCAAACCAGCCGCGAAAGCTCCCTGCAGCGCGTCTCCGGAGACCCTGGAGTCTCGACCCACCACCACCCTGGGGCGCTGCTGCCAATTCTGAGAGCGGGCCAGCATGTGCCCGTAGGCCACGCCCAACCAGAGCACATCGGGCGCTTTCAGGGAATCGTTGAAGCAGCCACGCACTCCGTCGGTTCCGAACTTGAGCATTGTAAGTTAATCCTCGGGTTTCTGAATCTTGCTCGGGCGCAGGGTGAGGGAAACGGTGCTGCCACCCACCAGCGTGAGCCCCTTGACTGTTTCCAATTCCACGTCCGCTTCCTGCACTCCGGGCCCTTTGGGCCTGAAGGTGTAGGGCTTGACCTGCAGGTTTTCCGGTATCTGGTCAGCTCGCAGAGAGGTCGAGACCTGAACAAATTCTGGACTCACATCCAGTTCGTAATCGTAGCCTTCTTGTTTTTCTACCTTCACGTTTTTCAGAGCCACCGGTAAAGTTTCCAGAGTCTGCTCCAGTTCGATGGGGATGGTGGCGCGCACTTCGCGCACCCCCAGGCGCAGGGCCGTATCGCTCCCTATCACCGCAGTTTCTTTGGCGTTCAGAGGCACCAGGTTATTGACCGTGAGGGCAAAGGTTTCGCCCATCCCGTCGACCGGGATCACCCCCATCACCACGTTGACCTGGTTCACCAGTTGTTCGGGACCTTCCAGCTTGACCGAGCTGGGAGTATAAAGCGGGGTGCCGACCTTGAATCCCTTCTTGGGCGCTCCGGCGGTGGTGATCTTGATGGGGACTTCTTTAACCGTCCGCGGGGAAAGGTGAACGTTAACGGAGGTGGGATCAACCGCCAGGACCTGAACCCCACCCGGCACCAACACCTGAACCTCCGGCCAGTTGCTCCCGGGAGCCATCCCCTCCAGCTCCACGTAGGCCCGCACCAGGCCCTCACGCATCTCGGTGACTACGTCGGAGTCTCCCCGCAGCACCAGCCGAATCGTATCGGTGGACTTTTCGAAGGGAATCAGATTGGAGCCACCACCCCTGGTCTCCAGAGGAACCCAGAGTTCCAGTTGGGAGATGGAGTCCTGGCTCATTCCTCCTTGCGTTACCCGTACATAGGCCCAAAGGATAATGGAGATGACCAGGGCCAGGATTTTTAGCCCGTTGGTCTGATTCACGAATTCGGCCTCCCCGAGTTGCGGCGCAAGAAGCTGAGTCTAGGGGCCGACTCCTTGGGGGCAACCACCAGGTATTTGCTGAGCTGCATCTTCACATCACCTTCATCGGTCATGGGACGACCAAAGTTGCCGTCGTTGGCGATTCTGATCTCACCGGTCTCCTCGGAGACCACTAAAACCACGCAGTCCGACTGCTCCGAGACCCCCAGGGCAGCGCGATGGCGGGTTCCAAACTTGGCATCCACGGACTGAGAAGGTGATGGCAACCAGCAACTGGCTGCCACGATTCTATTGCCACGTATCACGACCGCCCCATCGTGCAGGGGGGTCTTGGGGTGAAAGAGCGCTATCAACAGTTTGTCAGAAGCCAGGGCATCGACCCGGTGAGCCTTTTCGATCAGGTCTTCCAGGCCCGTCTCCCGCTCAAACACGATGAGGGCGCCGTGTCGTAAGACCGATAGGTTTTCCGCGGCGTGGGCCACGCTGTCCACCAGTTTGGCCAACTGCTCGCGGTCGAGTTTGCTCCCGCC
Organism: Vulcanimicrobiota bacterium; assembly: GCA_041676625.1. Classification (GTDB taxonomy): domain Bacteria; phylum Vulcanimicrobiota; class Xenobia; order Xenobiales; family JADMJV01; genus JAEXNA01. The sequence continues at coordinate 12,786 of JBAYRN010000099.1, forward strand.
GCTGGAAGTGGTACCGAGTACTCCCTGCTGTCCCAGCCTCATGAGCGCTCTGCGTAACTCCGGTTGAAAGATAATCGGGAGTAGAACGGCCAGGGAGACCAGGAACCAGTTGAGGATATAGGTGAGGGTCTGCAGTCGCCCGGCGTGGGCCACCAGAAGCAAAAGCAGGATCACTCCCACCCCTTGAATGATCTGGACGGCTCGAGTTTTTTGGATGGTCAACAGGACCGAATAGATACAGATAGTGACGAGGCTGATATCGAAAATATCATTGATTTCTACACTCTTTAGAAATTGCAGTACCGCGTCCACGTAAGCCTCAGAAAATGCCTTGGCGAAGATCCCTGGACAGTCCTTCTGAAAACCTTTACAAATGGGTCCGTGGCCGCTATTATACTGCCTGCCACGCCTACTTCCATCCGAGGTAGGCGTTTGCCACACGGGGCATTGGTGCGCGACCGAGGATCTCAGCTTTCGATGGAAAGAATGATCCCCGGTGGCGTTCCAATCCTCCTAAATTACGGAGGTGGGATTTTCCCAGCGAAAGGAGCGCCTGATGAAGGCATTGGGCTGTCATATTGTAGCGGAGATGAGTCTCTGCGATCCTGAGATTCTGACCAATCTCGACGGAGTTCAGCAAGCGATGGTGGAGGCGGCCGAGGTGGCCAACGCCGAAGTTCGCGAAATCGTTTTTCACCGGTTTATCCCCCATGGAGTCAGCGGCGTCGTCGTGATCGCCGAATCCCATCTCTCCATTCACACCTGGCCCGAGATCGGCTACGCCGCAGTCGACATCTACACCTGCGGCTCCCACACCGATCCCATGGTCGCCCTACAATATCTGTGCAAGAAATTCCGATGCAAACGCATGGCCACCACCACGATTTCCCGTGGAATGCTGAACGGTCACGGAGCCTTCGGCCATCGGGTGACCAACAGCAATACCCAGGAAGAGACCGTTGTCTTCCAGAGCGCTTGAAGTTGCTCCGGCGGCACCCCCCAAGGTCACCCAGTTTCTCTACGAGCGCACCGCCCCCGACACCCTGACCGCCTTTGGGGTGTGCGAATGCTTGTACTCGGGACAGACGGCTTATCAGCAGATCGAGCTCTGGAGCAGCCCCGATTACGGGAAGATCCTGATGCTGGATGGAGAGTTGCAATCGGCCTCCAAGGATGAGTTCATCTACCATGAAGCGCTGGTTCATCCCGCCGTGGTCCGCTCGAAAAACCCTCGAACCGCTCTCATTTTAGGGGGTGGAGAGGGGGGTACGCTGCGGGAACTTCTCCGGGTTGAGTGCATCGAAAAGGTGACCATGGTCGACATCGACGGTGAGGTCGTGGATTGGTGTCGCACGATGATGCCCGAGCACGCCGCCGGCGCTTTTGAAGACCCCCGGACCGAGCTACGAATTGGGGACGCTCTGAAGTTTCTGCGAGAATCGAAAGAGCAGTACGACCTGATCGTGAGCGATCTCACCGAACCCACCAACGTCCTCAACCTATCCACCTCTCTGTTTTCGGTGGATGCCTTCCGCCTGGTCCGTGCTCGCCTGGCGCCGGGGGGTATCTTTTCACTCCAGGCCTCCCAGGGATCGCTGGGGCAGACCCGGACCCATCTGGAGATCGTGAGAAACTTGCGTCAGGTCTTTCGCAACGTGAAGACCTTGCTGGTCCACATACCGAGTTTCTGCTGTCACTGGACCTTCTGTCTGGCCACCGATCAGGCCTCACTGTCCCTGAGCAAGGAAGTCGTGGAGGCACGCCTAAGTGAACGGGGTGTGAAGGGGTTGAAGTTCTTTGACGGCGAAACCGACGTCAGGCTCAAATCACTCCCCAAGTATCTACGAAAAGAACTGCGAGCGCTTTAGTACCACGCATGATCAAAGTCGGGATTATCTCGGGTCAAGAAACCTTTACCAGGACCCTCCTGGCGGAGTTTAATCGACGACCCGGTGTACAGGCAGAGTGGTGTCGGCTGGGGCCTCAGAGCCTCTCCGAGCCCTGTCCCTACGACGTGGTGATCGACCGTCTCTCCCACTGCTACGAATTTTATCAGGCCTATCTAAAAAAGGCCGCCCTAGACGGTACTTACGTCATCAACAACCCTTTCCGCTTCCTCTGTGACGACAAGTTCTTCAACTACGCTCTGGCCCGGCAGTTGAACATCCCCACCCCCAGGACACTTTTGCTCCCCTCCAAGGAATATGACGAACAGGTCCTGGACCGGGAGGACCTGCACAATCTAAAACCGGAGCTTGATTGGTCTGAAGTGGAGCAAGAGATCGGGTTTCCCGCCATCCTGAAACCGTTCGACGGTTATGGCTGGAGGGAAGTCTACAAGGTAGAAAACCTGGAACAACTGGTCTCCCTCTACGACGACTCCATGATGGACGTGATGATGGTTCAGGAGTTCGTCGATTTCGAGCACTACGTGCGCTGCTTCGTGGTGGGCTGCGAGCAGATCCTGGCCACCCGTTACAACCCCTCGGAGCGGCGCTACATCGTGGATCACGATCATCTCTCAGCGGACCTGGGACAGGAGATCCTGGCCCACTGCGAACTGTTGTGTCGTACCCTAGGCTACGACATGAACACGGTGGAGTTTGCCATCCGCGACGGCGTGCCTTACGCCATCGATTTCATGAACCCGGTACCTGAAGCCAAGCCCGAAGTGATCACTCCGGTCTACTTCAGCTGGTTGGTGCAAAACCTCTGCGACTTCAGTATCAAAGTGGCCCGGGAGGGCCGAGGCACGCCGTTTGCCTTCGTGCGACCGCCCTGGGCTCAGATCGATCCGGTCGTCGTGAGGAGTTGATCCAGGGTAAGGGCAGGCACTTCCTCAGCGACTGCCCCCTGGCTGGTAAAGACCCCACCCTGCACCGAGTGTACAAGGGTGAAGCGAGTGACCACGGGCTTGCCCTGCTGGTCAAACAGCATACCGCCGATCTCTAACCCCTGCTGGGAAAGAAATCCGTGCAGGGTGGTGCTCAAGGATGCCGGGCTCTCGTAAATCTGGTCGTCGACCGTGATTATTACAGTTTCCATATACCGTTCATTCCCTTTCGTATGGGATCATCCTTACCCAGCCTGAGCTAAAGTATGCACCGCTCTCTTAAAAACGGCCGAAAGCAGGCTCCGACGGTGCTCGACTGAGGCTCGCATATCGAGCATCGGTTCAACGTTTTGGACGACCTCTTCAGCCGCCGCATCCACCAGTTCCGGGGAAAGGACCTCGCCATCCATCAGGCGCTCCACGGGTTCGAGCCGATGAGGAATACGGGTCACCGCTCCCACCGCTACTCGAACGTTTCGGCAGAGACCGTCCACGATCTCCGCGTAGACCCCCAGGTTTATCATGGCCTTGTCCACCGCCGTGGGGGTGACTTTCATAAAAGCGCCCCGCCCCTCCTCGGGAGAGTTGGGGATGGAGATGGCCATGAGAATAGAGCCCTCGGCCGCCGTCTTGCGGTAGTCCAGAAAAAAGCGATCTGCGGGTACGGTTCGGGGTCCGTCCGGGGTCTGGAGATGGAAACTGGCCCCCAAAGCGAGCAACACAGGAGGGGTGTCGGCGAAGGGATCTCCGCCGGCCACGTTGCCCCCGATGGTGGCCGCGCTTCTGACCGCTACGGGCCAACCCTGGCAGGTGGCGTCCCGCAGCATCCCGCACCCCAAAGTGGCAGCCAATTCAGAGGCGGTGAGGCTCTCCATGGTAACGGCTGCTCCGATGGTCACTGCATCGGCGTCTGATTCGATCCGGTCCAGAGCCAGGTTTCGAATGTCTATCAGGCACTCCACACCCTCCGGGGGTTCGGATACGATCTCGGTCCCACCAGCGATGACGATAGCTTTCGAGCCGTACTGATTCTTCTTTTCCCAGAACTCCTCGATGGTTCCGGGTAGAGCCAGTTCCTTCAAATTTCGCAAATGCTCAATACCTATTCTCTCCCCTTATAAAATTGGCTCTACCGGCACCGTTCCCTGCCAGAACAGGCAGGAGCAGGAAGGATTTCCCAGCTGAGGGAAAGGGAGAATACCGGGAGGAACAATGGATAGCATATTACCCGACATACTCAGAGCCTGTGGGTGGGCCTTTCTTTCAGCGCTGTTGATGGGCGTCTTCGGTGGGCTCGGCCTGAAGTTTTTCGATATGATGACACCCGGCCTGGACGAGGTGGAAGAGCTTCGCAAAGGAAACATTGCCGTGGCCATCGTGATCGCGTCGGTGATCCTGGCCATCGGGTTGGTCATGGCTACCGCCCTCATCGGTGATCCCAGTTAGCACACTCTCGGTTCAGATCGTCCCGGTCCTCAAGGACAACTACACGTACCTGGCCGTCGATGGAGCCTCTGGCGACTGTCTCATCATCGATCCGCCCGAAGCACGGCCGGTACTCGATCGACTTGATTCCGAGAAACTTCGACCGGTAGCGATCTGGCTGACCCATCACCACAGCGACCACATCGCCGGGGTGCCCGATCTGCTCCGGGAGTTTCCTGACTTACCCGTGGTCTGCAGCCGGCGCGACGTGGAGCGCATCCCTCAAAGCACTCGCTCGGTGGGCGAGGGAGATACCCTGGAGTTCGCAGGTGAAACCGCCACGGTTATGGAGCTTCCGGGCCACGCCGACGGCCACATCGCCTTCCATTTTCCCGACTCGGGGCACCTCTTTTGTGGCGACGTGATTTTCGGTGCCAGTTGCGGAGCGGTCTTTACCGACACCCACTCGGAGATGTTCCACTCGGTCTCCAGGGTGGCGACCCTTTCCCCTTCGACCCGGTTGTGGGTGGGTCACGAATACACTCAGAACAACCTCCGCTTTGCCGAAGCGGTGCTGGGCACCGAAGCCCTGAAGGAGCGAAAAGAGAAGTTTCTCATGCCCTCGGTGCCGCTACTCCTCGAAGAGGAACTCCGAACCAACCCCTTCATGCGGCTGGAGACACCCGAAGTGTTGGGCTACCTGGGCCTACAGCCGGGCAACCCGGAAGCCACTTTCAAGGCTCTGCGGCTGGCCAAAGACCGGTTCTAGAGTTTCACGGTATCCAGGAAAGAGAATCCGCCCAGGACCAGGCCTTCGTCCATGCTCTCGTCTTTGGTTCGGAGCAGATACCCCTGGGCCACGTTGAAGGTGGCTGGTTTGTCGGCGGCTGCGTAGAAGGCTCGAGCAAAGAACCCCAATTCCGTAACACAACGACAGGGGATGGCCTTGCCTTCCACCAGGCGTACCGATTCGAAAACAGGCTGGCGAATCTTTTCCATCAAGATGTAGGCTTCCGACTCAGCCTCGCTCATCTGTTGTAGGCGAGAGACGATATCGGCCCCGAAGAAGTTATTTCCCCCGCCTTCTCGGTGAGGCTTGAGAACCCAGTCGTCGGGATTCTGCAAGCCGTGCTCACGGCCCGGAGCCGTCTTTCCGTCTGGTCCGGTGAACTCTTCATCGAGTTTACTAAAAGCCACGCAAGATTTGACCAGTCGCCGGGCCTGCTCCGGGTTCATAAAACGCCGAAGGACGTCTTCTTTGGCCAGCACCAGTTGAATGAGTTTGGTATTGGCGAGTTGGGTCCTGGCCGAGGGCAAGGAAACCGCGCTGCTCTCCTCGATCAGTCTGCGGGCGTTCCAGGACTCTTCCCCCAGATAATGGGTGGGGGCGTAGCCGGTTCGAAAGTAGGCGATGGAGACCTTGTAACCCCGAAAATAGAGATCCCCCTGCCTCAACTCTCCTTCACTCCCCAGCTCTTCCAGGGTGCAACGCAGGGTTTTCACCCCGTACTCTTCCACCAGGCGGCTTTCGGTGATGCGCTGGTCGAAGACCGAGACCTCCCCCACCGGGATCAAGAAAAGGACGACACCGTCACCGTTAAGCTCCTTATACCCCTCGGCCAGGCCCCGGGTGAGACCCTCCCCCGCTCGGTTTTCCTTGAGGGCAACGTCCTGGTGCTGAAACAGGAAGCGATGCATCCCCCAGACCGCCTGAGAAGCTTCACCGAGGGCCGACGCCATGAGGTTCATCTCCACTTGCTTAGGCCAGACCAGCCCTTGTGAGTCCACCGCCGGCATACAGTCGTTCCGATTGAGATAGAGACTCGGCTTGCCCGGTTTCTCATGGGCCTTGGCTTGAAACAGCCGCTCCACGAACTCATCGGCGGCCCTGGCCCGCTCCAATTCGGTGTGCAAGAAATCGTCGTCGTGGGCCACCCGGTGATAGAGATCGTTGTAGAGGGCGGTAATCTCCTCGGTCTCGCTAACGAAATCACCCGGCGCTTCCCAGGGCACCAGGGAGCACGGCAGGTGAGTCACTGCTCCAGCCGAGGTGTAGCGCACGGCACCGTGGGCCAGCAAATATTCGAGGGCTTCCTTGGCGGAATGGGGGGTACGTTGATTCATTCTCTGGTCCTTTAGAACTTCGGGATTGGGGCTGATTCTTAGTACCGGGCCCGGTGCCTTCCGAAAAGGAATCGGAGTAAAAAAAAAGTCGCACCCGCAGAAAGGGCGGCGAGCCTGTACCTGAACCTGCTAAAGCAGGCGGGCGCACCTCTGGCCCGAGGCCTATCAGGACTCCGTCTCTAGGAGACGGCACTCAACACAAGGCCTCGGAGTACTACTCCCCAGGTATAAATATCGGCTCAGTACTAGTGCCCGATCAACACCACGTTCCGCAGGAAACGACGATCCGCATCGTAACACGACGGCAACAAAGCGCGCAACGTCTTGACTTTTGACTCGATTTGGGGTTGGGAGTCATCAAAAAAGCGGAGGGCCCGGTGTTGAACCGGACCCTCCTGGGTGGCTAACGAGGTGGCGGCCTCGTGGGGCTGTTAAGCCGCTGCTAGCCGTGTTCCGATGTGTGCGCCTCCATCGGAATCATCTGCTGACCCGTAAAGGGGCAGAGACGGCCCGCCTCCCAGGTGCTAACATCCGGGTAAGCGGGGCTTTGGTACATGCGAGTTCGGGGTATCCCGTTGGCACTGGTGATCCAGGAATCTCTCACCTCGTAACCGTTGTCGGTGCGAGCGATGAAGAACTCCACGTTGACGTTCGAGGGTATGCCGCCACCGCCCAGGGTGCCTTCGAAGCCGGCAACCACTGAGTAGAGGCCTTCCTCGATTTCAAAAACCGCCGGAGCCTGGGCCAGGTCAAGGCTCCAGTTCTGCCCTCCGAATGCCGAGTCCGATATCTGGTAGGCCCCGTCCAGAGAATGGGCATCCACGTATTCAGACAGCGAGATCAACATCCGCTCTTCTTCGCTATCGAAGGTAGGGGCTGCAGGGACCGGTCCGCCCTCCGAGGCGACCTGCACAGGACCGGCCTGGTAAGCAGTGTCATCGCCGTAGAAGTAGGGCTGGTTGTTGTAGTCCATTGCGGCGTAGTTGTAGCTCGAGTAAGGACGGGAGAGGAAGAATCCCAGGATGAGAAGCGGCCAAGAGCAATTCTCGCGGTAGCTTCTTCGATAGGCCCGGCGTTCGTAGTAGTCGTTATAGGCGTAAGGGTTGTAGTGGTGAACCACGCTGTAGGCCGGAGCGGCGTAGCTGTAGGCTGCCGGTTGACTGACCACGTTGTGATTGTAGTTGTAGTTATAATTCCTATTTACGTTGACGTTTTGATTGGTGTTGACATTACGGTTTCGGTTGACGTTGACGTCGCGCCGCGTTTGTCTGTTTGAAACGGGTTGCCGGACCACCTGGGGGGTCGGCCTGGTCTTGCGAGTGTCGATTCGACCGGGTCGAGTCCAATTGACCCTCTCTTTGCCGTTGCGAGCATTACGGTTGTGGTCGTTGCCTCGATTCACACGTTTGTTGTGGTCACCTCTGGGATGCTGCTGCGCCTTCCGATTTTCGTGCTGGCGAGGAGCGCGGGTTACTTTCTGCTGCCGCTGTTGGCGCTGGGGTCGGTTCACCTGCTGCTGCCTTTGCTGGCGCTGGGGACGGTTCACCTGCTGCTGCCTTTGCTGGCGCTGAGGGTGGTTCACCTGTTGCTGCCTTTGCTGGCGCTGAGGGTGGTTCACCTGTTGCTGCCGCTGTTGGCGCTGGGGCCGGTTCACCTG
>JBAYRN010000100.1:0-20764 GCA_041676625.1 Vulcanimicrobiota bacterium
ATGCACGAACTACTTGTGGGAGCAATCCTCCCTGAATCTGTCCCTGTCGCTGGTGGCGCCACCGTGGCTCTATCGAGTCGCTTGGCGGTGCCGACCGGGTCCCGCCTGGTTGGTGGAGTACGAGCGAGCAAGGCTTTGACCATGAGGGTCTACCAAAACCCCGCTGCGGATAGCTGGTTGGTGAAGACCGATGTCTCTATCGGGGCCAGCGAAGCAGAGGGAGGTGGGACCAAGATCGATATCCCGTTGACCTCCGATCAGATCAAGATCGAGTTTATCAACGGGGGAACCCCAGTCACCGACGACACCACGGCCTACACCAGTCTCTTCTTCAAGAAGGTGACCTCGGAGCCGTTTGAGCCAGCGCTCACCGAGTCTCTCCCTACCGGGATTGATGCGGCTAAAGTTGGTGGTGGAAGCGTGAGCAACACTGAGTTCGCCTACCTCGACGGCGTAAGTAGCGCCATCCAGACTCAACTCGACGACAAGATCTCGTATCCGGAGAGCGGAGCGGCCGGAGACATCCTCTACCACGACGGCACCGGATATGCACGCTTGGCGAAGGGCACAGCCAACCAGGTGTTGGCGATGAACGCTGGTGCCACGGCCCCTGAGTGGGTCACTCTGTAAGCCATGGCAAAGAAACGAGCAAACGAACCGGAACAGAAGGGGCAAGACAAGGCCCCTTCTGCATTTGACGGCCATGACTTGACCCCGGAGGAGACGCAGGCCATCGAGGCAGCTCTCCCCCCTGGCTGCTCGCTTCTCTGGGTTGGCCGGAGGGGTAGCGGATTTGTGGAGTTCGCGACCTGGCCCTGTGGCCAGAGATTGAGGGCTTATGTCTGACTGCATCAGCATTAGGCTGACAGAGAACGAGAGTGAAGATGAAGAGGGGCCCCGCAAGGCCTCTCTTCTCGTAGAGAGCTCCATCGTAAAATCCGGCTCTCGGGCCGAGGTGATCCTGATCGAGTCGGGTTGGTCCAAGAACGGCAAGTACTACTCTGAACAGGTACTGCGCGAGGCTATGCCTCTCTTCGAACGTAAGCCGATCAGTGTCTACGGCTTCGGTAGCACTGCCAAGCATCTGGACCAGGGTTACCGCGACTTCACCCCCGGATTCTCAGCAAACATCGCGGGGTGGTCCGTGGGTGTACGCGAGGGGGTGGGAGAGCAAGGCCGCTTTGCCCTGGTGGCTGATTTCGAGGTGGCTCGACAGGACATCCGCGACCTCTTGCTCACGGCCGACAAGCTGGCCGAAGGTGCTCGGTTTCCCCTCGGGCTCTCTATCGACGCTCAAGGCGCTGCACGGCGAGGAGTTGCCGAGGGTCGCGCGGGTCTGCTCGTTGAGCGGATCGAGCATGTCTTTGAAACGACGTTGGTAGAACGCCCGGCAGCGGGTGGCAAGATTTTGAGGTTGACCGCCTCGGATGAAAGAAAGGTAGGAAAAGAAGTGAAGAAACTACGAGACTTCTTGATTTTATTCGCCAGGCGGGCAAAGATTTCGCCGGGTGAGGTTGCGACGATGCAAGAGAGCGAGGTGGTGAGCCGCACCATCGACGTTCTGCACGAGATGGATAACGGAGAGTCGTTGGTTAAGCTTGCCATCAAGTTCCTCTCCGACGGCAAGCAAGAGGAGGCTATCGAGGCCTTGACTATGCTAGCCGATGGCAAAGCGCCAGAAGAGGAGCCCGAAGAAGCTCCTGCCGAGGGTGTGCCGGCTGCAATCGCGGAAGCTCAATCCGTAACGCAAGCTGCTCGGGTGGAGTTGGCTCAAGCGCGCTTGAGCCGCGTGCTGCAGGAGAGCCAGCTGCCAGACACGGCAGTAGCGTCATTGCGCAAGCGCTTTGCCGGCCGTGACTTCCAATTGACGGAACTGACCGAAGCGGTCGATGACGTGCGGTCGCTGCTGGTGGAGGCTCAACCGAAGAGCGGACCTGTCCAGGAATCGCATGACGTGTCCATCACTCACGATGCCCGAGACAAGTTTTCTCAGGCGCTCGACCTGGTCTTCGGCTACGAACCCGAAAAGGCGGAGCTGTCCGAGGGCGAGCGGGCACAATACAAGAGCCTGGGCCGAGTCCGCTCCATCAAGACTCTAATCGAGTCCTATCAGGGGAATCTCCAGGAGTCCACCACTAATGACATCCCGTATCATCTGGGTGTCAGCATGAACCGACGCATGAAGCAGCTCTACGCTGAGCACCCCTCGTTTTTCGACGAAGTGGTGACTGAGGTCAACGATATCAGCGACTTCAAAGAGCACGAAGTTCTGCAATGGGGTGGCTTTGGGCAACTCCCCACCGTCGCCGAACGAGGTCAGTACACCAGCCTGGGTTTCCCACGCGAAGAGCGCAAGGCGTACAAGGTCGACAAAAAGGGCGGTACCGTGGACATTACTCGCGAGATGCTCAAAAACGACGACCTCGGGTTGCTGCGAGACATCCCGGTGAAGATTGCTCGAGCAGCCCGTAACAACATCAATACCTTCAAAGGAGGGTTTGTGGCAGCCCGTCTGAGCAATGGCAGCCTGGGCTCGATCAACTCGAGCACGACCTACGACGGCAAGGCAATCTATCACGCTCACCACTTCAACTTGGGTGCTAGCGCTCTGGGATACGATAGCTTCGTGGCCGCCAACCTCCGCTTGGACAACCAAAAGGACTGGGGATTGAGCACGCAGCTCAACGGCGGTATCGACGGCTCGACCGGAACCCTCACCGTGGACTCCAATGAGGGCTTTCAGGTGGGCGACGAGATCCAAATCGACGCCGAGATCATGAAGATCACCGTGGTTAACGTCAACGGCACCGGGCTCACGGTAACGCGGGAGGCTGCCGGTACCACCGGTGCCCCTCACGATAACGATGCCCGGGTCTATCAGCTCACCGCTCCGATCCCGTTTTTCAGAAAGCACCTGTGGGTGCCGTATGAGCTACGGGGAGTTGCCCACGAGCTGCTTTACTCGGACAAGAAGCCTGGCGGAGATCTGAACAACGTGAACTACGTGGCAGGCTTGCGAGAGTCTGGAGTGCTCACGCTGCACGCAGTGCCTCGGATCTATCTGGGCGACGATATCAACAACTGGTATCTAACCGGTGACAAGACCGAGGTAGAGATGGGACGAATGGCCTTCATGGACGGCCGCCAAGACCCTGAGATCATCTTGCAAGACAGCGAGATGGTGGGTGACGTCTTCAACAAAGATGTGCACACCTATAAGGTGCGTCACGAGTACGGCGGGGTGATCACCGACTGGCGTGGTCAGCAAGGAAGCATCGTTTCCAACTAAGCGAGCAGGGGAGCCCGGGTGGGGCTCCCCTTGCTCTTCCCCGAGAGGACAAGGCGAGTGGACATCAACGAGTTCCGAACCCAATTTAGGCTTATCCATAGGGTAACCACAGAATCGGTTGGCTTGGAACACGAAAACTTAGCCATCCAGGAAGCTCTCTCTCACCACAGTCTACAGTTGCCGTGTCGAGGCTCAGCTACTGTGTCGGTAGAGAGTGGTGAAGTGGAACTCGTGTCCATCCATCCCGAGTGGGGTGAGCGGTGGAAGGTTGACCGAGTGGTCCGGAGCCGTCGGGCCCTCCCTCTGGATTGGTGGGACGCTGATGAGACGACGTTGCGCGTGGGTGTTTCCGGACTTGTGAGGGTCGACTTTGTGCGACCCCATATCCTCGACGATACCGGTACCACCTTGCGGGATGACGAAGTCGAACCGGTCTGCCACCTGGCCGCTCACTTTCTTTTAGCCCAACTGTCCAACGAGTACATGCGTAAGCGACAGTCTAGCCTCACGGCAGATGCCGTGAACTGGGATGGCCAAAATGTGAGCTACTTCGTCAAATCCCAGGATGAGATGCGCCGGTACCAGGCTTATATCAATCTGCGCTACCGTCCCGGATCGGCCCGGGCTGATTGGGACTCGCGATCCAGGACCGGAAGGTCCTACATCTTCCGGGACGGTCGATACGAATGAGCCTTGAAGCCACCGTCAATATGATCGGGGCCATCTGGACCGTGGAGAAGTACCAGGTCATCCGCGAGGCCAACAAAGAGGCCTTCCCGGCCGCGTTGCGACACCTGGAGCGCGAATTGAAGTCTGCGGCGCCGGTGGCCACCGGCAAGTTGCAAGACAGCATCAATGCGGTGCATTTTCCCGATAACCAGGGCGGCAAGGTCGTCAACGAGATGTGGCAGGGCATCCCCATCGACGCCGGGTCTGCTGCCGGCTTCCGTCCGGTAGAACCGATCCGGGAGTGGGTGGAAGTGAAGCTCGGCATCACTGGCGACGAAGCCAAGCGGGTGGCTCACGCCATTGCCTACGATCATTCGTTACTGGATCGTGACCCGGCCAAGTTTTGGTGGGCTACCTTCGACCGCATGGTTCCGGTCCTGAATAGTCAGTATCTGGACCGGGTGGGGTCGAGCATCGTGAAGAAGATGGAAAAGAGCAGCAAAAAGACCACGAAGCGGGTGAGCCGGTGAGCTGGGCGACGGTGCATCCGGCCCTGACGTCGTTCTTGACCGCGGCCAGCGGGGGAAGCCGAGTGTATGCCTATTGGCCACGGGTCTACTTCAACTCAGACGAACAAGAGTTCAAGGCCGCGTTTTGCGATACTCAGTCACGGCTGAACTTCATTATCTTCCGGCGGGTCAGTGCTCTGACCGACAAGAGCACTGACGATGACGACCAGTTTTCCCGGACCTATACGGTGGAGTTAGACACCTTCTTTGCCTTCTCCGATACGGCCTCAGCGGGCGAATCGGAGTTTTCCTTCCAGGCCAGGCTCGACCAGATAACGGCGGCGGTCGAACAGGCTGCCTCACGCACCCTGGGCGGTTCGGTCCTTACCTTCTCGGTACCAGACTGGCGAGGCATGAAGCTCATGGTGCGGTACGGGATCACGTGCCACCACGTGACGGGCACCATGCAGGTGGAAGTGGTGACTGCCAGCGGGGTGGAGCAGACTGAAGCCACGGTGCCTGTCATCTCGGCAAGCCTCACCGACAAGCAATTTGCCATCGGCGAAGCTGTGCTCGAGTACCTGCGGGTGCGCTTGGCTCCGTTAAATCTGACGTCCATTGACTGGGCACGCGGGGTAACCCCTCACCCGTCGTACCCCACCAACCCCCGGACGGCTTGCCCAAGGTTGTTGATGCGGGCCTATACCACCGATGACACGCCGGTGGCCACCCAGGGGCATGATATCGACCTGACATTTAGCTTGTTCTATCAACGGCGGCAGACACCAGGGCAGGCGCATCAAGAGGTACTGCTGAGGGAGATGAAGTTGATCCACGAGGCCATGCTGCAACGTTTCAACCCCGGCAACACCAAAGCTGCCGGGGCGGACTTCTGCAGGCCCACCCAGTTGGTTATCCACGACCAACAGTCTCATCCACGGATAGACGATCCGGCGTTGAGGGTGTCGGTGGGCGAGCTGGTGATCCAAGTCGATACCCACGACCGTTATTAGAGGAGAAGAAATGAAGAAACTGATGTATATCCCAGCAGCCGGCGAGGGTCCGGAGCAAAAACATTTGGGGGCACCCTTCAATTTCTCGGTAACCCCCAACGAGGTCTTCGAGGCGGCTGACAACCTGGCCGCTCTGTTGTGCGAGATTCCCCAGATTCGAGAGGTCGTCGTGGCTCCTAGCGGCGCCGTGAAGCCCAAGGCCAAGAAAGGACGATGTAAAAAATGAGTGTAGGATATGGAGTCGGCGGGGGCGTCGGCATTGGTAAGGAGAGCACTCCCGGTACGGCGGTAGCGCCCAGCTTGTGGCTGCCATTCTCCTCGGAGAGCATCGCAGTGCAGCGCCAGGTGGGAGAAGACTCGACCATCTACGGTGACCGCTCGATCAAGGTGCGAAACTACGGCATGATCAACGGCCAGGGCAACTTTGATTTAGCGGTCGACGGTTCCACCATCGGCCTACCCCTGGCTCTGTGGAACGGCAACGCGCAAGGTGCTTATACCCGGGCGGCGGTGGCTGGCTATCTCACAGCTGCCGCTTCGGCTACCCCCTCGGTTGGCGGGACGCTGGCCGAGGGGGTGTACCGCTATCGAGTTGCGTCGGTGTGGAAAACTCCGAGTGGCGCGCTCTACTATCTGCCGCAGAACGCGGAAGTGACGGCTACCACGACCAGCGAGAACAAGAAGGTAGGGCTATCATGGAGCGCTCCTGAGGGCGTGATTCCGTCTGGCTTTACGGCGGCGGGCTATCTGGTTTTTCGCTCCGAGGTTGACGGCGCTGCCAATACCACCTTGGCCATCGCTTACGTCGCTGAAGGCACGAGCTACGATGATGATGGTTCTAAGGCGCAGGTGGCATCGGCCGCGCCCTATACCGCGGCTATTCAACAACACAGTTTCGTGAAGTCCTTTGTACCGGGCTCCAACCCGTTGCCGTCGTTCACCACTACCCTGGTGAAAGACAACGATAAGAGCGAGCGTTTTCCGTTGTGCCGCATGAACGAGTGGAGCCTGACCCTGGGTGATGGCAACTCGCCCGTGACGGCAAGCTTCGGCATCATGGGGGCTCGGAAGCCCACTCTGGTGACTAACCCGAGCATCTCGCACACGGTGCTGCGGAAGTTCATGGGTTGGGCGAGTGAGGTCAACATCGATGGAGAGTGGGAGCCGCTGGCTGAGGGGTTCAGCCTGCAGTGCTCCAACAATACCGCTCTGGTCCCGGGCTTCCGCAACAAGAACGATTACCGAGATGTGGGCTATGGCTCCCGCACCATCACCGGTACCCTGAACCGGGGCTTTGAGGACCACAAGTTCTGGAGCAAGATGGTCAACGGCTGCACCTTCGACTTGCGGGCTTTCCTCACCGGTCAACACCTGGTGGAAGGCTGCTGGGCGTTGATCGACGGCATGGAGATGTACGCCTTCCCCTACTGTATGCTGGTGGATGTCTTTGAGTGCTCGGTCACTGGAGCAGGGGCTTCTGTAGGCGGTCCGGACCGCCTGGTGGAGGCTGTAGCTTTCGGTGCCGGCACCAGTGTATCCGCAGGCACCGATATGAAGATCAGCCTCTTCAATGTGACGGCGAGTGACTATGTCTAAGCCTGAGTTTTCCCGGACCATAAGCCTGCGAGACAAAGAGGCCACTCTGTGCGCCTTCAACGCCGAGCAGTTGATCGAGTGGCTGGAGCTCACCACCGAGTGCGGGAAGGTTGCTGCCAGGGTGGTGGGTGCGGCCGATGTCAATCCCACGGATATCCGGAACTTGGTCTGGGCTGGAGCGGTGCTTGCCGGGATGGCCCTGGGGGATCAGGAGCTGGCCTTCAGTCTGACCGAGGGAGAGCGACAAGAGATCATCGCCGCCCAGGATGAACTCAACCGTTCTCAGGTCTTGGTAACTCTGTGTTCCACCGACAAGGCGGCCGCGAAGGCGTATCTCCATGGCTAGCAACCGCCTCGAACTCATACTGTCTGCCAAGACCAAAGACGCCAACGACGCTCTGAAGCAGTTTGACTCCACGGTGAACGACACCATGGGCAAAATTCAGAGCAAGGCGCAACAGGCTTCCTTGGCTCTGGGTGGCTTGGCTATCGCCGGCGCCGCGATGACCAAGAGCTTCATCTCTGAAGCGAACCAGATGCAGAAGTACGAGGCCACCCTGGTGGCTCTCACCGGCTCCACCGAAGATGCTCGGGTGGAGCTGGAGAAGTACGTTAAGTTTGCTGCCGACGCTCCTGCCTTCGACTTGAAAGGGGTGATGGACGGCGCTCTTAAGATGAAGGCGCTGAAGGTGGACGTGGAGAGGTTCCTGCCTTTGGCCGGGGACCTGGCGGCGACGTTTGATCAAACGTTACCTCACGCAGCGCTCTCGTTATCGAAGGCGCTCATCGGTAGTCAAGACGGGATCCAGCAACTCCAAGACACATTCGGCATCACCAAGCGCGAGTTGGGCGAATTTGGTGCTGCGCTGAAGTCTGATGGCTCTATCGACACGTCTCAGCTTGAGAAATTGCAAGTCGCGATAGAAAAGGTTGCCTCCACCAAATTCGGCGGCGTGATGATGGCGCAGTCGAAACAGGCTAGTGGAGCCTTCGCTAGCCTGGAAGACGCTATCAGCCGGCTCAAGGCGGCGATGGGACAAGAGATCATCGAAGGCTTTGCCGGTGCGGCGAATGCGCTCACCGGCGTGGTAGAGAAGCTGGAGGCCCTGCCCGGACCTACTAAGGCAATGATCGCGCAGTCGGTGATGGCTGTTACAGCACTGGCCGGTTTGGGAGCGGCGGCTTCGGGGGCGGTGGTGGCGTTTGGGCCGTTGGCATTGGCCATTGGGGCGACAGGTGCAGCCGGGGCTCTAACTACGCCTATCACCATCGCTGGGACGAAAGCGATTATAGCTCAGGGGGCAGCCGCAGTTGTTGCGGCCGGGCGACAGGTGGCTCTAACCGGGGCTATCGCAGCGTCTGTCGGCCCATCGGTAGCAGCCACAGCTGCGGCAACCGGTTTAGGGGCAGCATTTCGTGCAGCAGGTGCTGCAATGCTGGCGAGCCCCGTCGGCGTCGTGGTCGCTCTAGGTGCAGCGGCGGCTGGTCTTGTCCATTGGTACGGCAAGACGGTAGATGAAGCCGAAAAACTCCGCAAGAAAAGCGAAGAGGCCACCGAAGCGTTCCGCTCGCAGAGAGATGCGGTCCTGTCGGCAGCAGCTGCCTTGCGGGAGTACAACGGAAATGTCGTCTCAGCGGGAGAAGCCCTGGCCGAGACCATGAAAGAGGCCGGGAAGACCGAAGTTGATGCCAACCAGGCCATCATCGGATTACTGGATCAGCTGAAACAGGCTCAAGAGACCGGAGACTCGGCTCTGGAAGAGAGAATCCTGGACCGCATCCGGACACTCACCCGGGCCCGTGAAGCGTTAGCCGGCACCCAGGCCGAAAAGGATGCCGCAGCGGCCAAGGCGGCCGCCGACGAGAAAGCGGCGATTGAAGCCAAGATTGCGGCCATCGAGGATTACAAGAAGAAGGCCTCGGCGAGCTACTGGGAGACAGCCAAAGAAGAGCTTGCTGCTCTCGATGCCGTGCTGGCCCAGATGGATAAAAGCGACAAAGAGTATGAAGCTCTTGCCCTGTCCCGGATAAAGCTAGCCCGCGAGGTGGGAAAAGAAGAAGAGAAGGCTGCCGAAGACGCTCGCAAAGCGAAGATTGATATCGCCCTGCACGAGCTAGACACGCTCAAGGCCTATGGAGACAAGCGCCTTGCCGATCAGTTGGCGATGCTGAAGCAGATCCTGGCCGGTGAAGAGCTGAATGCTGAAGAGCGAAAGCGCCTCGAACTGGAAGTCATCTCGACGCAGGAGCGACTCGCCACCCAGCAGGCCCGGGAGCGCGAGAAACGGGAGAAGGACGCCCTGCGATCCAAGCAAGAGTTAGCCAAGCTTGAGGATCAGGCGCTACAAGCCCAGATCAAAGCGTCCGATACGACCATCAGGGGGCTGGAAGAGCAACTCCGGCAGGGTAAAGACGTGGGTGGTCTGCTCCAAGAGGAGATTGCTGCCCGCGGGGAGTTAGCCGAGCAGCTTATCAAGCAGCAAGCCGCGCTCGAAAAGGTTGGGAGAACGGCCGCTGAGCAAGCCGCGATCGAGAAGCGTGCCCAATCGGAGCTCCAAGCCCTGAGGTCTGGACAGGGACAGGAAGCGGACAAGGCCGCCAAAGCGGCAGCCGAGAGCCGGAAGAAGTCCACCCTGGAAGCTCTCAAGCTAGAGCGCGAGCTCCTGGAGGTGAAAGCCGGCTCAGACAAGCAGGTGACCAAGCACGACCTGGTAGCCGTGGCCAAGCAGCGCCTGCAGCTGGCCGAGCAGCAACTCCAACTGGAAGCAGAACTAGCCGGTGCCGGGGCGTCAGAAGAAGAAAAGCAGCGTATTGCAATACAGTTGGAGCTGGATCTCTGGAAGACGCGAAAAGGGTCGGTCACGGAGCTGGCCGCGGCCACAGCCGAACTGGAGAAGCAAAAGCAAAAGGTTGAAGAGATGAAGGGCGCCACGCTGGGAGGCGTTCAGAGCCTGGAAGAGTTCGTCAAAGAGATGAACGAATCGTTTGCCGGCCAGAAGGATAAGGATGCCTCGGAGCCACCTCAGTCAGACGCGAGTGGTGATACTCAAGCGGCCAATCAACTGGGGGTAGATGCCAATCAACTGGGGGCAGGTACCAACGACCAATCTGCCCAGAATCACATGGCCGAGCTTACCAAGGCCCTGCAGACAATGAAGCCAACGATTAAAGTTGAGATTGTAGCCCCCGCTGGCGGGTCTCAGAACGACGTGCGGGATTGGTCGTGGAGGTCTCAACAGTCGTGAAAGTGCCCGGTCGTTACACCTACAGGATGAGACCGCTCAAGCGCCTTACTGGCCGGGTCGTGGATCAAATCCTCGAGGTGCTGAGTGGTTGGGACTACTGTCGGGAGCCTGTCCCTATCTATCTGCAGGTTTGCCCTGTGGCCTACACCGAGATTTGCTTCTACGGCCTCAACGCGCTGCGCGGGCTGATCCGTGCGGCATTCGGGCTCCACCCCCAGACCCCAATTGAAATCGAGGTGTACAAATGTCAGGATTAGCAAACTGGTTGAAGCTCTACAAGCCGTCCGTTCAGGCGGTCGATTTCTCCACCGAGAATATCGGTGGTGCGATTTCTGAGAATGAAGCCAACCAGAATATGATCGGAGAGATCTTCTTTGAGATGCCGTCACTCGCAGCGGACGGCGGGGTCAATACTCAAATCGCAAAACTGTTCGCCCTCAACACTCACGAGACCGAAGATTTGACGAACGGCAAAATCTATCTGCCGAACGCCATGGATGACTGGGGAGCAAACGACCAGACAGCAGCAGCCGCCGGGCACGCTAGCGGCGACGATGACGACAAATTCATCCGCTTTCTGGGCCATGACACCAACGGCGATCCGATAGCCCTTGAAGTGTCCCTCTCCGGAGACACCGTGGTGGCCACCAGCAACTCCATGACTGCATTGCAGTCTGTGGAAGCCAGGGATGATACGTCCGGGGAATTGACAGCTACGGCTCACCCGGTCAAGGTCCTGCGCGGTGGAGCCACCGAGCTGGGCTTCGTCCCCGGGGGTTACTACACAGCTACCTCGGAGTTTGATCTCTGGCTCCCCGCGACTCTCAACGATACCACCACCGCTGCAGACGCAGCTACCGACCCCTCTGGAGCCTCCTGGAGCAGACCTCGCACCCTGAGTACAGCGGTGGCCATCGCCAACAGCGGCGTTCTGACCGCCGGAGCAGCTCAGGGGGTTTGGCAGCGCTGGCAACTACCGGAGCGCACGAAGCCTCGTTGGGATTTGCAAGTGCTGATCGCGGTAGCCGGCAGCAGCTTCCTGAGTTAAATGTGTCGGTCCAAAAGTGGAAAGAACAGCCGGCAATCGTCAACCGGCTTGGAGCGGGCTATGCTAGAGCCGGTGTGCAGGCGATTGCCGGCGGAGTCATGGTCTGGCTTGTCCATCGGGTGCAGACCGAGCCGGGCTTCACAGAGGCGTGGCTTTGCCACAGGGTTACGACCTTGTCTGTAGAGTTGGCCATATTTATACATCGGGTGACGAATGGTGCGTGCTTTGTGCGGCTGTTGTGCCATCGGGTGAGTGACTCCGCAGGGGTCGCCTTCTTGCTCCATCGGGTGAGGAATTTCAGGCCTATTTCTGCTCCTTTGCTCCATCGGGTTCAGTCGTCTGGCCCAGTGCTCACTGAGACCCCTGAGACGTGGCCGAATGTGTGCTTACTGAGCGTTGAAGGAAAGACGGAATGGGATGCAGCCTGGCAGTTTGGCTTGTCCGGGCTGGTCATGGATATCCGGGCAGGAGTGGATGCCGGCGTCGAGCTCGGGGAAGCGCCGTACAAACTGGACGTGACACATCAGCAGTCGGCCGCGGCCACCTGGTCGATATCCATCGTTGACCCCACCGGTGAGTACCATCCTTACAAGGATGGAACCTTCCACAACGTGCTCGGCAAGACGAAGGACCATCGCATTCGGGCTACTGTTCAGTATGGGGGCCGCACATTCGTCTACTCCGGTCCGGCCACAGGGTTCTCTCACCGGCGATCCGCCTCCACCGCTGGGTGGTTCAAGGATGCGGTCTGGTCGGGCATCGACGAATCCCGGCCTCTCTTCCGCCGGGCCGTCACGATGCCGTCGGTCCGCTCTACCCGCCATACCATCACCAGAGCGGCGAGCGTGGCCGAGGAGATTGTGGCGGCTGCCGGTCTATCCGGACCCACTGGGTTCGTGGACTATCCGATCCGGATGTTTCACCGGCAGAACGGTCGGTACGGTGACTTCCTCATGAAACTGCTCGAAGTGAAGGGGCAGCAGTGGCGAATGAAGGGCACGGCAGTCCAATGCTACGACTCGCTGGCCGGCCATGGTCGCATCTATCACTATTCGGCTGATGGTGTCGTACCCGACGAGAGTTACGACTCCCAATTGGCCGATGTGATTACAAGAGTGATTGTGAAGCGCCTGGTGGAGCGGGACAGCGAAGCCGGCACCGATCCCGAGGTGGCCACCAAGTTTGGAAAGTATCGGAAAGACTTTGAGCAACCGCTGAGTCACGTCCAGTGGCAGATCCTGTCGCAGCAACTGGGTACCTTCTCAGACTTCATTTTCCGGGACGCTGACGGGAATGTCTTGGCGGTGCGAGACACCCGTGGGGGGGTGTGGGCTCAGCACCTGTACGGCGCACCTATCATCAATGCAGTCAGCGTAGAGTACACCTTCGGTGCTCAAGTAGGCGTGGTCGGGGCCACCGAAGGATATGGAGAGATCATCTTCACGGGCACAGTGGGCGATAAGCCGGACGAAGAAGAGTTCCCGGACGGATTTGACGAGAGCTTCACCGCGACCGTGAGTGATGCCGAGCTGGAAGAGCTCTTCGGGGAAATCCTCGAAGAGCTGGACATCAACGAGCTGATCGCTACTCAAGCGGAAGCCATAAGCTACGGCCGAGGGTACCTGGACAAGCTGAAGGCTCGCCTCTTCCCGCTGGTGGTGACCGTGCCGCTTAACCCGGACCTGGTAGATGGGTCTCGGGTCCGCATCACAGACTCAGTGCTGGGAGTCACCATTGATCGGGTGGTCATCTCGGCAACTCACACATTCTCGGAAGACCCGTTGCAGCGGCGGACTACGTTCACGATTGGAGGCTATCGGTAATGGACTTCGTGAAGATCCTGCAGAAGCGGGTGAGTCGATTTGAAGGGGCCACGGTAACAGGAGTCGCCGAAAGCTCCACTCCTGGCGGGGCCTCCGGCCTGGCCGACCTGACCAGCAGCGGACGCAGCACTGCCCGATCGTCCGTCGGCGCCCTCACCGGGTCGAAGTTCTACCAGGGAGACCGGGTGCTGATGCTGGCCGGAGGAGACAACGACGCCCCGGTGATACTGGGGAAGAATCCTTACATCTTCTGATGCACGTCTTCCGGATAGAAAAACAGTCGCACGCTCAGATGGCTGCCGACAAAAAACGCCGAGACGCACTCTCGTTTGACCTCAGAAGGCGAAAACAATACGAGGACGGCGTGATCGTCCGCGTCCGGTCTCGTACCAAATACGACGTCCTTATCCCGGGCCGAGCCCACCCCTACGAGGCCATCCCTCCCCTGGAGCCGGTCTACCTGCGGGTGGGTGACGTTGTCAAGTTGGGCTTCATCGAGGACAACCCAGGCATCCCAGTGATCTTGTGTCGCGGCGGAGTGCAGAGCAAGCGGTTCTTTCTAGGGGCGGAGACTTTAAGTCTGTCCTGGCCAACCTTCCGTCAATCCTACGGCCGGGCCTCCAGAATCAACGGATCTATAACCGGATCGTGGTCCTCAACTCCCGACCTGTATCCCACGGCGATTCGATTGACCGAAGACGTCCGCTGGGAGCGTCGCGGCGCCGACGGCCTCTGGTCTATGGAGGAGCCATGGCAACTGTATCGGGACGGCGTGGCAGTCGGATCTTCCAGTCTGCTCATGTGGCACGATCTGTCAGTCGTTGACGGAGTTGCGATTGGCCTGGTAGCCGAGGAGGATGGTAAAAAGTGGTTCGGGGATCCTGACTACCCATTGCCGAATGAGGAGAACTCTCTCACTAATGGCACATGGACAACTGCTCTTCCCGACTACGAAGAGGACGACGATGGCGGCGGTGGAGACGATGGCGGCGGAGATGATGGCGGAGGGGTCGTACTAGGATGAGCGCAGCCACACAGCCCTTTGCTTATGGTGGGGATCTCTGGTGTTACACCGTCGACGGCTGGACGTTCTCTGATTACAGTCTGGCTCGACGGAATAACAATTGGCTTCTGTACCGGATCGATGCATCCACGGGATCGATCCTGTGGACCTCCGATCCGATCACATTGGCCGAGTGGACCGGCGACCTGGGGCCTATAGATGATTCGGTCGGACCGGCCGAACCGATCCGACGAGAGGAACTAGATCAGGAGTCGCACACAAAAACCCCGCACCTACTGGCGGGGCAATACTCACTGCTCGGGTGTACTCACCAGGGCGCGTTAATCTGTCATGACCTGGCCGCGAGCACCCCGGTAGAGGCGTGGCGTAAAGACGGCCGTTTGCCGGTTGACGACAAGCAGTCGTTTTATTTGCCGGTTGGAGTGGACGCGGATGGGCGCTTTGTTTGTGCGTTCAGGGAGATCACCTGGACCGAGACGAGTATCGAGGGCCTGGTGTGGCCTAACCCCTGGAATCCGGACGTCGGAGCAGACCTGCCGACCGCTACTTTCGATTTCCCGACCCCCATCTCTAGTGTAGCTGGATTAGTGGCCCTAGACCCGGCGACCGGTGCAGAGGTTTGGCGCTGGGAAGTGGACGACGAGACCGGTACCCTGCGGGAGTGGGAGCGGCGCGACGAGGGGGACGTTGAGGTTCTCCAGGTTGACGACGAAGACTGGGTGCAGGGTACGGGAGATTTAGAGCGGCGAGAGCCGCGACTGGCCCTGATCGAGATCCCTCCCGAGATTGTCGGGGGCCGAGAGTATTTCCGAGGTGGGCTGACTGCAAGCGGGCCTGCGATCTATTACAACTACTCCGGCGATCCTCCGGCCCTGACCGAGGACGGCAGCGGCCCGGCGGTTCACCTCTGGTCCAACCTACCCCATGGCGCTTTGCCCTACGACGCACAGGCGGGACCTCCGCAACAGTGGGAGCCAGACCTGGACACGGTGGCGGCTGACACGATTCTTCGGCAGTGGGGCAGCGACCCGGCGGAGTGGATCGTGGAGTGGACCTCGCTGTATATCGGGCAGGTGCCGGTGACAGTGGACGGCGGGGATCCTCCGCACTCGCTCACTGCGGCATGTGTGAGCGAGCACGGGATTGTGATGGGGCCGAGAAGTTCTGATGGAGGGCTGGATTTTGCGGGAGATGCTCTGGTCTGGCGGTGTGTGCGGCAGAGTCCGGAAAGCGGCGAGGGTGAGACACTCTGGACCGCCTCAATCGATGCGGCCGGGGCTGGGTACGCGCGGTTGTGTTCGGCTCCTCTCTGCGTCGGGGATCGGATCTATACCCTGGTGTGGGAGTACGACGAGCTAGGCAACCGGGGTCAACCCACCATGGTTGTACTTGCGGCCTTGGACGGAGAGATCTTGGCCGTGCCTTCTGAGGTTTTTAGCGTGGTCGGAGAGGCGCTGACTCTTGGGTTTGAGTTGGTCTTTGACGGCTCACAGATCCTGGCACGGATTAGCAACAAGGTGGTGGCGTACTAGGCCGGATTGATAACCCAGCCCCGTGCTGCTATATTGCCGCCGTGGCAGTACCAGATATACGACTGGATGATCTGGAGGAGTATGAAGCTAAGGAACATAAGCCTTGCGGACGGTTCGTTGATTGGAGAGACCTTTGTTATCTCTAGCGGCTTTCGTGGCGGCGAGACTGTCGTCGTCCCCGACTTTGACGATGGCGCGAGGTGTAGCCTGGTCGCGACTGAGGACGAGTTGCTGTATGAGGTTCAGAACGGTGCGCTGTGGAGTGCTACAGATAGGGAGTTCACGATTCGATGACCCCCTTCCACCTATACACCGACGGCGACGGGATCACCTCAGCAGACCTCAACGCGGTCCGGGCGGCGATCAATCAACTGGAGAGGCGCCGTCACGAGCTGCTCACCGGCACCCAGAACGGCATCAACCTCGTGTTCACCACGTCGGCGGCACCCAACCCCGCCACCCTCCGGGTCCGCGTCAACGGGATCCCCAATCTCTCCCCTGCTCACTACACGGTGAGCGGCAATCAGATAACTTTTGAGCACCCCCCGGCATCGTGGTGGGTGCTCGAAGCAGAATACGAGGAGGCCGAGTAAAAAAATGGCTTATACAACAAAAGGTGAATTCAGCGGAGGCCAGATCGATATCCGGCAGGTCGCAGATCTGGATGGCTCTCTTGTCGACCTTCAGGATCAGATCGATGGCGCGGCGGCATCGTCTGCTCTCACTTCCCACATCGAGGACGACGATAACCCGCACGAAGTAACAGCAACGCAGGTGGGAGCCTATACAACGGGTGAGGTCGATGGGCTACTGTCAGCAAAAGCG
This sequence comes from Vulcanimicrobiota bacterium, assembly GCA_041676625.1. GTDB lineage: Bacteria > Vulcanimicrobiota > Xenobia > Xenobiales > JADMJV01 > JAEXNA01. The sequence goes on from JBAYRN010000100.1 coordinate 16,574, forward strand.
AGCACGTCGGCTCTCTCTTCCCACACGGGCAACACCGATAACCCGCACGAAGTAACAGCAACGCAGGTGGGAGCTATCCCAAGCGCCCAGAAAGCCGCAGCGAACGGGGTTGCGAGTCTCGACGCGAATGGGAAGATCCCCGTGAGCCAACTGCCCGCACCTGCCACCGGCGAAAGGGTGCCTGTGGCCGACGAGGCTGCGCGCTTCGCTCTCACTACAAACGACGTCCAGATCGGGGACATCGTCGTTCAGACCTCCCCTGCAGGAGTCTACTGGGTGGTTGATACAGCCAATCTTGATAGCGAGGATGGATACCTCAATCACACCCCGCTAGTCCTGAATGAAGTTGGTCCGGCTCTCGACCTCGTCCCCACCGGGACGGTAAACGGCACTAACCGAGATTTCCTCCTGCAATCTGGCAGCGCCAACGTCTCGCTTGTCGAGTTGGACTCGAGCAAGGTCGACGTCTACGTCAAGCAGCTCTGGCAAGTGCCCTCGACCGACTACACGATTATTGACAACGGCAGCGGAAGCGCAATGATCCGATTCACTGAGGATCATCAACCCGAGAGCGGTTGGCCAATCCACACTCGAGGCACGGTGCACTGATGCCCATTGACGATAGCCAGATCGATTGGACCATAAACGAGGGGAGTCTCTATGCCAATGGAGATGGCTCGCACAAGTCCATCAGGCACAACCACTCCGCGAGCGCTGCGCCTGATGGATCAGCGAGTTTCTCCGTGGGCTATTGGTACGGCTCCCTCTGGCAATGGGGCGCGAGGGTCTGGCGCTGTTACGGGGATGGGCAGTGGGATGAACTGTTGCGGAATCCCTCCGGAGCCGCAGACGGCAAACTCCTCGGACACGCGAGCGGGGCTCCGGCGTGGGTGGATGTGCCAAGGAGTTGTCAAACAATTATCTATAGCAGTGCTACTGGTTACGTCGACTCGGCCATAACAGGAGTCTCTAGTCACGGTGGGTCGGGGCCGGCTCTGGGCGTTTCAGGATACACCATAACAAACACCTTCGGTAGCACAATATATGTGATATGTACCGCACAGTTGTCACTATACAAGCAGACCACAGGATTGACCACCGGAGAGCTACAGATCAGGAGGTCAGGCATTCCCCTAGCGTACACCCGAGAGGTGCTCTATGACTGGGCTACGTCCCAGACTAATACGCAGGGTTTATCCCTTGCGTGGTCTGGGACTCTGACGACGTCCGAGAACCTCTTCTTAGGTCTCACCAGGATAGCTGGGTCGCCCTGGTTGGGATTCATTGGAGCACGCATCAACGTAGTAGCGTTCTAGCTGAATCCGCTCGCCGATTCGCCGGAGGGCCGTTCAGGCACGAAAGCACGACGAGGTGCGAAGGGCAGATTGAGACGATCGCACCACGCGTGGAAAAGAGCGAGCAGAAGCTCGACATACTGACCCAGCGCGTGCTCTCCCTATCGTGCGAAGAGCCTGTTCTGATGCTCCTCTCCCTTACCGAACACGCCTCCGCTGGGTTGGGCCGGTTTATTCACTCTCGGCCAGGGCATCCCTGACAGCGGCTTCGGCGAAGGCTTTTCGTGAACAGCCCGCTTGCTTGGCGAGTTGCTCCATTTGTTCGGATTCTTCACGGGTGACGTGGATTTCGATTTTCACCCGGTTCTGTTTGGTAGTTTTGGCCCCAAGGGCCTGTTGCCGGATAATGCGACAAAGGCCGCACGTGCAGTCTGGTTTGTGTCCTTTTGCTGTCATTAGGTGTCCTTTCTTCTTGCCTCCGGGTGCGAACCGGTGGTAAAATGGAGACCCGAGCCGTGAACTCGGGCCTCCTCGTGCTAGGTGCGTCCTAGCCCGGGCCGCACTACAGCGGGCCTTCGTGGCGGGTTAGATGGCTTGCTGGGTCATCGCAAGGACTAGCAGCAGGACCATCGTCCACTTGGCCATAGGCACCTCCTTTCAAAAGATTTGGAAGGATGCTTGTGGCCTTGTCTTTTCCGTGACCCTTTTTTGTCCGGTGGTCTTCCGGTGCCGCCTGGCCCGGAGTCTGACCCATCCGGCGGGGCGTCGCCCCCTTCGAGGCTATGTTTGTTTTCTCACTCGTCTCTACAATTGATTATAACAGATACACTATATCTGTACAAGCAGTTTTAAAAAGATTACTCAAAAGAATTCCTCTACTCTCAAAACCAACCACCTAGGAGGCCCAAAAAATGAACCAACAACAATTCGGCGGCGAGCAACTCGGCCTGGCCGCAATAATAGGCGCAGCGGGGACGCTCTTGGGACGCCTCTGGGGCACCTACCGCGAGCGAGAGGACTCTCAGGCGGCCGAGCGGGCGGAAGTGATCCAGGAGTATCAGCGGCTACTCGATGTGTGTCGCACCGCCTTAGACGACAGCGAAAGCAAACGGCGGGCCGTGGAAGAGCAAGTCATCAGCCTCCTGGCCGCTCAGGCTGAGCAGGCGGGGCGAATCACGGTACTGGAGCGCGAGCTGCAAAGACTCCAGAAAGAGTTGGAGGAGCAATCATGAGACAAATCAAGCGAATAATTATCCACTATTTGGGCCCTGGCAGCGGGGCCCATTTTCGTACCGCCGAGGAAGCGGTGGCGGCCGTCCGAGGGTGGCACCAGGCGCAGGGCTGGCGAGACATCGGGTATCACTGGGTGATCTCGCAGTCGGGAGACGTCGCCCCGGGTAGGCCCGAGGCCGAAGTGGGAGCCCATGCCTACGGCGACAACGCCGAGACCCTGGGCATCCTTTGCTGCGTAGGAGTAGAGGATCGGCACGTCCCACCCGACATGCTCGACGCCCTGGCCGACCTGATCGCCGAGCGGGCCGAAGAGTACGGGATCCCCCTCGACCGCGCCCACGTGATTGGCCACCGCGACGTGCCCGGAGAGGGAGGTGCGACAGCCTGCCCGGGCCAGCTCTACCCCATGTTGCCCCAGATAATCGAGCGAGCTCGCATGGCCAGTCTGGCCACCGTAGAGCTGGATGGGGAGCATCTGGGCGAGGCGCTACTGGTGGATGGCCGCAGCTACCTACCGGTCAGAGCCTTGGCGGAGGCTCTGGGCGTATCAGTCGCTTGGGACCCCACCACCAAGACTGTACGACTTTCAAGATTCAAACAACGATAAAAGACGGCGGGAAAGACCGCAGAAGGAGAAACCCATGCTGGATAAAGCACTACATCTCACCGCCGCACAATACCGTGCGGCCAGATTTACCCTGGACATCCTGTCCGACCTACTGGAACAGGGGTCACCTGACGACGAGTCCGCCCTAGCCATAACTATAGCTGAGGTGCTGGAAGTCGTCGGCAAACAGCTGGCCGGAGCCGCGGCAAAAAACTAACGTCCCCGGCCGGCCTCCCTCCCGTCGTGGCCGCTATCGTGCGGCGCGTACAGGAGGCGAGGCCTCCGGTACCGGGGGACCCTAATAAGCCCCTCTCGGGCTATCTCCAAGAGATCGATCCACGTGGCCAGCTCCCCGAGCTGCCGGACGAGTTCGGGAAGGTTTGGGGCCGACTGACATCCTCAGAGCCACGAGAGGATGATCCCTTGGGCACCTGGCAAGCAGTCTCAGATCGACTGGTGGGTGAGTGGAGTCCGGACCGGGCCTTTGAGTGACCGTCACTGATCTGGCACACTTTCTTGACCCCTCTCAGCTGCATATCGGGCCGACTGAAGGGCATGAGGGTCCTGCTCTTCGAAGCCAAGTTCACGAGCTACCAGATGCCTTACCCAGGCTGCCATTCCGCCCACTCTACCCTTGGGAGCCTCTAGAGGAAACCCGGCCTGCTGGACCGCCCTCTTGAGCGCACTCTCCCATTCATCCGGGACTCTGATTTTGATTTGAATTGACAAAGCTTCACTTCCGAGTCTAAGATAAGAGGGCCAGCCCCTAGAGGCTGGCCCCGGTCCTAAAGCGCCTTAGCGGTCATCAGTAGGACCAAGAGGATTACGAGAAGTAAGGTTCTCATGATTCTCTCCTTTCGGCCCGGTGTTGGTACCACCGGGCTTTTGTTTTAGAGAGAGAACCCCCGAAACTCTCGTTTCTCGCTACCTCATAGGCTTATGATAGCACAGGCGGTACCACCTGTAAAGGGTTTCCCCAAGCAAAGGTAAATTCGTTCCAAGCTGATCCACAGGCGATCCACTCCATAGCTTTTTTGCACAGATTCTGCAGACTGG
>JBAYRN010000101.1:0-20662 GCA_041676625.1 Vulcanimicrobiota bacterium
CGGCTCAAAAACTCTCCCAGATCAAACTCGTTTTGGCTCACTGTGACAGGTCGTTTGTTCCTCGAGACGATATTCCCTCAAAAGCAAGGAGATGATGGAACACTTGAGTTTGCGTGAAAAGTCCTCGAAACGGGTAAAACTGAGTTATTCAAGCAAATCGCTCCCAAGTTAAGAATGAATCCGAATCGACGAAGAAATCGACTTGAGGATCGGGCACCATTGCTGGTGCTTTTGATAGGCTTGCTCTTGACCACGCTGGGAGCCTGGGGGGCTCGCCAAAACGTGATCGAGCGCGACCGTCTGAGGTTTGAGCTAGCGATCGCTTCGGTCGAAGAAAACCTGAAAGATCGGCTGGATCTTTACCTGGGGGTCGTGTGGGCTGCGGTGGGACTGGTGCAGGCCAACGACCTCGACATCACCCCCGAACAGTTCCGCAAATTCCGGCTGGCCGCCGATTGGGGCGGCCGCAACGACGGCCTGGCCGGATTGGTCTTCGTACAGAAGGTTGCCCTCTCCGATCAGAAAGCTTTCGAAGAAAAGCACCGGAAGAGGTTTCCCGACTTTAAGATTCATCCCGAGGCCCCGCCGGAAAGCGAGGCGCTTTATGCGGTGACCCAGGTAGAGCCGTCCTCTCCCGAGCAACTCCTGGTGATGGGTTTCAACCCCGCCACCGATCCGGTTCGCTTCGAAGCCATGCAAATCGCGGCAGCCACCGGACGGGCGGCCACAACCGACCGCCTGGTGCTCCAGTCGGATGAAAACCTGGGCCTGGAGCGGGGGGCGATCCTCCTCTATGCGCCCACTTACTACAGCGGTGCGGAGCTGCTCCCCAACAATCAGCGATCCCACTTGATCTATGGATTCGTGGGGGCCGGCTTTTACCTGGATGGCTTTATCGAACAGTTGCGCCGGGGTCCGACGGAGCAACAGATCGGCTTCCAGATCCTATCCGGTCCGAGCAACTCGGGCGGACGACTCCTGGCTCAGACCGGCTACGAGGAACAACCAGAAACCCATTACCGCCAGACCAGAGTCATCGCCGTGCCCGGAGGCAACTGGACGATCACTTACTGGACCTTGCCGAACTTTCAGGCGAGTTCGTCCTACTACCAGGTCCCGCTGGTGGCCCTCACCGGGCTCTTGCTGACGCTGGCTCTTTACAGCCTGGCCATCGTTCAGGCCAAGGCCAGAAGGGCCCAGGAATTGGCACTCTTTCATGAGATCGAGCGGGCCCGCGATCTGGAAGAACAGGACAAAGCCAAGACTCGTTTCTTCAGCAATCTCAACCATGAACTGCGAACCCCGCTCAACGGGATTCTGGGAATGTCGGACCTCCTCTACGATACCGACCTCAACGAACAGCAGAAGGAATACCTGGAATCGATCGGGGCCTGCGGCAAGGCGCTCATGGATCTGGTGGGCGACGTCCTGGACATCTCCAAGATCAACGCCGGAAAGATGGATCTGAACCTTCTGCCTCACAAAATTCAGGAGCTTTTCTCCCAGGCTCTGGAAGTGGTACGAGGCCCAGCCCACGGCAAAGGAGTGGAGTTGGTCTTCGATTGGGATGACCAAATCCCGGAAAGAGTAGTGGTCGACGGCCAGAGGCTGCGGCAAGTACTGATCAATCTTTTGGGCAACGCCGTCAAATTTACCCGGAATGGTCGGGTCACTCTGCGGGTGACGGCAGCCCGCGAGGCGGAGCGATATCAGTTCTGTTTTGAAATCCAGGATACAGGTGTGGGTATTGCCAAAAAGGACGTGCTCCGACTTTTCCGCCCCTTCAGTCAGTTGAACAACGAACTGACCACCAACGACCAGAAGGGCACCGGGCTCGGACTACATCTATGCCGAGAACTGCTTAACCTCATGGGGGGAAGCATCGAGGTCCAGAGCACCCTGGGAGAAGGGACCACCTTCCGCTGCTGGATGCCGGCCGGCGAAGTGGACCCGGACGCCTACGAGACCCAGACGATTCAGGACGCCGAATCGAAGCTGCGTAAACCGCTGGACGTGCTGGTGGTCGACGACAACCCCATCAACCGGCGGGTCTTGAGCCTGCAGCTAGAAAAGATGGGACACAAGCCTCAGCTTGCCAGCGGTGGAGAAGAGGCCGTGCGTTCGGTGGCCGAGAAGGCGTTCGATCTGGTCTTGATGGACTGCCAGATGCCTGACCTGGACGGTTTGGAGGCGACCCGGCGGATCAGGAGCACTCATTCCAATGGACCCACCATCGTCGCTCTAACCGCTTTTTCTGAAGAGACCCAACGGGAAGCTTGCCTGGAGGCCGGAATGGACGACTTCCTCACCAAGCCCATCGAAGCCGGCATGCTACAAAGCGTACTGGACAAGTATAGCGCCCAGGCCGCTCAGACGGCAATCAACGAGGAACCTTGAGACCGTCCAGTCTGCGTAGAGCCTCCTTGCCCGCGTCGTGGGTGGGGCCCAATCGCTGGAGCAGCTCCTGATAGCGCTCTGCAGCCTCTGTTCGCCGCCCTTGCCCCTCCAGCGCCTCTCCCAGACCCAGAGTGGCCGGATAGTAGGCAGGAGCGTACCGGAGCACCTTTCGAAAGCGGGATTCGGCAGCCTCGTAATCCTTGAGCTTCAGGAGATAATCTCCCAGCAAACCGAAAGTATTGAGCCGTTGAGGTCTTTTCACTACCAGTATCTCAAGGTCTGAAATCGCCCCCTGCCGGTCGCCGGAGGAGGCCTTCAGGCGCGCTGCTTCCAGAGCGGCTCTCTCATAAAACTCCGGCTCTGAGCGAAGACTCCCCAGCAGACGAATCGCTTCCTCCTGGTCTCCCTGGGCGGAGTGAAAAAGGGCGGATTCCAGCCTAACCTCCGGCAACTCGGGAGAGAGCCCGGTCAGCGCATCACGGGCTTTCTCGGTCTCTCCCAGCAAACGGAAAGCTCGCGCCCGATAAACCCGGATCAAAGGGCCTTCTGCCTGTTCCAGGAACCCCGCAGCAGTGCTGCCGTCTCGTGCTTCCAGAGAGAGCCTGCCCAGATTGTAAAAGGCTGCGGGGCGAGTCTGCGGAGAGTTCGAGGCCTCTTGAAAGTGGCGAGCGGCCTGTTCAGAATCGCCTCGCAGGTAGGCCAGGGTGCCCCGTTGCATCAAGGTTTCCGAATTCTGACAGCCCCCCAACAGGAAAATTGTAAACAAGAGTAACCTTCTCATAGGTCGAGTCGTCCTCGGGTCAAACTCCAAACCGGAGTGTCCGTGAGCAGCCTCACCTCGATGCGCCCCAGCGTGTGATCGGGTAATAATTCGGTTTGCTTCATAGAGATCTTCGGTGCCGTCAGTCCGGTGAATCGATATTCCAGGGAATCGGAAAGCCACTCGGTCAGGGCCTCTTGTTCGGCCACCTCTTGCACCCAAATCCTGGCCCTCCGGTCCGAGTCGACTCCGATGGACCAGACCGCGTTGCCGGTACCGGACTCGCTCGCGGTAAGCTCCACGACGGTGGTGCTGGCAAGAGGATAAACCCTGTTCCAGGACTGCTGCAGACCGGCGCTCCAGGCGGTCGCTCGAGCGGCCTCGGCAATGACCGGTACCGCCTGTAGAATGATGAACAAGCCAATGGTGAGGTATCCGAGGGACTGCCATCGCTTCCCGCTACTAAACTCTATCTCAGCTTCGCCCTTGCCCCAAAAAGCTGAGACTCCAACAGCCACCACCAGAGGCATCCAAGGGTGAAGAGTGACCGCCCACCAGGCCAGCACCGGAACCCCACAAATCAAGATAGACCTTCGAATCGGCCGCAGCCACACCGCCGCTATCAGAAGGGCCAGATACCCGGCCACCATCGCTCCGAACCAGGGGGTCCAGAAGGCCCGCTCGTTCAGACTCCACACTGCCGACTGAGTCCAGCCGGTCCAGCATGCCCAAGAAATCCCGGCCAAACTCAAGCTCAACTGAATCTGTAGTCCGACAGTGGCCAGGCTGGACTGCAGGCCTCCTCGGCTCTGCTGCTGAGGAAGAAACATATCCCAGAACAGCAACAGGCGTAAAAGATCGTCGGCACTATCCATCAAGAAAGGATTTCGGTGCTGCACTGAGAGGACGAGCAGCCACAACGCCACTCTTATCCCTCGTGAACTCTTTCCCGCGAGCTGCAGCCCGCCCAGGACTACCGTGAGTAGCAAAAGGCTCAGTGAAAATTCAGGCCGCCCGGAAATCAAATAAAGGCTCCACACTAGCGAGTCCTCGTAAAGGCGGAAGTAAAGGCTTCGGGGCAACACTCCCAGGTCGGTGAGCCAGAAAGTGTGATAAGGCAACCGGAGCAAGGCGTCCAGCATACAGAGCAGCCCCAACCCCCGTCGAAAGACGGCCAGGCCATCCGAAGGCAGCGCACAACGAGATATAAACCTTTCCATCATTGTACGCCGCTACCGGGTAGAATAGTTTGCGAAGACCCTTGCGACTCCTCTCAACTCGTGTTTCAGCCTGCCGGTATGGTGGAACATGCCCGCAGGGCCGGGACTCTCTAACGCATCTCTAACAGAGCGCTGCTTCGGTTCTAATGAACCCGGAATAGTATGGGCCCCGAGAAGTCTGAGAAGGCTTCTTTAGTAGAGTTTTAGGGAAAATTTCCCCATAAATTACATCAGGAGGAACAGGAATGGCGACCAAAACTAAGCTGAGCGTACGTCCGATGGGTGACCGAGTCATCATCGCCGCGCTACCCCAAGAAGAAAAAACCAAAGGGGGCATCATTCTGCCCGATACGGCCAAAGAGAAGCCCCAACAAGGGGAAGTGGTGGCAGTTGGTAAGGGCAAAATGACCGAGACCGGCGAGTTACTGGAAATGACCGTGAACGTCGGTGACAAAGTGCTTTACGGAAAATACTCCGGCACCGAAGTCAAGATCGACGGCGAAACCTATCTCATCGTGAAGGAAAGCGAAATTCTCGCGATCATCGGATAAGGAAGACAAAGAACAATGGCAGCAAAACAGATACTTTTTAATGAGGACGCCCGCCAAAAACTGGAAGCTGGCGCCGACAAACTGGCCAACGCCGTCAAGGTAACCCTCGGGCCCCGAGGTCGCAACGTCTTGATCGACAAGAAGTTCGGCTCTCCCACCGTGACCAAAGATGGTGTGACCGTAGCCAAGGAGATCGAAGTGGAAGACCCCTTCGAAAACCTGGGTGCCTCCCTGGTTCGTGAAGTCGCCTCCAAGACCAACGACGTCTCCGGCGACGGAACCACGACCGCCACCGTGCTGGCCCAAGCCATGCTAAAGGAAGGCTTGAAACAAGTAACTTCCGGTGCCAACCCCATGTTCCTCAAACGTGGAATGGACAAAGCCGTCATCGCTCTGGTGGACGAGCTCCGAAAAATCTCGGTTCCTGTTGAAACCAAAGAGAAGACCGCTCAAGTCGGGGCCATCGCCGCCAACAACGACAAGTTCATCGGCGATCTCCTGGCCGACGCCATGGAAATGGTGGGCAAAGACGGAGTGATCACGGTGGAAGAGTCCAACACTCTGCACACCGAACTCGAGCACGTAGAAGGCATGCAGTTCGACAAAGGCTACATCTCGCCTTATTTCGTGACCGACTCGGAAAAAATGGAAGCCACTTTCGACAACCCCATGATCTTGATCGTGGAGAAGAAAGTCAGCTCCATCCAAGACATTCTGCCCTTGCTCGAAAAAGTCGTTCAGATGCAGAAGCCGTTCATCATCATCGCCGAAGACCTGGAGGGCGAAGCTCTGGCCACGCTGGTCGTGAACAAGCTCCGCGGTACCCTCAAAGTGGCTGCCGTGAAAGCCCCCGGCTTTGGTGACCGCCGCAAAGAAATGATGAAAGACATCGCCATTCTCACTGGTGGACAGGTGATCTCCGAAGAACTCGGTCACAAACTCGATAGCGTTGGTGTCGAGGTGCTCGGTTCAGCCGCTCGCATTCACATCACCAAAGACAACACCACCATCGTGGAAGGTAAAGGCACGGAAGCCGATATCAAAGGACGGATCGAGCAGATCAAAAAAGCGATCGAAAATAGTGATTCCGACTACGATCGTGAAAAACTGCAAGAGCGTCTGGCCAAGCTGGCCGGCGGGGTAGCCGTGATTCGCGCCGGTGCCGCCACCGAAACCGAACTCAAAGAGAAAAAGCACCGTCTGGAAGACGCCCTCTCCGCCACCCGCGCGGCTGTGGAAGAAGGCATCGTGCCCGGCGGAGGCTCCGCTCTCATTCACATTGCCAGCGTTCTGGACAACCTGAAGCTGAAAGGTGATGAAGCCCTGGGTGTGCAGATCGTCCGCAACGCCATCAGTCAACCCCTGCGCGTGATCGCCAACAACTCCGGGCTGGAAGGCTCGGTCGTAGTAGAGCGCGTCCGGGAACTGAAGAAAGGCCACGGATTCAACGCCGTGACCGGTGAATACGTGGACATGATGGAAGCCGGTATCGTGGACCCTGCGAAAGTCACTCGCGCGGCTCTGCAAAACGCCACCTCCATCGCCTCTATGGTTCTCACCACCGAGACCCTGATCACCGACAAGCCCAAAGAAGACGTGGAAGACTGCGGTCATCACCATCACTAGAGTATAGGAAAAAGCCCCGATACGTGACGTATCGGGGCTTTTTTTTCTGAAAAGTGCCGGAATCTTGGTCGATTGGGTATAATGAGACAGGAACAATGAAAGAGAGGTCTTCTTTTGTCGAATTCAACCGTTAAACTTGCTTTTTTGCTGACTTTACTGTCAGCGGCACCCAGCCTGGCCTACGTGGACCCAGGTACTGCCGGCCTGCTCTTTCAGATGGGGTATATCGTCGTATCCTCCATCATCGCCGGGCTAGCCTTTTTCTTTCGTCCCATCAAAGCACTCTTTTTAAAGCTCACCGGGAAGGCAAAACCACCGCAAATCTCGCAAGAGCCCGAAGATGATGAGCGAGAAAGTCTCGATAGCTGAATCAGAGTTTCGGTTTTTCGAAAATTCCTATATTGACCCCCACGGTAGATTGTTTGAGACACGGGATGGACTGTATCGAGGGATCTATCCAGAGTTCTCTGAACAATTTCGAAGACTGCTCGAAGCAAAGTCTTTTAAACGGCTCGTCAAACAACAGAAGATCGTTAAGAGCTTCGAGAGTTCTCTAACTTCCGACTCCTTTGATCTCATCCTTGAACACCAGCGCCTGCGTTACGTCACTTATTGCATGGAATGGCCGGCAGAAATGCTTCGTGATGCCGGAGTCCTCACCCTCGACGTTTGCCTGGCTCTACTCGAAGACGACTGGAGCCTGCAGGATGCCCATCCCTGGAATATCATTTTTGATGGCACAGCACCCAACTACATCGATGTGGGCTCGATCCGACCACTGGCCGATGAAGGCAGCTTGCTCTGGAAAGCCTATCAGCAGTTTTGCCAGTTTTTTCTCTTCCCGCTATACCTCTATTCCAAGGGGTTTGAAGAGGTGGCTCGGCCCCAACTTTATAAATTTAAGGACGGCGTATCCTACGATCTTTGCTCCAAGGTCTTACCACTCAAATCCAAGCTCTGGACCCCGCAAATCCTGGCCCACCTGGAACTACCTCTCAAGGCGAGCCGCCTGGTCAAAAAAACAGGCCAGGAGCGGGGGTTGCGAGAGACTGAGGGCCGCCGAATACCAGAGAAGGATGCCCGTCGCCGATTCTTCAGTTCTTTGAAGGCCGACATCGAGCGGATCAAGCTGCCCATCGTGGATTCAACCTGGAGCGATTACTACGATGAATTCCCCGAGTTTGATAATGATGCTCGATGGAACCTGAAACAGAAAACCGTGGCCCAGATTCTGGACCGAGTAGGCCCCGGGGAAGTTCTTGACGTGGCCTGCAACCGGGGTTGGTACGCCCTTTTAGCAGCCCATCGCGGAAGCAAGGTGTTGGCCTTCGATTTCGACTCAAGCTGCGTCTCGCAACTCTACCATGAAGTCAAAAAGCATCAACTCGATGTCCAACCCCTGGTCATGGATCTCCTGAACCCGACACCCGCCTTCGGGTGGCGAAACCGCCAGTACCCCTCTGCCATTCAGAGACTCAATGCCAATCTGGTCTTTGCCTTCGCCGTCATCCACCATCTGGTCATCTCTCAATGGCAGAACTTCGACCGAGTGGTGGAACTTCTCTCCGATTTTACAACTCAGTATCTGTTGGTAGAGTTCGTACCTCTCGAAGACGACAAGGTGAAAGAGATCCTGCGGCACAGTGCCATCCCCTCCACGGATTTCTATACTCTAGAAAACTTTATGAAGGCGCTTTCCAAAGTTTACAAAAACCTTGAGACCTTTCCCTCTCACCCCGAAGGGCGGACCCTCATACTCTGCGAGCTGGGAAGTAAGTAGATGGTCTATTACCTGGTCCTCTGGTTTATCTCGATCTTTTCTTTTCTCATGCTCAACTTTTCCAAGCATTGGGAAGTCATACTGGAAGGACTGACTTCCGGGGAAAAGGCGGTCAACTTTGTGTTGGTCATGCCACTGGTCTGGGTCCTCACCATACTTCTAGCCGGCCTGTCAGTTCTGGTGGAGCGAAAGGGGCTTCCAAGACTTGCCCACTTCATAATTTTCTTCTTTTTTATCACCATCAATATCTGGTCTCTTAAGTATGAGGCCGAAGTGAAGCTGGCCAACTTGCACCACGACTCCCTGGCAAGGATCGGGCTCGTTTTATTGTCCGTCGCACTAATCATTTCCGCTCTTGCGGCCTGGAAAAGAAAAGACCGCATCGAAATCATCAATACCCACGGGACCACCCTCCTAAAAATCTTAGTCGGATTGAGTACCATCGGGATCCTCGGCTTCTTTTCGCCGGGCCCGAAGCACCCGAACCTCCCCGAGACGGACAAACCTAATATCATCATCGTTACCTTCGATGCCCTGTCGGCCAAGCATATGTCGAGCTACGGGTACGATCGAGAAACTACGCCCAATATCGACTCTGTGGCATCGGAGAGTCTGGTCTTCAACCGGTTCCACTCTAACTACAACTACACTCCCGCCTCGCTCACCAGCCTGAGTGGAAACCTGGCAGACATTCAGAATCTCCAAATGTGGAGTGAGCAGCCCAATCTGTTCTCGGTCCTACGAGCCAATGGATACTTTCACCAGGGCTTCTATTCTTTTTGGAGCTCTTATTCATTTTTCCATTTGCAACTGCCGGGCAATTCCATCACCAGATCCGGACGGGGGTCCTTGATCTACCGAGCTTACAATCGACTGTTTAAGGAGAGGCACCTGCTCTGGCTTTCCCAACTACTCAGTGAAGAACCCCTCGCCTTTGTCCCCTATTTCCCAAACTACTACGATGAAGTTTTCTGGAAAAGGAATCAACGCCCTGGAGACCAGAGCTTCGATTCTGCTCTCGAATACTTAAACAAGCATCAGTCAGGCGCGGTCGTTTGGGTCCATCTCTGGGAACCTCATTATCCATACTGGCCTGATCCCGAATTTGTGGGCAAGTTCGGCCCCTATGAGATGACCCCACCTCTCTTTATCAACCGGCCGTATCGTCCGGAAAACCAATATTTGGTAGACGGGCTCCGAAATCGGTACGACGAGATGATTTGCACAGCTGACAACTTGTTTGGAGAATTTTTAGAGCAGCTAAAGAGCCAGGGGCTCTATGAAAATTCGTACCTCGTCATCGCCGCCGATCACGGAGAATCGCTAAATCACGGCTTCATCGGACACTCCGGCTCTTCGGTCTTGGAATCCATCACTCATATTCCATTGATCATCCACCAACCCGGTCAGAAGGAAGAAGTCCGTATCGAGACACCTGCCTCCGCTATCGATTTTACCCCTACCATTCTGGGCCTGTTGGGGATCCCCCCAGCTCCAAGCATGCCAGGTGAATCATTGCTTCCGTATATCGAAGCACCCACAAAAATTAGCGAGCGGATCCGATTTACGGTTTCCTATAGCGCTGTTTATTCACTGCCGGGTGACATTGCACTTTATTGGAAAAATTACAAGGCCGTTTACCAAAACCATAGCAGAGAGAACGTTACGCTCTATGATATTGACAAAGACCCCGACGCAATCGTGGACCTGGCACCTGAGAACCCCCAGTTGGTCGAGCAAGTCATGAAAATGGGAGGAGTCTGGTAGGCCAACCAGGTTCCTGTGAAACACCGCGGAATATGGCGCGATGAGAAAATCCCTGGATGAGAAGTTTGCCCTCCGAGATGCAACCAGTCAGGACCAGACCTGGCTGATCGACCTGGCCGAAGAACTGGCCGAAGTGACCGTGGCTCCTTTGCGTGGAGTCTGGGGCGAGAAGGCTCGGCAGTTTGCTCGCACCTCCATCACCAATCTTCTTCCCTATGGTCGAACCGGGAGCGTGCGTTTCCTCATCGCCATGGACCGGGAGACCGAAGAGAGGGTGGGCTACCTAATTTTGAACATGCATCACGAAGGACCTTTTGAGGAGCGGGAGACTTACATTGAGGACATGGGGGTCGTCTCCGAGTACCTGGGTAAGCGAGTGGGCCACTATCTCACCGACCAGGCCGCCCGGATCAGCGCTGAGGCCGGCGTCGACTATCTAGGTGCCCACATCTCGTTTGCCAATCGCCGAGCCCTACTGGCCGCTCTGGGCAACGGCTTTGAACTGGAGAGCTACCGCATCGTGAGGCCCTGCACCGAAAGAGCTCAACAAGCCACCGCCGAGTCCGATAGCGCGCTGGAACGCCAGGAACAGAATGAAAAGATGCGCAAAACCTTGCTATCACGGCGGATCAAGAGAAGACAGAGACGCAACTCTCGGACCAACCGCTAAACATCAGATAACGGCTTGCCCCTTCAGGAAAGGAGTTCGCTTCTTCTCTCGAAAGAGTGCCCTGGACAGTTGGACTCTCTTTTCGTGTTATTGCCTGAAGATATCATCGCACTACGGAAACGGTCGAAGGAAGAGACCTTCAATTACGTTTTCTTCTGGAAGCACACCCCCCACCCCCAGGGCAAGGTCGATCAGCGCTGCTTCAGCCAGTGGTGGCCCTCCAGCTTTAAAGTGGGGACCCAGGAGTACCCCACCGCCGAACATTTTATGATGTATTCCAAGGCTGTGCTCTTTGAAGACAAGGCGATCGCCGAGGAGATCCTGGCCACCGAATCGTGCAGGACGGTCAAAGAGCTGGGTCGGAAAATCCAGAACTTCGACGAAGAACTCTGGCGCGAACACCGTTTTGCCGTGGTATTGCGGGGAAACCTGGCCAAGTTTTCCCAAAATGATGAGCTTAAAGCTTACATCTTCTCCACCGGAAACACCATCATCGTGGAGGCTTCCCCCACCGATACCATCTGGGGCATCGGACTCTCGGAGAGTGAAGCCCGCAAACAGCCTCCTCAAAACTGGAAAGGCATGAACCTGCTCGGCTTTGCCCTCATGCGCACGCGCTCCCTTCTAGAGTCCGGCTTGGAGTACGTAAGTGAGTTTCTCAACGTAGGACCCCATAACAATCCTCTATAAAGCAAACATTCGACGAACAACATGTAAACGTTCATCCAGCCCCCTGTGGATAACATCGGGGATACCTCTAGATAAGCTTGTAATATCGGGGTTTTTTGCTTCAAAAATCTTTTTTTTAGACATGATTGACAAGCTTCCCGGAGTGGTGTAACTTGCATTTACTCCAGTCACGGAGTCGCCCCGCGGAGCGAGAGATGCGGTGAGGGCTACCACCCTCGACGGGCAACGGTCGAAGTGGTAGAGGTTGGGTACGAACCTTCGTGGCCTCCCAACGGTAACGCTCGGCAGCAATGTCGAAGACGGCCGGAGAGAGCGTCAGCAAGTACCCGCAGCGCCTCGGATGCAAAAACCGGGGCAAGACTGAAACAGTCAGGCGGAAATCGCGAGATGAAAGGGCAGTCGGGGCAACCCGAAAGAGCCGCCGACAAAACTGTCTCAGGAGTCTGGAGTAGTAGCCGGACAGCGGAATACTCGATTGGGTTTCCCTCGTGGACAACCTGAAGCCGTGTCACCTCACAGTCACAAAAGAGAGTACGGTCGCGCCAACCGGAAGGCGCCCCCAGCAAGGAGGGAAAGAACTTGCCAGTGCAGGTGACGATGCACAACACCGGAGCTGTGTGAGTACTTCACTCAGAGGACGCAGGACGCAAGGACTGCGGAGTAGAGAGAAGCTCAAGCCGGGGCAGCGGTAGCTGCGCAAAAAGAGCACAGGGTTGCGTCGGAGCCCAAATCGACGCGGGGAGTCTTACCCCTTGTAAGACCGGGCCCGTAGCCTGAAGGAGAGCCGTGAGGATCAAGGCGGACTTCATCGGAAATGATGAGGAATGCGCTCCTGAAAGGAAGAGAACGGGGTCTTTGAGAGTGAGGAGGCAGCTCAAAGTGCGGAACTTGGCAAAGGCCGCGCGACGATGCAAACCGTCGGAATAGAGTCAAGGGGTTGCAGCCAGACCTCAGAACTGCCCAGAGCCCACTGGAGAGTGAAAAAAGGGCGAAGCGGAAGATACACCCGCTTGAGAAACTGCGAAAGTTGTGAATTTGCAGTGGTAACTCGGACCAGGCCGGGCATCTGCGTGAGCAGACGAGCAAGCCGAAATGCGGGGGCGGAACTGCTAGGGGGCAGCGTGAAGGTGTAGTATTCACCCGAAGCCGACACGTTGTACAACCGCGACTCGAAAGAGTGAAAAATGGAGCAGGGGTAGCGTGCATACCAAAGTTACGCGCAGCGCTTCGTCTGAAGGCATTCGAAGCGAGGCCCGACGCTAACCCTTCGGTCCCGGTGACGGGAGTGAAGTTTGGAAGAACGGGGCTGCTGGTAACGGCAGTCAACGTCGTCTAAACACCGACAGGAGCGAGACCACGGGAGCTTGGTGCAGGAGAGGTTGGCGGCCAAGCAACAGATGTACTCGACATGCTGTGCCTCCGTAAAGGCGAAAGAGAGTACGAGTGACAAGCCTGTGTACCCCTCTAAGTTTACAGGCTTGGTCACAGGAGTCTCGACCAGGACAAACGAGAACGTCACTCCTCGTAAGAGCGAGATGACCGCACTGCTGGAGTTACGGAATCCAACAGAGCAACAAAGAGACGCTGTTCCTTCGGGAAGAGCGTCTTTTTTTTTTGCCCACTCAGGAAAGAAGCCCGCTGCTTCCAAGGAATTCTCGGAGCTGAGGTCAACCTGAAAAACTATTCATGACAAGCAACGATTCACCCAGATATTTTAAGCCTTTCGAGTCAGGCTTGCCCACCGAAGAGTTAGAAATCACGCGCCTGATCTTTGAGCGCCTGGCTAAAGAAAACTGCCTGGCGGAGTCCGAACGGGAAACCATCGCCTACCGAATCGCGGAGATCATGGTGACTTGCAAGCAAATGTTCACCAGGTCCCTCCCCCGCCTGACCAACGTAAACGGTGAATCCAGCTCCTCGGTAGAAGACGATCTCACCGGATTGCAGATGACCTTCACCCACCTGTGCGACCTCATGTACGAGTTTGACAGCGCCTTCTTAGAAGCCATTCGACCGCCTCAGGACCCTCAGCCGGATGAAACGGAAGATGAAGCGGCCGGCGAAGAGGACGAGGAGTGATTTAGGGCCTGTTGACAATCAACCTTCAGTCGCCAAACTTGTCCATTTCCCACCTCCTGAAGCGAAATTTTCCTCAAATAGGTCCACTATTCCACAGAAAATTCCACTCCAGGAGGAGAAAAATGTACTGCGTTTGTCTCGGAAGGCTGAATGTCAACAGGCCCTATTCCAGCAAGCCCAGTTCTCTGCGAACCTTCTTGAAGCTGTAGCGCTCCTTCTTCGGCAGCTTCAATTCGGCTTTTTCCAGTTCGTCCAGAAGCTTCAGGAGTTCTGATTTGTGGCGGGGGTCTTTGACCGCCACCCGGGGCGTCTCCCCACCCAACCTCTGATTCGGCTCATCCAGCCAGGTGTGAAAGAAGTTGATCTTAAAAGCGAGTAATTCCGCCCCCGGAGAGACTCGAGGCGTTCCGTCGTCCTCCGCCACTACTTCCTCAAGTTGACCCATCATCTTCCGGGCCATCTTGCGCGCCTTGACGTTGGCTTCTTTGAGGGCGCCCGAAGGGGTGCCGGGACTGGTGGACCGCTCCTTTTCCAGGCAGCACTTCTTGTACTTCTTGCCGCTGCCGCAAGGGCACGGGTCGTTTCTCCGGTGCTTAGCCATCCAGGCCGGTCCTTCTCAAGAACCGCCACTCCAACTCCCGGAGATCGGGGATAGAAAGCCCCAGCGATTTCCCGAATTTATAGACCTCGAGGCGCTCTTCATTGGTCGCTTCTCCGCCCTGGTAAATCCGCGCCAGCGCCTCGTCGACAATGAAGGCCTGGGCGGTTCTCTTCAGCTCCCACTGCTTCAAAGTACCGAACCCGACCTCCACGCAGATCCGGGAGAGAAACTCCTCTTCGGAATCCTCCAGATGGCCATCCACGCAGGCGATAGCGTAGCCAAGGCATACCACCGCCGAGGCCACGCTTCGAGTTCTTAACCCGCGTAGCTCCTCTCGGGTAGGCGGTTCGGCTGCTCCCGGGGAGGTGGCCCCAGGACCCAGCAGACTCTCCAGGAGTTCCTGCTCGGACTCTTCAACCTTGCCATCGGCCACCGCCACTCCGCACAAAATTCGGCGCAGCAGCAACCGCTGTTCAAAACCCAGGTCCTCCAACATCTCACCATAATTCAAGAAGTTGAGAACCCGGTCGTTGGCTTCCCAATGGGTCCAACGGGAGCCATCCCAGTAGAAGTCTTTGCTGACCGCTTCAAAAGCGTCGCAGGCCGCCTCTTCGATCTCATCGACCGTGTAGTCCGTCCCTGCACTGCGCTCTCGTCCGGGCCTCAGAGCGGACTGCAACAGGCCCGCCAGGCGTGGATTTCCGCTCAAGCTCGGTGACAAGGAGGCCGGCTTCACGTCGTCTCCGGGCCGTACTTTGGAAACGCTCTCGAACCCCGAGACAGGACAACGAAAGAGGAAGACAAGGTGCTCCCCCTTCTGCTCTACGCTAGCGATCAGCGGCTCCACATGCTCGATGAAAAACCGCTCGTCATCCGGGTGTTCCAGTATCGAACTCATAGCTTACTCTCAACGCGATTGCAGAACAAAAACCCCGAACTCGCGCCCAGGGTTAGTTTGTAGCAAGACCTTCGGAGTCCCTCTCGACGGCCAGTCATTACAAGAAGAGAAGCTTATTCTTCGACTGTCTCAGCGGCCTCTTCAGCGGCGAACTCACTGGTCGCTTCATCCATGGGAGCTTCTGCATCCGGGATAGCGTCATCTTCGGAAGTTTCTTCCACGGGAGCAGTCGACGAGATCAGAGCTCGCTTGGCTTTCTCCTCGGCCTCCAGGGCTCGAGACGCACGGTCTTTGTCGAACTGAGCACCGCTCTTCTCGGCATACTCCTTGGGAATATACTTGCCTTGCTTCTCGGCCACTTCACGGAGCCACTTGTTCCCGCCGATGCGCACCCAATCGCGCCCTTCCAACGGTGCAGCGGATCCACGGCACTTTGATTCTTTAGGCTTTTTAGCTGATGCTTTGGCCATAATTCCTCACTTTCGTTCTGTCCCATCCCCTCGCTCGAACTGAGCGGGCAGGAACTAGACGCCCTAGAATACAAAAAGCAGCCCCGGGAAGCAAGCCCGTACCCAAGATTGCTCTGACGGACCTCGATTCCGGCCAGGAAGGACTCTCGCAAATGACCACCATGACGAAAACAGACGACATCCAAAAACGAATTCAAGAGGCCGTCAACTTCTTAAAGAAAGAAGTCAAAACACTACCGGATTATGGAATGATCCTCGGTACGGGCCTGGGGGAACTGGCCGAGAAATCCCAAGACGCCCAGGTCATCCCTTACAAAGACATCCCCGGCTTTCCCCTCTCGACGGCCCCCGGCCACAAGGGGAATCTGGTCTTCGGTAGATTGGGTGGGAAAAAAGTGGTGCTCATGCAGGGCCGCTTCCATACCTATGAAGGCTACTCCCAGGCCGAGTGCACCATCCCTGTTGCCGTTTTCCACGGCCTGGGCGCACACACGATGATCGTGACCGCAGCGACCGGTGGCTTGAACTACAACCAGAAAGCCGGCGACCTGATGCTGATCAGCGACCACATCAACTTCACCGGCACCAACCCGCTGGTGGGGCCCAATGACCCCAACGTGGGCCCTCGTTTCCCGGTCATGTTCGACTGTTACGACGCCGAGTACCGAGAGCTTGTCAAAAAAGTCGCCCTGCGGGAGCAGATCCCGTTGCACGAAGGGGTGTACTGCGGGGTCAACGGACCAGTTTTCTTTACCAAAGCAGAACTCCGAATGCTGATGAAGCTGGGAGCCGATAGCCTGGGCATGTCGACCGTGGCCGAGACCATTCTGGCTCGCCACCGAGGGATGCGGGTCGCCGGAATCGCGGTAATTTCGGACATGGCTATCCCCGACTACGGTCACCACGCCGATGAGACTGAAGTCCTAGAGACTGCCAAACGCACCGGACCGCTCTTTCAACAGCTTTTGGAAAAAACTCTGGAAGCTATGCCGTAGACCGGCTTGACAGTAGGCCGACCCCTGGCTATTATCTCCTTTCCGAAGGTTATGCCTCGGATTGAAGGAGAGACCGATGTCACGTGTATGTCAACTCACCGGCAAAAGGCCCGGTGCCGGAAACAAAGTATCTCACTCTCAGCGCAAAACTCGCAAACGCTGGCTCCCGAACCTGGTCACCCAGAGGTTCTGGCTGGAGAGCGAAGGTCGCTGGGTAAAGATGCGAGTGAGCACTCGAGGTCTCAGAACGATCAAGAAACTTGGGCTGGAAAAAGCGCTGAAAAAGTACGGCGTCAAAGCCTGAGGGAAGAAAATTAGAGACTCTCGCTGAACAAGAGGCCCCCACTGATGTGTGTATCCGGGCCTCTTTTCTGTGTAAGACCAAAATGCGACGACACCTTCATCGATGATCTGTGTGATCAAAGTTGCCTATGAAGGCTCTTTCTTTTCCGGTCTTCAGCGCCAACCCGGGCACGACACGGTCCAAGGCCACTTAGAGTCGGCGTTATCCCGGTTCTTCGGTCGGCCCATCGCAACCACCATGGCCGGCCGCACCGACACGGGGGTCCACGCCCTGGCCCAGGTGATGGCCTTTTTTGTTGAAGCTCCCTGTGACCTGGAAAAGCTTACTCACAGCCTGAACGCCATGGCCCGCTCGCCCGTCGCTGTCTTGGAGGCAGCCATCCTGGACGACTCATCCAGCTTTCACCCGCGGCACTCGGCCCTCTCGCGCACCTACAACTACCTGATCGTCGATGACTGCGGCTATCCGGGGCGGCTTTTCTGGAGAGGACGAGCCTGGACCATCGGGGCCCGGCTCGATCTCTCGAAGATGCGGGCCGCCACTCGAAGTTTTCTAGGCGAACACGACTTCACCACCTACAGCTACCAGCCCGATGAAACCATGACCCGAGTCCGCAAGGTGACCGAACTGAGCCTCCAAGAGGAGCCCTTGCCCACCATCCTCCCTTCCGATGGGCGCCTACTTCGCCTGGAGATCACCGCCAACGGTTTTCTAAGACGCATGGTCCGAACCCTCACCTCCGAACTCGTCCAGGTGGGCCTGGGACAAGAAGCTCCGGAGACCCTGGCCCAGAAGCTAGCTGCTAAAGATCCCGAACTCGGCCCTCCGGCCGCCCCGGCTCACGGACTCTATTTCAAAGCTGCGCGCTACTCCCCCGACCCGTTTAAACTGGGAAGACAAAGCGGTCTCTTCCACCGAACAAAACCCTCCCAAAGTCTCAACTTTCAGGACAGGACGGGACGATTGAATTAGGGAGGCTGAACTTGGCTAAGGTACGAAAGAAAGAAAGTGGCCTCCAGCGTGACACGACACAAAAAGATCGTTCTAGCCCTGATTATCACGTTGGCAGCCTTCTCCTTGGCTCGGCCCAGCTACCGTGTTCTCGAGATCGATGGTCTTGAACGTCGCTATCTTGTCTCCGAACCTCGAAACCTCGACACTCCCATGCCCTGCATCCTGGTGCTCCACGGCGGTGGTGGCAACGCCCGCCAGATGTCTCGTCAGGGCTTTTCCAGGTTGAGCAAAGAGCATGGCTTTTTGGTGATCTATCCAGAAGGTCTAGACAAACATTGGAATGACGGCCGATATGACAGAGAGGCCCCGATCGCAAAGCGAGAATCCAACGACGTCAAGTTTCTCGACTCTCTCCTCACAGAATTGGAATCCCAGTACCCGATCGATCCCGACAAGATCTTTTGCATGGGCATCTCCAATGGAGCCTTCATGAGTCATCGACTCGGACTGGAACTATCTCACCGACTCGCGGGGATCGTCCCCATCATCGGCGGCGTGAATCTCACCGTGAAAGAGAACTTTCCACCCAAGGCCCCACTCTCGGTAATGATCATCCAGGGCGTCGACGACCCCATCGTTCCTTATGAAGGCGGGGCCGTCAGGCTCGTGGAAACAGGAAAGACTCGCGGAACGGTCTTGCCGACCGAAGAGG
This sequence comes from Vulcanimicrobiota bacterium, assembly GCA_041676625.1. Lineage (GTDB taxonomy): Bacteria > Vulcanimicrobiota > Xenobia > Xenobiales > JADMJV01 > JAEXNA01. The sequence continues at coordinate 18,475 of JBAYRN010000101.1, forward strand.
CCTTCACCATGTGGTCGGAGCACAACAAATGCGAGACGCCCACAACCCAGACCCTAGCCGACACAACCGACGACGGCTGCCAGGTGACCCTGATGAGTGCTCAAAATGGGAGCGACCAAACCGAGGTTCTGTTATACAGCATTGAGGGTGGTGGACATACCGTGCCTGGTGGGAGCCAGTATCTCCCAGTAAAACTCATTGGAAAAGTCTGTCACGATCTCGACGCGGTGGACCTGGTGGCCGAATTCTGCCGCCCCGCTCCCCCGCCAAGCGCTCGATCAGCTCTCTAACAACGCCAGCCACTCCTTAAATCCACGTGCAGCCCGTTCGAAGTCGATTCCCTTCCAAACAAGATAGAAGACTTCTAAAAAAAGAAAAGCCCTCGAATTTAATCTCGAGAGCCGACCAAGAAGTGTGCTTGCTAGATACATCCCACCTATTTGCCGAAAGTTTTTTCCATTCAAAATCCTAGCCCATCGATACGACAGATTCTGGCGGCGCATGTGGTGCTTGGCGATCCTTGGACCGATTGGGAGCCTCCGTGCATAAAAACTTCGGCCGAGCTACCGCCAAAGGTAACAAAACACACCGACGATTGGGACTCGGACGACGAGCGTAGCCCAGGGGCTTGATCTGGCAGATTCGGAGGACTTCTACGAAGTGGCCTGCCAGGTTTTGAAAAGATGCTACACGGGCCTTGTCTGCCATGTGGTTTACGACGTGATGCCGACCATCGAGGGTCGAATCGAGGTCAAGGGACTCTACGAAGGCCGACCCGTCACATTGACGTGGGAGGACGGAACCATTTGCGGCACGGACTGGAAAGCTCTCGCCACTCTTGCGCGCAACTCGGTTATTCACGACATACGCGGCGGTGTTAGGTTTCCCCCTCGTCGCGCGTTCGTGCACGCACCGATCCTGGAGGACCCACGAGGGTTCTTGTGCTGTGCGGAGGACGCCCTGGAAGACATGAGCTCAAACTGGAAGCCGCAAGAACCGCCGACCTACGCGGAAATGTGGATGCCCCATCACCTTGACGGCAGACTGTCATACGGCTGGTCAGCAAAAAAGCCCGTTGAGCTCGACGTCATGTATGAGGGCGGCAAGGGTCAAAATTCCTGAGGGATACGTGGTACCAGCGTAACCGTCGCAACCCGGCCGGACGCCATTACACAGCGGCCGCCTCTTTCATGCCTGCGCGACTTCCTTCGATCAAGTCATGACTACCAGGCGGTGGCGGGCGCAGGGAGCATTCCTATTTTCATGCCTGCGCAAATGCCCACCAGCCCTTCCGGTGATCAACTCGTCGAAGGACGGCGTAGATATTTTCTCTCCAGGCCAGCAGACCCGATGATCCAGGCTCTCGCCTTCAAACACCTCTTCAGGAGCCGCTCAGAGCCCCTCCATGGCACCGCTTCAATCTTTTGGAAACTTCTGTCATCAGCCTCCTTTCAGAGTCCTTGGATCATCTCTGAAAAATCTCTCAAACGGCTTGGTTGTGCGGTTTCTTTGGCGTCTATTTTTTGACTAAGATGGCCCGTATGGGTTAAAATGGGGTATGAAATCTCACATCACAAACCCCGCTTATTTCCGTTTAGACATGCTGCTTTCCCTGGGGGTATCGCAGGTTCATGAGTTTGCCCGCAGAGCCACCGCCACTCTGACCACTTATCGCCTGATTCTGGGCCGCTGCCTTCTGGCCATGCGGGAGTCGAAAGGTTTCAAGAAGTTCGGCTGCTCTTCGGAGATCCACTACGCCACCGCCAAATTGGGAATGAATAAGAGGGCGGCGCGGGAGTGTCGCCGGGTGGCCCGCAGTCTACTCTATTTACCCAAACTAACACAGGCTGCCGAAAACGGTCTGATCGACTGGAGCATGTTGCGGGAGATCGTTCGCAAGGCCGTCATCGAGACCGAAGACTACTGGCTGAAGCTGGCCAAAGAGCTCGACTGCGACCAGATTGAAAAGTTAGTAAGCCAGACCCCAAAAGGTGGTGTGCCCGGTGATGTCTTCGAAGAGCCAGAGCAGCCGACCAGCGAGCTGCGCTGCAAACTTTCCGAGGAGGTGCTGGCCATGCTGGACCACGCCCGACGACTCCACTCCGTAGAGCAGGGCGAAGCGGTGACCACCGCCCAGGTGTTGGAGTTTGCCCTGGTCTCTTACATCTCCAATCTGCCGGTGGATCAG
>JBAYRN010000102.1:0-20423 GCA_041676625.1 Vulcanimicrobiota bacterium
AAGCATGCTTCACCACCACAGCGAAGCACCCCCGTGCTTCAGCACCACACTGAAGCATGCTTCACCACCACAGCGAAGCACCCCCGTGCTTCAGCACCACACTGAAGCATGCTTCACCACCACGGTGAAGCACCCCCATGCTTCACCACCACAGCGAAGCACCCCCGTGCTTCAGCGCCACACTGAAGCATGCTTCACCACCGCAATGAAGCACCCCCGCGCTTCAACGCCACGGCGAAGCCCCCCACCGCTACGCCGTATGCGAAGTAAATCACGCAGCCCTACTCGAAAGTCCTTTCTCCACCATGCCGAGCAGTTTCGACTCATCAATGTATGTCACCGGAAGGCCAAGCTCTCGCCCTCGTAAGTGGTCCAAACTTGCGTCATGCCCGAATCCATTAATCTCAAGAACAGACCAGCCTTGCTTCCAGCAGAGTAGGTCTACTCGGATCAGTGTGTTCGCCTTGAAACTCACCTGGAAGAAGTACCAGGTATCAAAAAGAAAAATGCCCGGGCGGGGGCGCGCCCCCGTTTCTTTGTAGCCTCGGCAATCGACGATGGGACGGTATGTATGGCCGAACTCCGCAGGAGCCCACAAACCGGGATCCCCTCCCAAAGATAGTAGGTGCAATAGATGAAGTGCTTCCAACTTGGAATCGCAGCAGACCAGATGACTAAAATGTTCGCAAAGATCGCCATCCACTCGGGTGGTGATCTTGCTTATCAATCGATTTGTGAGATCCGGATAGGCTCGTAGACAAGCTCTTACCCGGACTTGGGTTGGCCGATCCTGGTGGGGCAAGAATACCCGTCGAGGAGGCATCAGACACTGAGCCTGATTTAGCAACTTCTTCTTAGCACCCGGAGGCGAATAGAAGACCGGTCCGAGTTGGAATGAATTGGAGATTGAGCGCTTCTCAACTTCACTTGGAATACGCTTACCGCATTCCAGCAGAGACCAGCGAGATCTCGTAAGACCACACATGGTAGCGGCCTCTTTCTGAGTTAGAGAGAGCTGCCGCCGGCGCTCTTTGAGTTTTAGACGGAAGATTGGGTTTATCATAGAGATAGCTTAACGGTGAAAATTTAAAGCACTGTTTCAGTAAAGTTTCTGAAATGTATCTTTCATTTTGCTAATTTATGAACACGCGAGCAGGAGGGCGACGGACCGTGGGTTCGAATGGCTGAGGCCGGGGGTCATTTCTATGAAATCGACAAAACGTAAGCGGCTTCCGCCCGCGGAACGCAAGCAGCAACTCCTGGAATCTGCTATGGAGCTCTTCTGCAAGCGAGGGGTGGACGCCACTACCATGCATGAATTGGCCGATTACGCCGGGGTCAGCTACGGTTTATTTTATCACTACTTCACTTCGAAAGACGAAGTCTTGAATACCGCCGTCCGGCAGACCACCGTGCTGCCTCAGATCGAGGAATTTTTAGCCGATCACGATCAGCCTGCGATGGAGCACTTGATGCGTTTTTCTAGCTACTATTTGGAAGTCATGGAGCAGCGCCGAGATACCATCTGGTTACTATTTACGGAGTCGAAGAAGCGCCCACAGTTGGCCAAGTCTCTAGGGGATCTGGCCGTGGATTTCCGCAAGACCTTGTACAACTATCTGGAAGCTCGCACCCGGCGTGGAGAGATTCGAGAGGGCGTAGACCTGGACGCGGCCACCCGCCTGATCTTCAGTTATCTCTTCATGCGGTTTCTCTGGATCGAGGATGAGCCTCCGGTGGAGTTGCACATGCCGATCATTCTAAGTGGTCTCTGTCGTCGCTAAACCGGGACGGTATCGTAATTACGCAGGTCTGCGGCGAAGCCGCCTCCGGTTACATAGTTGATCACATTCTGATAGCGATTGAGATCGCTGATGGTTCCGCTATTGATCACGTCGTTTAAACTGAGTTGCCCGGAATTAATGGCAGCCGTAATGGCCCCGATGGTCTGGACGTCGGTGCGCCCAACCTGGGGATCGTTGATAAACTGGTTTAACCCTCGGGACTCTAAAAGCTGTTTCAAGCCAGGGTTGTCGTAAAACCCGGGTCCTCCCAGCAGATCACCTTTAAAAACTGAAGCTACCTGCATGAAGAGTTGCGCTTCCGGCCTCATCTGGTCGAAAGCCTGCGCCCCTTGTTGGAGCCCTTGGGCGCTCAGGGGATTGGCTCCAACCGCCTGGGCTGCGAACTGGTAAGCATAGTTTCGGGCCAGAGAAGCTTGCCACATGGTGGAGTCTTGAACGGTCCCGAACCGGGATCCGGGGATAGCGTCACGCTGCGCTACACTGGTGTTTCCTTGAAGCGCACCTCCGGCGATTTGAGCCTGGATGTAAGAGGCGAACTCCTGGGGGTCGCGGGGTTTGGGGAGCTGCGCTCCGCCGACTCCACCGTCACCGCCACCTCCGTAGCCCGTGGAGGCCCCGTTGGGGTTGTAGTTCTGCAGATGAGGGAAGTGCATGCTCGCGTAATCGAAAGGCTGCTGCTGGGCGCCAAAACCGCCTCCCGCAAAACCTCCCCAACCCTGGCTGAGTTGAGTCAAGCTCTGCATGAGAGAAAGCATAAATCCCATCAGGTTCATCCCTGCAGCCGGATTGAAACTGGTCGCACCGAACGGGTTTAGCCCCGGTGCCGAAAATCCGCCGCCCTGAAGAACCGGATATGAAAATGATTGATACTGCCCTACTTGCACTGACTCGCTCCCATCTTATTGATGACTTCCTCAATAGTAGAACCTATCCCTTTGAATTTCAATGTGTTAACAAATTCGTAACACCAGCCAGAGAGAAGGGATATATATCCTACTTCTCCAAAGTATACTAGTACAAATGTTCCTAGTTGAATTATTGATATGAATCTTTTTACCAGGTCGTTTCTGACTTCGGTCGTCCCGCTGGTCCTGCTGGGTGTATTAACCACGGCTGTCCTCTGGAAGTCCATTTTCCCCGCAGTGCAAGATTCTGTCTTTCAAATGGCCCAGGAAAAACAGCGCACCACCAGAGCCCAGGTTGCGGACTTCATCTCCTCGCGTCAAAACCTGCTCGAATCCATTGCCAGAAATGAAGTTCTGATCAGCGGACCCACTCCGGAAGCGATGTCCTTTCTTAAGACCGAACAAGCCGCCCTGCCGGAATTATTCGAGGGCCTTTACTACAACAGTTTGGACGGAATCGTAACCTCGACCGAAGGTTCCCAGTTCAGCGTCACCGATCGTCCCTACTACGAACGGGTGAAAATTGGTGAGCCGGTGATCGGGGAGGTCCTGACCAGCAGAGCTACCAGTCAACGCATCCTCTTGATGGTCGTGCCTATTCAGAAGGATGGCCGATTGGTGGCAGCGCTGGGGGGAACGGTGCTGGTCAGTGACTTGTTGAAGTCGATCACGCCTTCTCCGGAGCCACTCAACTTGCAGGTAGGACTGCTGCAGGGAGGCGACGTCCTGGAAGGCTTCTCCGAGGCCGCCATGATCCGGCAGTTCCCCGAAGCCTACACCCCCGAAGGCTGCAAGTTCAGCAACAGCGGAGAGCCACACCGGGCGTGGGCGTTCAGGTTGCCCGAGGTTCCCTGGGATCTGGTGGTGGCCTGGCCTGAACGAGAAATGCTGGCTCCTTTGCACCAGGCCCTGACCGCCGGGATCTCAAGCTTCGTTCTGATCTTCTTGCTGGCCGCCGGTTTTTCTTTCGGACTGCAGCAATCGATCACCCGGCCCCTTCAGCGCGCCGCCGAACTCCTCCAAGATCATCAACTGGGGGGCCCCTTGAAGTTGAATACGGAGGGTCCCCGGGAGGTGACCATGCTGCTCCAGCGAGTCAATGAGATGGCGGGCCGGGTTTCCCGAGAAATGAGCCGGCGCCTGGAACTCGAGCAGCAGTTGGCAAAAGCCGTTTATCAGGAACGATTGGGAACCCTGGCCGACTCGATCGCCCACGACTTTCATAACGTGCTGTCTGCGATCATCAATCTGGCCGATTTTTGCCTGGAGCGGGCCGAGGACGATGAGCAACTCCGCGACGACCTCGGCACCATCGTTCAGTCGGCTCAAACCGGGATCTCCATGGTCGATCAGCTTCGCCGGAAAGCCGTGGAGAGTCGGCACGAACCGGAACCGCTGAATTTCGATTCGGATTTTAAGCAGTGGATGGAGACGTTCCGAGCACTCTTGCCCCCCGGGATCACACTAAAAGCTGACCTGTCCGCGGAAAACTCTACCACCCGGGCTGTCTCCCATCACCTTTTCCAGGTCATGCTCAACCTCATCTGCAACGCCCGAGACGCCATGGCTTGCCAAAGCAGCGGCGAGATCCTGGTCCTCTCCTCGATCCAGGACGGACGACTCGTGGTGGAGGTCAAAGACAATGGCCCCGGCATCCCGAAAGAGCTAGAAGAGCGCATCTTTGAGCCGTTCTTTACCACCCGGGAGGACGGTAGCGGATTGGGCCTGTCGACCTGCTATCGGCTGGTCAACGAGATGAAGGCAACCATCGAACTCATTCCAGGTGACCGCACCTGTTTTCGCTTCAGCCTACCTATCTGGGATCACCCAGCAAGCTGAAGGCGGCCCAATAGTAAGGGTGCGGTTTCTCCTTGGCCATCTTCGCTTGGGAGAAGCGCAGGGCGTCGCCTCGAGACTCACCGCGAGCAAGGGCCTGGTAAAAGTAGGCAAAGAATCGGGACGTCGAATCGTCGTCGACCCGCCAGCGCGAGGCCACCACCGCCGAAGCCCCCGCCACACTGAAAGCTGTCGCCAGGCTGGTCACTTCTTTACCCGGGACCACTACCCCCACGCCACTGCGACACGAACTGAGTACCACCAGACTGGAGGCTTCTAACTCCAGTCCGTAAATCTCTTCCAGGCCAAACTCGTCCTCGCCGAGTTGCACGAAGCTTTGCCCGGTATCGCGGGAAACCACGCTGTGAGAAGCGATGTGCAAGAGCTGCTTGCCTTTGACTGCTTCACGGAAGGCCTCACCGTTCACGTTGCCGTCCGAAAGGACGGTCACGTCTTGGAGTTCGGCGGCTAGCTCCCGGACTTCCCGGATCGTACCCTTCAATTCATCAGTGCCCTGAACGAGAAGGGCCGGTGTCAGGCTAGCAGGCCTTCCCCTTCGACCCAAAATTTTCAGCAACTCCGACGTGCCCAGGTAGCTCAGCTCGTACTGCTGAGCCAGGGTCGTTCCATCAGCTCCTCGCAGCACTCCAAAAGGGATCTCCCAGATCACGCCGGAGGGGATCAAGCGCAAGCTCTGCCTACCTACCAGTTGCTCTCGAGCTACCCCGATCAGCGCGTCGTACAGAGTGCGAGACAGTTCTTCAATCTCTTCTGAGGAAGAATCGGGATCGGCACAAAGACTGGTGAGTCGCTCACTCATACGACTGAGAACGCTGCGCGATAGGCTCACCTGGTGAATCGAAAAGCTCTCAGAACTCACCACAAAGACGTAAAGAGCGCTCTGGGCCGGGAAATACTCCAGCAGGGCTACATCCGGCGGGAGTAACTCCTGAATCGCTGCCAACTGTGACCCCGTGACTTGAACCAGCGCTTCAAAATCCGGCTCCCGCTCGCGCAATTGGTGTAGTTTGCTGAAGAACTCACTTCTGGTGGTGGTCACCTGCTGCCCGATAGAGTCCCGGAAAGTGGCGTCTGCGATGCGGCCGGACTCCTCTCGCAAATGTGTGAGTCTTTCCCGCAGGGCCTCGATCTCTTCCAGCAAATCCCTGGTTTGCTGGTCATCGGCCGCCACCCTGGACACATCAACCGATTCGAGCAGTTCCGCAGAGCGCGAAAGATGCAGATAATGCAAGGCTTGCTGTTGTCGGCCGAGTTGCAGGGCCACCGTTACCGCTCTTTCAAACAATGACTTCATTTCGGCATCCAGGCGCACGCTGGACTCCGTGAACTGATCCAGGGTGGTGCGGTAAACCTCAAAGGCTTTCTCACTCTCTCCCAAGCGCTCTAAAAGAGTACCGTACTCCAGGGTCACGCGAGGAAGCGCCACTGAGTAGGTCAAGGAACGGTACGCCTCGGCGTACAACCCAAGCGCCTGTTCGGTGCGGCTCAGGGTTACCAGAATGCGAGCCTGAGCGGCCTTGACCTCCGCGATGGAGTGAGCACGCTCCGAGCTTCCCAGCAATTCGGCCGCCTGCTCAAGCTCCTCCAGTGCTTCCTCGAGTCGTCCCAACTCTTCCAGCGCAAGAGCCCTCCCATAATGCCCTGGCCACCCCTTTTCGGGGTTTAGCCTGACCGCTCGCTCAAAGGTCAAAAGCGACTGTTCCAAACGCCCGTACCTTCTTTGGGCAGAGCCGGACACCAGCAAGTAAAATCGGCCTGTCAACGGGTTGAGCGACTCAGCAACCTCGGCCGCTTCGGCCAGATAGTCCATGGCAAGATCCTGGTTGCCGTTGGTTAGTAGGACCCGCGCCAGCAAGACGCGAGACAACATCCGGCCCACCTTTGCTCCCTGCCGATCGGCAAAACCGCGGGCCGAACGTAAAGCCCCTTCGGCCTCCTCGGTACGACCCAGAGCTTCCAGCAACAAACCTTTATAAATCAGAGGATAGGCTTCAAAATCGGCCTCTCCCTTACGGATCATCTGTTGCTGCCAGAGGTCAAACTCGGCTAGGTAAATGTCCACTCCGCCGTGCTTCTCAAAGACCGTTCTCAAGAGAGTCCGGGTGGACTCCGGGTACTCGCCCAGGAGTAGCTCCGCCGGATCCAACACATCGGATTCCACCGACTGATTGATGAGTAGAGAACTCAAGAGCGTGGTCAATGTAGTGACTCGACTTCCCACATTCGGCAGCCTTCGGATCTCGAGCAAACCCGCTGCAAGTTCCTGGGCAACCAGGCGCCGGTCGAAACTCGCCATGGCAGCCATCAGGGTGTCGTACCTGGCCGTGGCTCTCCAGAGGGCCCAGTCGGGTCCGGTTTGAAGTTCGATCCCCCGGTGGGCGAACCTGAGCGCTTCAGGGTTGTTGTGGCGAGCTTTCTCCTGGTAGGACATTTGAAGCAGCACTGGTCCCGGCGCGGTTTGCCAATCCGGATCTCCTTTCATCTGCGGGGTAGCCAGTTCCAAGGCCTTACGTAACTCCTCCAGGGCCCCCTCGAGATCGCCTTTTTCACTGTGGTAGCGGGCCAAACTCTGGTGAGCCAGGCAACGAATCTCACGATCACCGGTAGCGGTAAACCGTCTGAGAAGCGCAAGGCTCTCAGCAGTCACCCTGTCCGACTCCAATTCGATCCCTATTCTAGACCGTTGAGCCTTCGAGCGATACCGCCCGGGAGGTAGGGTCTTTTCGAGGCGTTCGAGCAGCGACAAAATACGCTTACCCTCGGGGGTACTGGCCAACTGAAAGTAAAGATTGACCAGTCTCTGCAACTGTTCGATCATCCTTGGGTAGTCACCCACTGCCAACAGTTCGTTGATGACCGACTCTGTGCTCTTGAGCTTATAACTCTCGTCTCTCTCTAAAGCAGAATAGAACAATCCCTGGGAGCGTAACCCAGCGGCCCGACCGGTGTGCTCGAGAGACGAATAGAGCTCCCGGGCGGCCCTATTGTCAACCATAGCTCCCGTCCTGTTTCCGGAATGATATTGAAGTCTCGCACTGAGTTCTAAGACTTTAGCCACCACCGCTCTATCCTCGACCTCGGGCAGCAGGCTCCTGAGCTTGTCAAAGTCCTGACCGGCTTTCTCCAATTGCTCCCGAGCGATCCACAGCCCCGTCCTCCGAATCACCGCCTGGACTTTCTGATCGGTATCGGCCGCTCGCCGGTAAGCTTCGTCGTAGTTCTTCAGCGCCAACTCGTCGTGGTGCCCGGCTTGCTCCACCTGGCCTCTGCTGAGATAAAACTGAAAGTCAAAGGGAGGCGGAAAGCTGCCGTGCTTCTCCTTTTCAAGCTCGGTCAACAGCTCACGAGCCTGGGTGTATTCTTCCAGTTCGCAGTAGGCTTGCAGGCGCAGCACCCTGGCGGGTACACTGGAACCGGTCAGGTGCAGCAAGGCCTGGTCCCCCCGCCCCCGATACAAAGCCTCCCGAGCTTTGCTCAAGTCGTCGGCGAGAGCCGGACCAAAACCGAGCAACCCGACCAGACACCCGAAGAGAAATCGCTTCAGTTTAAACAGGAGAAGTCATCTCAGGGTAGCCACCCCGGGTCCTCGGGGGTCCACCAGACAAAGCGGGGGCGGTAGATATCGGCCACTTCCACGACCTTCTGGAGATCGGCCGTGTTCACGTTGTAGGAGATGAGCAGCCGGTCTTGGACGGAGAGATGAGGGTGGGCCTTGGCGTTGTACACAAACACATCACCTTGGGCCTGGGGAGCCTGAAAAATGAGCGAAGGTTCACTCCACGGTCCTGTCAAGTTTTTGGCGTAGCGGGCTACGATCCGTCCATCGGTTGCGGGACTCCCGACATACAGATAGCCCCCGTCTCTGGTTCGGTGCAACGACGACTCCATGGAGGCTCCGGCAAAGAGCGGTTTTGCCCGCCAGGGGTCTTCGCCCCAGCCTGTCCCGTCGAAGAAACGCCAGACCCCGGGGATCCCCATCCTTCCCGCAGGCACCCGGGCCAGTGTTGCGCTCCGCTGGGGTCCGTCATCTTGAATTCCCAACACATAATCCCAGGCGCCTTCCCGGTAGACCGCCGATCCGTAGGTGATCTGCTGCTGGTCGCGGCGATCGAAGTAGGGCAACTTGACGTATTCAGTGACCACCAAACGCCGGGGATAAATTCGGGCCCGGGCGTACCAGAGCCCGGTCTGGCGAAAGCCGAAGACCCCTCCGGCACTCTGCTCGAATTGACCTAAGAGAACCTGAAACTCTCGATCGTAAATACCGTCCCACATCCAGAACCACCCCTTGCGATCGGGCGGGGTAAAGGAAGGCGGCTCGAGAAAGCCCAGTTCTTCCCCCCTCTGAATGACATGGGAGTTGTTGACAAACTCAAACTCGCCTCTCTTTCCGTCGTCGGTCACCTCCCCGAAGAAGGTGTCGGAGAAGCTCCACAGGGTCGTGCCGTCGGAGAGAAGGTAGGAGTATGTGCCGTCGGCTCCGGTCCAGCCGCTCTTGCGGTCGAATTGCCACTCGTACTCCCAGGCCGGGACAACTTGCTGCGCGGATAGGGGCAGCGCCAGAATGAGGATGAAGGCCAGTAAAATTTTTCTCAATGCCGATTCTAATCCAATCCCTGAAAAAAGCCCTCGTTCAGATCCCTCAATAGCCCTGCCACCGACTCGACGTTGAGGGGCGATACCCTGTCCATAACCGACTGGCGCAGGCGCTCGATCTCCACCCACTTGCTATCCAGGACCCGTCGCCCCAGCGCGGTCAACCGGTAGCCCCGATACGGCATACCGACAAACTCTAGATAACCAGCGTTGGCATACCATTGGCAAAGATCTCTGGCTTCCGAGCTCGACAGGCGGTACTCGGCGGCCAACTCAGCCACACCTTTGCCTTCCCCCTCCAGCTTTTTCAGAAAAAGTACCTGGCGGAGGCTGAGCTTGAAGGGAGCCAGCGTCCGCCTCATATTGATCCGGGCCCGCTCGGCCTGCTCCAGCAATTCACCCAGAAAGTTGAGAACGAAATCTGCCTTCTCGGCCTCTGATTGAGTCACGCTTTTACTTCCTTCTCGTGCAAAACTTTCCAGAGCGCTTTCAAATCCTGGAGAAACTCCTCGGATACCGCGTGAGAAAACCTTTTATGGAGTTCCTGGTAAGCCCCATGACGGCTCTCGACAAACTCGATACCAAGCTCGTTGAGTTCCACCATCACGGGACCGTCATCGCTGTGCCGGACTTCCAAGAATCCAGCGTCTTTAAAGAGTTGAAACAATTCCTGACCGGCTTTGCTGTCGAGCCCGCTAGCAGCCTCAGGATAGAGGATCCTGGTCAGTGGCACCCCTCCTTCGGCAGTCTGGATGGTTCGTAGAAATTCGATATCTCGCCAACCAAAACTGTAGGGTAAGGTTACCTCGGCCACGGTCGCTGAAACCCTCTGGGTCAACTCTTCCAACCAGTAAGCGATGTTGTCCTGAAAATTTAGCTGGTACGATTCTTTTTCCACGGCGTCGAGTTTTATACGGCGCCGCCGGTTCCCTTTACGAGCGCCGGGAAGCCGGGTGCTTCTCCCACAGGCCTCTGCGCCTGAGGAGGTACTCGCGACACCACGCCATGACCGTTGCTCCGGGATCGTAGCGGAAGTGGGGCTTGGGATAAAAGTAAGGAGAAACGGTGTCGGCAAGATCGATATACTCCGAGAGAAAAAACTCACCCAAGGCTACCTCCTGGTGACTAAAGACCCTCCAGACCGGCAGGTCGTACTTCTTCAGGAGCTGATCGGTGAGACCGAAAGCTGCGGCCAACTGGAGTGGCCGACTCATCAAGTCCTTCTCATCTTTGGCGATCATCTCGATGGCCAGGGCGCAGTAGTCCACGCCGTAAGTACCGCTGGTGATGCGGTTCTCAGGAGCCAATTGAATGACGGTGCCGTCCTTATCGACGATGTAGTGCACCGATACCAGGCTGGTCACCGGCCGCTGATTTCCCACCGCCAGAGCGCTGGCCCGGTTGAAGGCGTTGATCACCGCCTCGGCATCATCGATCACGGTGAAGTGCAGAACCACCATAGTAGGAAAGAGTGTCACCGTATCGCGCCCGTACAGCCTGCGGTTCCGCTCTCGGTCCGCCACTTCGTACAATTCCAGTGGAAGCCACCTGAAAACCGGCTTGGGCTCGCCTCCGGTATTGACCAGGCTCCAAGGTAGCGGTTTGGTTTCAGGTGCTATCCCCAGCAGCAGAACGTATCGTGCCTGCCAGAATCGAACCGCGTGTTCATCCAGGTGCTGGAGGGTGAGGGAAAGATAGAGTAGGAGTGAAATCAATATCCCAAACCTGTTAGCTGAACTCTGTTCGCTGAACTTCCTTAAGCATAGGGTCCAAGCTTCACCGTGCAAACAAAAAAAGCCCCTTCCGGGGCCCTCTGGGAATCGTCGAATCTACATGGCCGACATCAGCCGTTGGGCGATGTTTGCGATGTGACCCGCCCGATCGGTGCCATTTACGGTCCGACGAGCGTTGTGAAAGTCGGTTTGCTGGTTGTTGATATAGCTGCCCAGACCCTTGCCGGTAAAGGTCCCTTGCATCATCCCACCCACCAGGATTTTAGCTGCGATCTGAGGGTTTTCCACCATGCGGGGGTTACCCACCAGGTCCATACCCAAACGGCGGGACCAGTCGGTGTAGTTGCGCCGGCCGGTTAGCTGCACGTAGCCCCGACCTTTGTAGCGGACTCCATCTCCTGCTTGAGTGTTGCCCAGACTGCTACGGCCTTCATAAGCCCGTCCGGAGGCAAACTCTTCCATGTGCTTACCAGCGCCCGATTCGTGGGTTGCGGTGGCCAAAATATAAGCCAACTGCGCCTTATTCTGGACACCCTGACGTTGCGCTTCTTGCACGATGAAAGGGAAATGCTGTCGGGCGGATTGCTGCAAGTTCTGCGGCAAGACGCTCACCAGTCGATTGACATCGACGTTTCCTACTCGGCCGGAAGGCCCACCAGGGATGGGTCCCATCTGACCGGGACCCATTCCGCCCGGACCACCCGGCCCGCCTCCGGGGAAGCCGCCGCCGCCAGGGTAACCTCCACCCATGGGGTAGCCTCCACCCATAGGGCCTCCGCCACCGCAGCCGCATCCACCACCGAGAAAGCCTCCCAGGGGAGAGCCTCCTCCACCGGGGAAACCTCCACCACCCATGGGGAAGCCGCCGCCATTGCCGAACTGTCCGGGCCCCATCTGCATGGGAAACCCCTGGCTACCCATGAGCTGACTCATCATCGACATCATAGTCATCATCATGGCCTGGAAGACTTGCATCATCTGGCTGCCGCCGGCCGGGAAAGCGCCCATGCCAGGACCGGCACCACCCATGAATGGGTTGTAGTGCCCACCATTCAGTTGAATATTAAGATTCATTCAACCCTCCGATTTAGATATTCTTGACCTGAGTATAGGTCAGTTGGAGGATTGACCCAAGCCGTAGGGGCCCGATATCGCTAAAGTTTACAATCTTTTAACGAAACAAACGAGATTATGGGACAAGTTTTCAACTTGCCCACAACCTCGTTCAGAGAGTACTCGGGTTTACTCTTAGCCCATGGCTTGCAGAATTCGCTGAGCGGTCTGGGCGAAGGTCCCTGCTTTGTCGGTGCCGTTTACGATGCGCCGGGCACCCGTAAAATCGGTTTTAGAGCCATTGATGTAGTCGTCGAGCTTCTTGCCGGTGAAGGTACCCATCCGCATTCCACCCACCAGGATCTTGGCGGCGGTTTCCGGGTTACTGGCCGCTTGCGGATTGCCCACCAGGTCGATGCCCAGACGTTTGGACCAATCCCGGTAGTTGTTGCGTCCAGTGATCTGTACGTAGCCCCGGCCTTTGTAGCGGGTTCCGTCGCCACTCTGGGTGTTGCCCAGGTCCCGGCGTCCCTCGTAGGCCGAGCCGGAGGCGATCTCTTCCATGTACTTTCCGGCCCCTGATTCGTGTACAGTGGTAGCCAGGATGTAGGCCAGTTGAGCTTTGTTCTTGATGCCTTGCTTGTTGGCCTCAGCCACGATGGCGGGCCAGTGCTTACGGGCGTGATCCCGGTAGCCCGGGTCAACGGCGTTGACCAGGTTCTCTACGTTCACGTTGCCCACGTTTCCGGCGGGACCGGAATACAGGCTGCCTGCACCGTTGGCGCCACCGGCATTGCCTCCTCCGCCCGAGGGTCCTCCAAAACTTCCAGGTGCCCCACCGGGGCTTCCGCCACCGCCCAGAAATCCCGAGAGAGGAGAGCCGGGGAATCCGCCGCCCATGCCAGGCCCACCGCCGAAGTTACCCGGCATCATCGACATAGGCGATTGGCCGTTCATCATCAAAGACATGAACTGCGTCATCAGGCCCATCATCATGTTGAGCATCATTCCGTAGCCTGACATCATATTCGCGCCGCCGCCAAAGCCGGGCATACCGTAATTTTGCATACCGTAGCCCGGCATCATCTGCCGGGGGCCCATATTGATGTTTAAGTTGAGCATATTGGAAAAGACCTTTCCTTCGATTATTTGAATTCATAATAGGAGTTTCATGTGTAACTCAGATGGAATGGGCTTTTTTATATGTTAACAAAATTTTACGGGTTGGCGCCCGACTACTCCGCCATGCACTGGTGGCAAACACCCCGGAAGATGATCTGGGCTTCCTCGATGACCGCGGGTAGCTCTACATCGGGCATGAGGCAAGGTTTGCGACCCTCCACGCAGGGCACGTCCAGGATCCGGCTACACTTGCGACAGACGAAATGGTGATGCCAGTCTTCGGCATATTCGTAGAGGGTACGCCCCGGACCGGCATCGGTCACCATCAGTACACCGCACCCACTCAGGTCCCCCACCACCTTAAAGACCGTACCCCGGGGCACATTATCGCCCTGTTTTTCCAGGTAGTGAAAGACATCGTCCGCAGAGCAGTGCCCCCCCATTTCGGCCAGGGCGTGCAGCACCGCCAGCCTGCTGTGGGTGGCTTTCAATCCGGAACTTCTTATAATTTCGGCGTAATCCAGCATCTCTATGGGTAGTTTACCACTGGGCCGGTCAAATTATTCCTCACCTTGCCTCTACCTCAGCGCCCTCCATCAAAGATGGCAGTCTCCCTGGCCAATTCCTTAAAACCCAGAGACAGGTTTTCGAGATCCTCGGCAAAGGCTTCAATGATCTTTTGTTTTTGGAGCACAACTTTCTGGGCCTCCGACTTCCCGAGCAGGATCGAACCGACACCAGCCACAGTCGCAGGAATGAACACCACCGGGAAAGCCGCGGAAAAAAAGACTCCCAGAAGCGCCACCCCCGCCACTTTAGGACCTTTTTTTCGCAGAGCAGCCATTCGTGCCCGCCGGTCATCCGCTTCCGAAAATTCATCACGATCCTCTGCGAAGAAATCATCCAGAGAGTCCAGCCAGCCGAGAAGGTCCACCGCCAGACGCTCGTAGATCTCGTGGAGGCGCTGCAGAAAGGCCTCCCTCTGGACCAATTGAAAGCCGGTGAGGTCAGACTGAAGCCCTACGGCATTGGCATACACCTGGATCCCCAGGAATCTCGTTTCAAACGGCAGAGAGGTGGTCTGTACAATGATCCCGTCCCGGACCCAGTTCATGAAAGAGAGCCCGCTCTGGGTTCCGGGCAGGCTACTTCGATTGAGCGCGCTCAGCGAGTAAACGCAAGCAAACTCACGGTCACCGGTGTAGTGCCGGGTGGCTCTCTCCCGGCTGGTCTGGAAAGAGAGTTGCTTTTTCTCGAACGACAATGGCAACTCGAGATGGTCCGGAGAGTGCTTCAGTTGCTTGAGTCCGGAGAGAGCCATCGGTCCTTGCCATTCAAATCGAAAGTGCGAGGACTCAAAAATACCTCCCATCGGTTGCCCATTTATCCAAATCGGGACCGGACACATGTAGGCGTAGTCTCTCAACTCCTGAAGAAGGGAAATGCCAGTCGGCTGCAGCCCCACGAATTGGGAAAGGGGGGTGTCGCCCGAGGTATTAAACTTGTGGCGAACGAGCAAAGTCAAACCCACTTCCGAGCGCTGTCCCCGAGTCAGTCGATTCTGCTCACTGAGACGGCCAAAGTACCTTCCGGCGTACAACGGCTGGGTGATCCCCTCCCCCCTGTTCACCACCAACAAGAAGGACAGGCCGGACTGCTCCACTACGGCTCGTAAAGCCAGGCAAAAATGAGCCAGGGGGCTTTCCGACAGGACCTGTCCAGAGAGCAATGCGGCCAGAACTTCCTTCTCCGAGGGAAGTTCACAGGGCGAAGGCGCCGGAAGAAAAAACCTGGTTTCTCGCCAGAATTGAGAGATCTCCACCCGGCTCATCCGCCACCCCACGGCCGCCTGGATCAGCTTGAGCACCCAGGCATCGGCGCGGGGCAGGGTAAAGCGCGCCAGTTTGCTGCGGGCAGCCTCCAGGGAGATGCTGAACTCCCCTTCCGACTCCTTGACTCCCTGACCGGCCTGCTCTTGCAGGTAAGATAAAAAATCCCGATTCTCTTCCATACACGCGCGCGCCTATTTCGCGAATTCAAAAGTCTCCAACGACTCCAGGTTCGGCAAGAGCCTCCTCAACCAGTTCCACCGATCGGTCTTCTTGGCGTACTTATCGAGGACTTTCTGACTCAAGTGGTGGGCCGGCCCGAAGGTCACTTCGGGGTCGTTGAGCAGGTTGCCCTCCGCATCTAGAACCGGCTTCCCGTCGGAGCGGACAGGGTGTCCCTTATCATCGCGCAAGATGGTGTACTCCCGCACTCCGTTTCGCGGATCCTTGAAGTCGTTGGTAAACCCGTTGTAAGTGTCCTTGGCGAAGTCCTCGGACCAGACCAGGGCGCCCACTTCGGAATTGACTTCGGAACTCAAGAGGTCCAGGTTGTAAGTGGAAACCAGGCTGGCCTGATCATCGATCACCCCAACTTTGGCGTGCAGTTTTCGTTCACCGGTGGCCACGAACAGCCTCATGTTGGGTGTGGTGGCCAGGATCTTGGGCCAATCCTCCAGGAAAAACGCCTGGGTCACCGCGCTATCGGTGCTCGAGGGACTGTTGGTGCCGAGCTGAATCTCGACTCCGCGCTTGCCCGCTTCCTGCAACTCCGCCAGCAGGTTCTTGGTCAGGACGATGTAGGGGTTCTCGATGAGGATCTTCTGCTGGGCGCTGCGGGCCAGATTGACCAGTTCTCGCCCCATCTGGTCCTGGGCGGTGCTCACCACGGAAGTGCGATCGAGAATCTTGATCTCTGCGTCATGCAGGGTGGACTGGGCCGCCTGGTAGGTACCTCTCAGTTCCGGGTAGCGCACGATCTCTTCAGCCAACTCCTGGAGGCGCTTGCTTTCCCGCCGGCCGGGCTCGCGCGGAGCACCCACTTCAGGCAGGCGCTTCAAAACTTGCTGATAGACCTCTCCGGAAATCCGGGCCTGGTAATCAGGGTCGCTGCGGAGCTTTTCCTTATCAGAGTCGCTCATGGGGTCACCCTTGAGCCAGTCGTCCATGATGGAGTAGGCTCCCAACAGTTCGATATCTCTCTTCACCCAGTTGCCCAGGAAATCCGGGCGAACCTTTTCGTTGATCCAGGGAGCAGAGTATTCCACCTCAAAGGCATCTCGCAGTGCCTGGGCCGAAGCGGCGCCTTCAAGGTAGACATCGGTATCTCGCCAAGCCCCCTCAAAGTCTTTGGGATCCACGAAGTACTCGTAACCGATATTGCGCCCACCGGTGATGGCACGCTCGCCATCCACCTCCAAAATCTTGTCATGGTTGCTGGCGACCGCGTGGTTTTGGCCAGGATGCAGAAGGCCGTCGATCAGCTTCTTGTAGTGAGGATGGTAAACCTTGGCCTCGGCGTTCGGCAGGGCGGTCACCTCCTGCAGATAGTCCCGGCCCCCGATATGCGCTTTGAAGCCTCGGGTGCCGAAGGTATCCCCGGTGGCATCGACCATGATCCTGGTCTTCACGCCCTCCTGGCTTGCCTTCTTGTAAATATGGCCCAGCATGGCTTTCCCGAAGATATCGTGGTCCCAACAAAAATACTGGGTATTGAGACTCTCTTGGGCGCTCTCCAGGACTCTCCAGCGGGCATTCCAGGATTCGGCGTTACCGTCCAGTAAGCGAGCCTTGCCCGCTCCGCCGGCATTGTGGATCTTGTCGAAAGCTTGGCGCAGGGTGGGGGCTTCGGCGGCAGAAGAAGTAAAGCTGTCTTGGGAGGTCTGAAGGCTCTGAGATTTCACCGGCGGTCTGGTTGGGAGGGCCGATCGATAAGTGTTCTGAGCGTTGCTGAGGAGGCGAGTTTGCATGCTCTCAATCTATCCGAGCTTCCTCAAAAGAGCCTTAAAGTTTAACGATCGATCTGATACCGACCTTCCACCAGTGGGTGGTCCGAGACGTAGCTTCCGTCTTCGGTTCGAACGTCCACTCTGCGGACCCGGGATTCCCCGGCGTGATCACTGACCAGCCAGTCAATGGAGGCGCCCTCGACGCTCAAGCCCTTGTCTCTAAAGGTTTTCACAATCTCCCGCCCGTCGCGGGTGTTGAGGTCTCCACCACCCACCAGCACGTCGGCAAGTTCACGATGCTCATCCACGAGTCGCTCCAAAACTCGGTGCTCGGCGGCCCGGTCATCGGGGGTGGCGGTTCCGGTGGAGAGGTGGGTGTTAAAAACCGCCACCGTTTGTCCATTGGTATCGGCTCCCACCAGATGGAGAAACTGAGCTGCTCTGGGCTCCTTGCCCTTGAGGTGCCGCACCACGTCGGTCGCATCATCCCGGTTTTCAATCTGATGGTTCAAGGTCAACCGAGCGTTCTCGGTGACCACCAGGTCCGGACTCACCAGGATCAGGTTCCCTTGACGCGGAGTGGTCTGGGAGTAGTAGCCCACCTTACCGGTGGCATCCACGATCTGCTGGGCGTGCCAGGGAAGAATCTCCTGCAGCAGATCCACGTCGGCATCCCGCTCTAGGAGTTCGGCGATCTGGGTGTCCAACTGGTTGCGAGCCCCCGTGCTGTTCGGGCTAGTTCCGTGGTGAAGATTCCAACTATTGACGGTAAACTCACCGTCGGGGGGGCGCACGGCGGGAGTACCCGGTTGCAGCACCTGATTCTGTCGAGAAACCAGGGAATCCACGGCCTCATCGTAATAGAGTTCACCCCGAACCGTGCGATGGATCGCATCGACACTGGTGGAAAGTTCCGCCGAGACGCAGATCTCTCCGCTCTGAACATCCACCCACCCGCTCTCGGCTTCACACACCGGAAGTTTGCGTGCCGCTACTCCGGCAGCACCACTGAGTGAAGTGACCACCCCCACCACCGCCATGGCCCCAAGGCCTGCCTTCTGCCAGCCGGAGAGCCCGTCTTGCTCTTCTTTGGAGGTTGCCTGCACAAAGTCTTGCGGCTCCGAGGTGCGCTCGCTGATCGGCTCCTCCCGGCTGGGGGGAGAACGAAATCGGTGATCCGAGTTTGGTCCTGCAATCCTCACCGATCCAGCGTATCGGATGAGGGTGGAATAAAACTGGCCTAGCAGCCCACCATGTTAAATTTTTAGGTTGGCTCGATGCGAGGGTTGTTCTGCTGCAGCAGGATGTCGAATCCGCAGCGCGCGCAGCGGCCGGACGAACTGGTTCTAAATCCGCAATCTCCGCAGATTCGAGCTCGCAGCAAAGTGAGTTCGCTGTAGACATCGCCTGGACGAAAGGCGGATTTCTCTTGAGCATCGGATCTGCGCGACTCTTCGTGTTCTGCGTTGGCCGACCCCTGGGCCTGCTCGGCCAGTCTTTCGCCCCCACTGCTATCGGCTTTCAAAGACTGGGTTCGCCACACGTCGGAGACAGCCGCGAGATCCGGGTAGGGCTGCGACTGATTCGGGAAAGGTCGCTCCTGCTGAGGCTGGCCGAAGCCCTGCGACCCATCGGTGGTGCCTCCCGAGGAACTACTTCCGGCCGCTTCGACCTGCAGAACCGGCGATTCCACCGGACGCTCTCCGATGGTCCTGGCCAGGTTTTCGAAGGCGGTGAGCCGGGCCAAAGCGTCGGCTCCCCGAGCCGCCTGACTGAGCTGAAGAGGCTGGCTGTGCGCGGGCATGGTGGTGAGTCGGTCGACGGCTTCTCGCAGACCCGGATCGCTGGCCATGCGACCCCTGAAGACCTCGATGTCCGTACCCGCTTTCGGATTGTGCAAGGCCCGCTCCAGAGCGAAGTTCATCCGAGAGGCCGCCTGGGGCGACTCGGCCACGGTATTGAGTAGCCCGGCCAAACTCTTGGCGTTACTGGTGTCTCGAGCCATGTGACTCAACATTTTGGCTCCGTGCTCCGACTCGGTCAACCTGACCATCAGTCGAGAAACATCGTTTCGACCAGCTTCGGTTTGGGCCATCTTGGTGAAGCTCGCGAGCAGGTCTCGACCACCGTGTGTGGACTTACTGGCCCTGGCCAGGGTCTTACCCAGCTCCTGTGCTCCGGCTCGATCAGAGGCCATGTTCATCAGCATCTCGCCGGTGGCCCGAGCGCCCTCACCGGTTCGAGACATTTCCCGAATCATACCGCTGACTTCCCGGGCCCCACCCGAAAGGTTTGTGATATTACTAAGGCCCTCGGCCAGTCCCCGGGCACCCTCTTTGCTGCGAGAAGCGTTGGCGAAAGTGTGGGCGGTCTGGGTGGCACGGGTGGAGTCTCCGTTGTCGTCTCGGGACATCATAGAGGTCAGCAGGTCCCGCATACCCGCCGCCCCCACTTCGGTCCGAGTG
This sequence comes from Vulcanimicrobiota bacterium, assembly GCA_041676625.1. GTDB lineage: Bacteria > Vulcanimicrobiota > Xenobia > Xenobiales > JADMJV01 > JAEXNA01. Next base: position 19,312 of record JBAYRN010000102.1, read on the forward strand.
GCCGAACCGATGGTCTTACCCAGAGAGCCCGCCGATTCAGGGTTTGCCGCCAGTTCGCTGAAGGTGTTGGCCAGGGCCTGAGTTCCACCCGCCGCATCGGAGGTCAATAGCAAGATACCAACCAGTCGATCTGGAGTGGACTCGGCCAGATTCTGCAATGTCTTACCGAACGACTCGCGGCCTTCGCTGGTCCGGGTCATATTCTTGAGGGTGTCGAGCATCTGCTCCGGCTTGGCCACCACCTGAGCCTCTAAAGCATCGGCCACGGCGTGAGCGCCCTGCTTGCCGACACTGAGTTCCGCCAGACGAGCCGGGTGCTTGTCGGCGGAAGGGATCCCCTGCCCTACCTCGCTGAGCATGCTATAGATCTGGCGATAATCCCGCAAACTACCCGGACTTTTCGGTGCACCCACAGCGCCTCCCGAACGGGCTGCCGAGGCGGCCCCTACTTCACCGGCCGCACCCACGCGACGATCCACGGCTCGGCGGTCTCCGGCTCGGCGATCAGCGGCCACCGTCCTGGGGTCGGCTGCCGCAACTCCGGGATTAGCAACGGCAGGAGAGGCTGCCTGTCCAGGTACTGCTGCTTGTTTGGTGGCTGGGGTCGCTGCCGGTGCCGGTTGGTGAGATACGGAGGGCTGGGCCACTCGCTCCACCACCTGGCGCATCATGTCGGGCCGACTCTGGGCCGCCTGTAGCACGCTGCCCAAGCGATCCACTCCCCCGGCGACAGCCTGGCGCTCGCTTCCTCCGAACGCCTTGCCCAGTCGATCCAGGCCGTTCATCGCCTCCGGATTGGAGCGCGCCTTGAAAAACATGCTCTCCAGCTTATCCAGGCCGAAAACAGCTTGCGGCTTCTGCAACTCCGCGGCAAGCTTCTGACCGCTCTGAGCGAGTTTGTCCAACTGCCCCGATTGGACCATGGTATTGAGCTGATCCAGACTGCGCTGCATCTCCGGTTTTTGCAGGGTACTCATCAAGTTTTGATAGTTCTTGAGACCTTCCAGTGCATCAGGGCGGTTCTGAACGGTTTGCAAAAGCCTTCCCATGGCCTCTGGATTCTCTCCCTGAACCCCGCCCATGTGGCTCATCAACCCGGGCATTCTCTTCAA
>JBAYRN010000103.1:0-20295 GCA_041676625.1 Vulcanimicrobiota bacterium
CTCCGCCAACATGGAGGGCGGCATGGGCGGTATCTCGGTGATGGGCAGCGTGGTCTGTTGCATGTCCTGGGAAAGGCTACGGAGCAACCTGTACTCATCTAGAGACTGGTCGTGACAAAAGAGCTTGCGCTTCTGCTCAGCTGTGCCGGGTATGGTCTCCAGCTTTCCGTCGTGAAAGGCCAGGGCCACGACCTCTTCTACCGAAAGTTCCGGCGAGGCTGGAACGACACCGGAGGCAAAAGTCTTTCTCACTCCATCGATGACTTCTCTCAACTCCTCAACTTCTCGAGCCAGTTCGGGATCGGCCTGGATGGCGGCTTCCACCTCTTGTTGCTCATGCTCGTTGAGAACGCCCTCGATATATGGGATCAATCGCTCTTCTATGTTGTCTGAGTGACTACTCATGGCTTGCTCGTTCTAGGTTGTCGTGCTTCTTCGGAAAAAATTCCATCAAATCGCCTCCGAAGACAAAATTTTCGTTTTCAACTTGGCCAGGCAGCGTTTCAGTCGTGAACAGACCGTACCCAGCGGCAGTTCCATCACCGCGCAGATCTCTTGATAGGACATCTGGCGATAATACCTGAGCGTGATGATCTGCCGACAGCCTTCTCCCATCTCGGCGAGGGCCTGGCCCAGTTCTTGAAACTGCTCGGAGGCCACCAGGTCGCCCTCGGGGTTTCCGTCTTCGGAGATCAAATGGTGGCGGGCCATGCCTTCCTCGCCTTTACCCTCCTCGAGTTCTACCCCCAGACTTTCCCTGGGTCTCTTGAGGGCGGTCTTTTTCCGCAAATGAGAAATGCAGCGGTTTCGAGCCAGCCGCTCGACAAAGGTCGAGAGCTTGCTCTCCTGTCGAAAGTTTGGCAGAGACCGGACCAGCTCCGTGAAGACCTCCTGAATTCCATCTTCCACTTCTCCGTTGGAAAATCCCCAACGCCGCCAGCCCACGACATAACGGATCTGGGGATAGTACTCCCGATAAAGTTCAGACCAAGCAGCCTCGTCGCCACTCAAGCAACGTCCAACGAGCTGTTTTTCCTCGTCCGAATTCATAGAAGCGGCTTATCCTTAGAAAGCCCGAGTTCCTTCCCGATCGCATCTCGCGGAGGATTCATAGAGGGAAAAGCAAAGCCCTGGCAGCAATAACCACAGTTCCAAAGTCAAATAAAAGATTCAGACTGGAAAAGCACAAAACGGTCATTGGAGGCATAAATATGTTTGGGGACACCATTAAGCTAGCGTACGCGATGCAACCCGGTGAAAAGCTACGCTACAAAACGGAGGTTACGTCGGAACAGAGCGTGGCCCAAGAAGGACAACAACCACAAGGATTCTCATCCACCATGGAGATGGTGATGCTTCAGGAAGGCAAGTCGGTCAACCCCGACGGCTCCATGGAGGTCGAAGTAACCATAGAGGACGGCACCATCCACAAAGGGGGCCAATCGGAGAAGCTTCCCACCATCGGCACCAAGATCACCATCGTCATGAAGAAGAGCGGTGAGATCGTGCGCACCAGCGTGGACTTCCCATTCAGCCAACCGGCTTTCCCTGAAAAGGACCTCAAGCCCAACGACTCCTGGACCGGTGATTCTCAAATGGACATCCCGCTGTACGACGACGACGGAGCTCAAACCGGGGTCAAGAAGGCCGATCTCAAGTATCATTACACCCTGACCGGGATCGAACAAACCAAAGGTTACGACACCGCGGTCATCAACGTGAGTTGTCCGGAAACCCGGTTCGATCTGCAGGAGAGCATCCAGCAGTCGATCACGGCCACCGGGGTCACCTACTTCGCTCACAAGCAGGGCCGCTTGATCCGCTCCCAGGTTTCCACCAAAACGGAGATCACCGCTCCCGGCACCACCGTCGGCACCAAGATCAAAGTGGTCGTGGAATTGCAAGACGCCAGTGGTGGAGCAAGCGCGGTCGGCGGAATGAGCGGTATGAGTGGCATCGGCGGAAACCCCGACGAGCAGTTCATCATCAGCTAGCTCGCTAACGTGAAAACAAAGCTCCAGGCGATCACGATTTACCTGGTCCTTCTGCTCGGCTTGCCGGCGCTCTCCCAGGAAACGACTCTTTGGAGCAAAGAGACGGACTGGGGAACGGTGGCAGTTAAGCAGGAGGGGACTCTGCGAAAGCTGATCTTTTCGTCAGAGTCTGGTGAAACCGAAGAGACCCGCCTGGACGTGGAAAATCCAGCCCTGCCCCTTTTGCCCTATGTGAGGCAGATGGTGGCTATGGTGGCCCTCTGGGAGTCCAACCGAGAGGCGCCGGAGAATCCCAGATTACTGGTGGTGGGCCTGGGCGGGGCATCTCTTTCGAATGCTCTGGCCAGGCGCTTTCCCCGGTCTGAAATCGTTTCGGTGGAGATCGAGCCGGTGGTGGTGGAGGCTGCTCGCAAGTTCTTCTTTTACCAGGAATCGGAACTGGTGCAAACGGTGCTCGACGATGCTAGAAGCTACTTGGAGCAGAACGAGCGCCCTTTTGACCTGATCTTTCTGGACGCCTTCGACGGGATCGGAGTCCCTCCGAGCCTGCGAACTCTGGAGTTTGCTCAGCTTCTGGACCGAAACCTCCGAGAGGGTGGGGGAGTCGTGGCCAATATTCACTTCACCCCCCGGGAGCCCAGTCTGCGTTATCGCAAGTCGCTGGAAATCGTCTTCCCCCATTCGTACTTGACGGTGGGGGTGGCCCAGGGGGTGGGGCTCTACACCCACTTTCCAGTCTCCGTGGCCCCCCTGGAACATTCTCTCGAGCAGTGGAATCAGAAGTACGACCTGCCCTTGGAGAAGGTTATCACCGGTCGCCATCAGGAGGACCTGGAAGCGGTGAAGCCGTTTCGTGATTAGAGGTTATTAAATCCAGGGATCCGAACCTGCGTCCCATGCGTGTCTCCGTGGTCATTCCTGTGTACAACGAAAAGGATACGATCCATCTCATCCTGGAGAGAGTGCTCCAAACAACGGTCGATCTAAGAGAAGTCATTCTAGTGGATGACTGCTCCGGCGACGGCACCGCCGATAGGCTCGAGAACGAACTCCTGGCCCTGGACCCCAGGCTGCGGCTTTTCAAGCATTCACGAAATCAAGGCAAGGGTGCGGCCTTGCGGACCGGCTTCCAAGAAGTGACGGGCGATGTGATCATCATCCAGGATGCGGACCTGGAGTACGACCCCGCTGAGTATCCCAAGCTGCTCGAGCCGATCGTAAGCGGTAAGGCCGACGTGGTCTACGGATCCCGATTTCGAGGTGGGGAGGCTCACCGAGTGGTCTACTTCTGGCATATGCTGGGGAATCTGTTTCTCACAACACTCTCCAACATGATGACCAACCTCTCCCTGAGCGACATGGAGACCTGTTACAAGGTCTTTACCAAAGAGGTGCTCCAGCAGATCGAGATCGAGGAAAACCGTTTCGGATTTGAACCGGAGATCACCGCCAAGATCGCCCGCCTACGATGCCGGGTTTACGAAGTCGGAATCTCCTATTACGGACGCACTTATGCCGAAGGCAAGAAGATCACCTGGAAGGATGGCATTTGGGCGCTCTGGTGCATAATGAAGTACAACCTGCGCCGATAACGCCATAAAATAAAAGTCTGGCAGTGAACCCCCCCACTTCCACAGGAAACTATCCCGAAGGAACGATCCTGGGCTTACGGCCCGGAGAGATTATCGACGGCCGATTCCGGGTCAACGATTTAATCGGATTCGGAGGCCAGGGTGTGGTGCTCAAGGTGACCCACCTGGAGTGGGACCGGGCGCTGGCCATGAAACTGCCCTTGCCCGAAGTCGTGGGCTCTCCAGAAAAGCGAGAGCGCTTTCTGCACGAAGCGGAGACCTGGATCCGGCTGGGTGTGCACCCCCATATCGTGCGGTGCTGGTTTGTCCACAAAGTGGTCGGACTTCCGGCTCTGTTTTTGGACCTTATTCCCGGCGGCTCCCTGGAGGATCAGCTCAAGTCAGGTAGCCTCGCTCCGGGAAACTGGGAGCCGATCTTGCGGGTGCTCCTCCAGGTAGTGGAAGGATTGACCCACGCCCACTCCATGGGAGTGGTGCACCGAGATATCAAGCCCGAGAATTTACTCCTCAAACAAGACGGCACGGTCTGCGTCACCGACTTTGGTCTGGTCAAGAGCATCGATCAACCCGATAGTATCGGGGATCGAACCTCCGGTGGAGAGATAGAGAAAGATCCCGGCATCACGGGATCAGCACAGTTCTTGGGAACCCCTCGATACGGTGCTCCCGAACAGTGGAACAAGGCCATGACCATCGGCCCTACCACCGATGTGTACGCGGTGGGGGTCATCCTGTATGAGATGATCGCCGGTCGCCGGCCCTTCGATGTCCTGGGGGAAAAACTAGACGTTCTGGAGTTGGTGCGCCGGCACCTCACCCAGCCTCCCGCGGATCCTCGAGAATATCGGCCTGACATCCCCGAATCGCTGGCCGAACTCGCCCTTAGATGCTTAGAGAAGGACCCCTTTCAGCGCCCGGATTCCATGCTAAGCCTCATGAAAATGCTGTCCGAGTGCTATCGGAATCTTTGTGCGAAAACCTACCAGAGACCGGCTCCACTGCCGGGTGGAGACCGGGCCGACTTGCTGAACAACGCCGCCTACTCCCTTTATTCCCTGGGTAAGGTGGAAAAGGCTCGCAGCCTCCTGCAACGCGGGCTGAGACTCGAAGCGGGCCACCCTGAGTGTCTCTACAACCTGATCCAATTAGACCGGCGGGAGGGCCGGATCAGTCCGGTGGAGTCGCTGCGCAAACTCCAGCGAGCCAACGCCCACTACCAACTGGCCTTGCTCTTCATCGAAGAAGGCATGGGCAGACAGGCCACCGAGTTGCTCAATACCTTCCCCGAAGAAGAGAAGAACGGCCTGGTCTATCGCACTCAAGGCGACGCCATGATGTACGCCAAGAAGTATCTGGCAGCCCAACGGCTCTATGAAAAGGCCCAGCAGTTCATGCCAAACGATCAGCCCACCCGGCTACGAAAGCTCCTGGCAACCCAGGGTCTGGGCGGTCTGGAGGGCCATTTTTTCTTTCCCTCATCGGTGAGCTGCTACAAAAATAAGGCCCCCGATTCAGAATTGGCGCTCTTGCTTTCTCACGACAGCAAGTGGCTCCTGGGGGCGAATGCCAAAGAAGTGGTTTGCTTGGACGTGGAGACCGAGTCCATGGTGGCCATCCAGGACCGCCCCCCCGAAGCAAGTTCTGTGCTCCGAGCCTGGCCCGCCAAAGGTCGGCTTCTCTTGCAAGATCGGGGAGGCTTTGAACTCTGGGACCTCAACGAACTGCAACTCCTGCAACGTAAAGACGGACGAGTCCTGGCCACCAGCCCTGATCTCAAACAACTGGTGCTGCTGCAGCGAGACGGGGTGATGTATTTCAACAAGGCCCAGAACCTGGCCGGTCGCTTGGAGTTTCCTCCGGGTACCCAGCCTTCGGGCCAGGTCAAAGCTTGCTTCTCAGCCGACGGTAGTGGCCTCATCATCCTCACTCCGGCAGGCCAGATCGGCCACGTGGACGCGCAACTTCGAGTGATACCGTTGGCCTGGCCTCCCACCCTGGCGCACTTTGATAGTGTCTCTGAAATGGCCCTCAGCCTCGATGGAGTTCTCTACTCCATCCATCACACCGGAGTTTTCCAGGCGCACAGCCTGGCCTCCCAGAGTATCATTTTCTCTGTCCGTTTGCCGTTTCAGCCCGAGAGCATGGAGATCGACCGAACAGGCAATACCATCGTGGTAAGCTCGGTCCATAGAACGGGGGTCTTCAATTCTAAGGGAGAACTCGTCCATCGCATCCAGGGACCGTTTGCCGTGGATGCCGGAAAGCGTTACGGTATCGGTTGGGCCGGAGGGGGGCTCACCCTTTTTGAGCTATCGCCCTTTCGGAGAGTACGCAGTTGGGCGGAAAAAATTCCCGTTCCCCGCTCGGTCTGTTTCGGGACAGACGGGCGTCGGGCGGCCAGTCTACTGGCCAACGGGGACCACCACGTCTGGGAGGCCGATGAAGATAATCGAGTCTTTGAGCGAAACCTTTTACTCACTCCCGGACAGACCTATACCAATCTCCTGGAGGGTTACGCCCACTTTCAGAAAGCCTTTTCCGTGGCCCGGGAATCCTTCGATAGGGGTCATCTTTTTCACTCCTACGAGGTTCTGAAAAAAGCCCGCTCGATCAAGGGCTATTTCCAGGCCGAACCAGCGCTGGAACTCCATCACGAGCTCTCCAAGAAGCTGCGTCGGGGCGGACTGGAGGCGATCTGGGAGCGACTCAACCTCATCGACACGACCTCGGTAAGCCTGTGCGCCCAACCCAGCCGGATCGCTATAGCCCAGGGTGCTCGCTGGAAGCTGCTCGACTACCGGGGAATCAGTTCCGAAGAAGTTGCGACCGGAGCCACTGAAAAAGAGATTGTCCGGGTTTACTGCCACGAAACGAGCAGCCACACGACCGTTTATGTCATCGATCGGAGCGGCCTACTCCTGGAGCTTGACGCCCACAACGGCAATGAACGCAGGAGGGCGAGGATCGTCGATGGGCCGGTCGAACGAGCCGTGTTCTTCCAGGAATATTTGTACCTCGCAGACCCCCACGGCCTTAAACTTTGGGACCTCACGCATAAGCAGTCGGTCGGACATGTGGAACTGCCGCACGCGCCTGACCGGGAGTTGTTCCCTCTGTCGGATGGGCGGATCGTGGTCAACAGCCCCCGCCGGACAGAGATCTTTAATTTGAAGCTGGGCAAATCCGAAGGAGAGATTCGGGTCAAGCTGCCCCGGGAGCCGGCCGGAGGAGTCACCTGCGCGGCCGAATTGGCGGGGCGCCGGGTGTTGTTCAGCGGCTACGCCGATAGCACGTTTGCCATCTCCGACCCCCGTTCGGGCAGGGTTTACTTCGCTCAAAACTATCAGACCGGACCAGTGACCCAGGTGGCGTTGAATCTCCAGGTGGCCTTCGGCCTGGTGGCTTCAGCCTCTGGAAAGCTTGTGATCTTCGACCTTCCGAGTGGCAATATTATCGAACAGTTCAGCGCGCACCCCGCGGCCATCACCGATCTAGAGGTCACCGAAGACGGCCGCTACGTGATCACCCGGAGTGGGGAAGGGAGCCTTCGCTTGTGGGAGCTATCGTGGGCCCTCACCGACAGTACGACCGCACTGACCGTAGACTGGCTACCCTCGGGGCTATTCGGCAAGTTGGGGTCCCTGTTTAAGCCGAAGTAGCTGCCGTCAATCTGTCCCGGAACAAGACGACCAGGGGTGGTACCAGCAAGAAAGTGGCGATCATGTTGGCTGCCACCCCCGACGCCATGACGAACCCCAGGGAGAAGATCCCCGGGTGAGAGGCAGTCATCAGCGTTCCGAAACTGGCGATGGTGGTGACCGCCGAGAGAGTGATGGCCTTGCCGGTGCAGCCTCGGATCAACAGGGCATCCGGCGATTCCAGGCAGCGATGCACGGCGTGGATACCGAAAACCAACCCGATCCCGAGGGTGAGAGGAAGCGCCATGCAGTTGGCCGGGTTCAACTCGATCCCCGCCACCTCCATGGCAAAAAACATACCGATGGCACCGGCGACTTTGGGTACCAGGGCGACGGCCGTGGGGGTGAGGGCTCGAAAGTGAAGAGCCAACAGAAACAGGATGGCCAGGATGGCGTAGCGCACCGCTTGGAAGTACGAATCTCTGAGTTGCTCCAGGTAGTTTCTGATCAAAAAGGGTGGGCCCACTCCCCGCTCCGTCACTTGCTCAACCTGGTTTAAGAAATCAACCAGCACCTCCCGGCTCCAGAGCGAGCCTCTTGCTCGGATCTTCAAAAGGGTGGCCCCATCCAGATTGGCGAGCCTGCAAAGCGCAGGGGAGCCCTCCATCCAGCGGGAGAGGTCTAGACCCGTGTCCTGAGCGGCCAGGCGCTCTACCAGAAAGGTGAGTTCCTGTTTGAGATGTCCTTGCATCTGCTTCCAGACATCCTCCACCGGCCCGGGCCCAGAGTCTTGCAGTTGGGTCACCCACTCAGTGGGTTTTCCCCCACTCTCGAGACCCTCGGCCAGGCTCTGCATCCGATTCCAGTCGGGTTTGCTCAAGGGGTCGAAAACCGGCCTTGAGATCTCTCCGACCCTGGAAACGATGGAGGCCACCAGTTCTCTTTTCTCCTCGATCTGCTCCGGCAAGATCTCGGCAACCGTCTGGACTTCGGCCACGGCGGGCAAAGCCTCGAGTCGAGTTTTCAGCTCTCGCGCTTGCCCCGGGCTATCAGCCACCACGAAGGCGGCCAGGGAGTTGAAACCTCCCTCTCGTTCGTAACGGACAGCTTCCGATTGGGCCGACTGCATGTTCAGAAGGTTGTAATCAAAACCCACCCGGGATCCCACAGCCAGCATTCCCAGCATTGCTACGCTCATCCAGCCCAGCCAAAACTTGGGGCGAGCGCGCAAGCTCATTTCCACCTTTTCCAACCACCCCCCGCTAGCGGTTAGTGGCTCAACCTCTTCAGCACCAAGGCTTTTCTCTCGCCAAAACAACAAGGGAGGTAAGGTCAGTACCACCGATACAAAGCAGAGCGGCACGGCCACCCCGGTGATCAGCCCCAGTTGTTGCACGGCCAGAAAATCGGTGAGATACAGCGCCCAGAAGGCGAGCGCGGTGGCCAGGGCCCCCACCAGATTCTCCAGACCGGTGGTCCGGAGGGTCTGTTCCATGGCCAGGGTGGAACCTACCCCCGTGGCACTTTCCTCGGAATAGCGAGCCAGGATGTGGATAGAAAAGTCGATCCCCAAACCCACCGCAATGGTCAGGAAATTGATGGTGATAATGTTGAGCTTTCCCACCGAGACAGCCGCCCAGGCTACCGACCACAAGAGTCCGAAAAGCAGGCTCAAGAAGGCCAGTTTGGGCCGGGCCGTTTCCCGAAATCCGCGGATCAGGATGAGTTGCACCACCACGATGGCCAGGATGGTACTGCTGATGGCATCGTGGATGGTGGCCCGCCTCTCCTCGGCTTGCAGCAACGGCTGCCCGGTGAGGATCAATCTCCCCGGAAAGTTCTGTCCCACCGTGGACTCTCTGACCAACTCCTGCACCTTTAGCGGCTGATCGGAGTGCAGTGAAATGAGGTGGCGGTCCGGTCCGTCGGTAAAGTAGGCAATTCCAGGAAGGTCGAGATGAGGAAAAAGCTCGTCCAACTCTCCCGAGCCTCGACCCTCCACGGCCTGCTTCCAGACCCTGGCGAAGCGCTCACGGCCTTTAGATTGGGGGGTTTGTTCGCTACTGCGTTCAGCGATATAGGCCAGAAACTCATACCAGCCGTCCCGAGACATTCGATCCAGCAACGAGCCGTAGTCGGCCAACGCCTGATCGACTTCCCGGAGTTCTTCGGGGCTCAAGTAGTAGAGGCCGATGCTTTCCATCCGGGGTAGCTCGATGTGGCCTCGAATATCCGACACCCCCGGCCATCGAGCCATCTGCTCCACCAGTTCCTGGACCAGCGCTTCCCTCTGGACGGCTGTTCCGCCGTCAATCACCAGGACCAGGTCTCGCCAGCTTCCGAAGCGTTCTTCAAACTCGCTCTTCTTCTGGATCTCGACGTCGGATGCCTTAAAGAGGGCTTCCCGGTCGGATTCAAAATCGAGTTTGCCGAAGCTAAAAAAACAGAGGAGCACCGTGAGGCCTGACACGATGCCGATCAGGCTTCTGGGGCTCCTCCAGCAGAGGCGGAGATAACTCGCGATCACGCGGAAGCGGCGGCAGCGGCACGCCCTTTCTCAACTCGACCATCTCGATCCAGGGCATCAGCAGCGATCCAGCCACTCATCATGGCCATGGGCATTCCAGGACCGGGGTGGGCCGCTCCCCCGGCGAGATAGAGCCCGGGCACATCAGGAGAGCGGTTGGTAGGCTTGAAGGCCCCAGTCACTTTGCCGTGGGAGGCCAACCCGTAGATGGCCCCGTTGAGCACAGCGTAGCGGTCGTGGATGTCCTGGGGAGTCAGCACCGATTCAAACTCGATCCGCTCCTCAAGGTCGTCCATTCCTGCTGCATCGGCCAGCTTCTTGAAGATGACCTTGCGATACTCGGGGAGCATTTTCTTCCAGTCGTGGTGGGGCCGCAAGTAGGGCGTGTGGACCAACACATAGAGGGCTTCTCCCCCAACCGGCGCCACTCCGGGTTCGGTGATCGCCGGAGCAGCGATGTAGGCGGAAGGGTCCGGTGCCGGTTCACCCAGTTCGTAGATGTGGTGAAACTCTTCCTCGGGATCTCGTGAAAAAATGAAGTCGTGGTGGGCGAGTTGGTCGTATCGGCGCTTCAGACCCAGATAAAAGACCACCCCCGAACAAGCCGGCTCGTATTCGCGGCGGGCCTCGAAATTGGCCAGAGGACGGCCTTTCAAAAGCTCCCGGTGAGTCCGTACCGAGTCCATGTTGGAGACCACGGCGTGGGCCCAGTGGTCCGAGCCGTGCTCGTCCTGCACTCCGGTCACCCCGTTGTCGTCTCGGCGGATGGAAGTGATCCGCGTGCCGGTAATAAACTCGACTCCCATCCGTTCGGCCAACTTCCGGAGTTCCACCGGTACTGCCCGGGTACCGCCCATGGGATACCAGACTCCCTCCTGAGTCTGCATATGCGCGATTCCGCACAGGACCGCGGGACTGCGCTCCGGTGAAGAGCCGACGTACTGCACGAAGTGATCCAACATCTGGGCTGTTCGTTCGTCCTTCACAAAGGAACGAACGCAATCGAACACCGATTGGTGAGGCCGCATCGCCATGAAGCTTTTCAGAGAAGAGAGATTGAAGAGCGCTTTCTTGTCCATGATGTCGAAAACGTCGCCGACCGGCTTCCAAAAGAAGTAATCCTTGGTGATGTCATGGAGTCGCTGGGCCTCCAAGAGAAACCGCTCGTAGTTTTGAACGTCCTCCTCAACCCGGGTGAATTCCCGCAAGTTGTCCTTCATCTTGCCCAGGTCTTCGGTGAGATCGAGAACCGAGCGATCGGAGAAAAAAGACCTCCACTGGGGGTCCAGGCGCACCAGGTTCAGGTGATCTTCCATATTCTCTCCGGCCTCTTCGAAGATTTTCTTCAGAACCGAGGGGATGGTGAGGATGGTCGGGCCCATGTCAAAACGATAGCCCTTCTCCTCTAATACACAGGCTTTGCCACCGGTCCAATCATTTTTTTCAAAGACTCTGACACTGTAGCCTCGGGCTGCCAGGGTGCAGGCGGCGGTCAACCCCCCAAGGCCGGAGCCAATAACAATCACGTTCTTCAAGTGCGTTCCTCCAAGTGAAAACCTGTGATCCCATAGTTGTCCTCGCAGGCAAAACGTCCTTTCCAGACAATGGGATCAGATCAGTAGAGTTGCACGTTGACCGAGCGATGAAAAAAAAGGTCACTCCTTTTATCAAATCCGGTGTGGTAAAGAGAAATGGTCAGGGCGGCTTCCTTGGACTCATTCGGTGGATTCTCTTGGAGCCAATCAAAAATCACGTGCTCTCCAGGCTGGGTTGGTAAAAAGACGGTCTCTTTCCCATCCTGGATCAAAATGACGCCCTTTTCGGTGGAGGCGAGTTGCCCGGGGGCCGGGTCGTAGAGGGGAAACCCGGCTAATTCGGAGCCATCCGAGAGCTTTAAGAATAGGATCGAGCGAAAGCGCACATCCACGATGCGGGCCTCTCGCAGGACCTGATCCATTTTCTCCAAGCCCAGGTGAAAGCGACGGAGTCGAGCGGAGTTCTCGTCTCGCTTGGCGCTGACCGCCACCGCTTCCACGTAGAAACTGATGACCGCCGTCATAACCAGGGCAAGAATGCCGGCCGAGACCAGCACCTCGATGAGGGTGACACCGGACCGCTTTGTCATCGCTCTTTCCAGGAGTAGACGTAGGGGGTAGCCATGACCGTAGGGGAGGTCTCCATGGTCTGTTGCAAGCTCGGCCGGAACTCCGGGCGCACGTCCTCTACGAAAAATGTTTCTCGATCGGTCAGGTCAGTGGAAATGGTATGAAGGTCCGGCATGCTCGCGCGAGTGGGGTAGTTCTCACTGGTCAGGGAGGTGCTGTAGCCCAGGGTGATCCTGGCGACCTCGCTCGCTTCAAAGAGATCGGTCCCGGCTCGAATCACTTCCTTTTCTTCTAGGCGTTGTCCACTGTGCAAGATCCGAGAATGCAAAGCCACGTACCCAAAGAATCCGATAGAGATAAAAAGCACCGCTATCATCACTTCAATCAGTGAATACCCGGGGAACCGGCCAGAAAGTTTTCTCGAATTGGCAATCAGGATCAAATCTTACCACAAAGGGAAGGTACCAGGGAGAGGCCTGCTACTTTCGAAACAATCCCGGTGACCCCGAAGATCGTCGCTGAAAATCGGCATTTTTTGGCCCTCTCTAAACCTTACGGAATGCCCAGCCAGAACGACCCCTCGGGAGATTTATCCCTGGTCGACTGGGCCGGCCGGTACCTGGGTCGCGAGGCCAAGCTGCTGCACCGCCTGGACCGCCCCACCGGGGGGCTTATCCTGGTGGGAAAGTCCGCTCGAGGAACCCGGGAGATCTCTGAACTCTTCTCCCGGCGAGAAGTGCAAAAGACATACCTGGCCGTGACCTCCGGCCAACCGAGTACCGAAGAGTTCGAACTCCACCACTACATCGGCAAACTGCCGGGCAAAAACTTCGTGCGCGCCTACGACAATCCGGTTCGAAATAGCAAGCCCGCGCATCTCTTCGCTCGAGTGGCCACCCGGGTGGAAGACCTGTGTCTGTTGGAAGTTCGACCCCTCACTGGACGAAGGCATCAGATCCGCGCGCAGCTTCAAGCGGCCGGATTGCCTCTGGTGGGAGACTTGAAGTACGGCAAGAAAGCCCGGCCTCTCGCTTATCCTGGAATCGCCCTATGGTCCTATCGTCTGCAGTTTCAACTGGCCGGCGAGGCGTACAACCTGGTCTCGGAGCCCCCCTCAGAGTATCCCTGGAACTTGTTCGAGTAAGAAAAAAACCCCCACCGGAGTGGAGGCTTTACGAACGGTCGTGGAGGAACCACTTTTGGCCGGTAAGGATTGTTCACTTGCGTAAACAGAGGACTCTCGCTAATAAGAAACCCGGCCATCATCTCTTACCGGCACATCATAAGCGCAATCCATGTGCCGAGTCAACATATTGGGCAAATATTCGCACAAAATTTGTGGATAATGGGTGGAAAAGTGGATAAGTTCCCCGGATTTCATGAGAAAGGGCACACCTGTTCGCTAATAAGCAAGAATTTTTGCGTAACTCTACGAAGAAAAGCCATCGTGCTTCGTCGACTACCGCAAAAGCGCCAACTCGATCTCTTCGAGGGAGCGGTTCTCTACTTAACCCAGGCCGACGCGGCCCGGCTGTTCGGGATCACCACCCGGATGATCCAATACTGGGAACAGCAAGGTCTGCTCAATCCGGAACTTCCGGTGGAGGGGCGCAGCCGGAAATATACCAACTTCGATCTGGTGGAGATGCGGTTTATTAAGACCCTGGTGGTGGATCTGGGCTACACCGTGCCTGCCCTGAAAGAAAAGCTGGCCTTGCTCCAGGCCCCTTACTACTACGACCCGGAAGACGCTTTCTGGGACCTCAAAGACAACCAGTGGAAATCCCGGACGGTCTTTGCAGTGGAGAAGCTGGCTGAAGTTCGAGAGGAACTCGAAAGCACCACTGCCAGAGCCCTGGAGTCACTCCTACCCGGGGAACCCGAAGAGGTCGCCAAATCGGTCTTGAATCTGGTCCGGGAATTTCTGGAGGGTAAGGCTGGAAAAAAGAAACGCTCTTAGTGAGAGCTAAACTCCAGGTCTCCGCGATCTCCGAACATGTTTTCAAAGACGACCTGAAGCTTCTGCTGGCCTGCGGCTACGATCTTAGGGAAGTACACCATACCCTTGACCTCGTCTCCGGGGGCCAGTTTGCTGTCCAGCACTGAATCCACTCGGGAGGCGGAAATCGGCCGGTCTTCATTGCTCAGCATAAACATCCGGTACTTAAAATTCGCCATGTCCGCGGGCAATTTGCCCACATTTTTCACGGTCACTTCGAAAACCGTGTATTTGTCCACTCCGCGCTGCTGCTGCATCATGACTTTCTGAGCCAAGGTCTCACTGAGCGAGAGGCCCCGCTCGGCCGCCATGACCTCGGTCTGAAGGTCCACCAGATCGTTGTCCCAGTGAACCACTTCCACATCGACTCGGACTCGCTGGCCCTCGTACATCTTGTTGCGGGCGAGCTGGTTTCCCGCCATATTGACCGCGGAGGCGGCCAACCACCAGGGGCTGTAAAAACCGGTCGGGTCCAGGCCCATGCTGCTGGTCATGTCGTACAGTCGATAGGCGTTGTAGGCTTCCACCCCCAGGCTCATCATTTCAGCCGTGGGGACTCCACCCGCGCCGGGCCCTAGCGGAGTCACGAAACCTCGGCGTTCGGTATGGCGGGAAATGGCTTTTCTGTAGTCCTTGCGGAGGCGGTCGAGACTTTTTTCGTCCAGCCCTCCCCGCGCCTGCATGAGTTCATGGGCCTGACTCTCGCTTACGAATTGAGCGACATCCCTCTCTTTACCCAGGCGAGCCAGGTTGCCGATATCGGCCTTACCCCGGAGCCGCCCCGAGGCCGAACGCTCTCGAGTCTCTTCAATGACGACCGCTCCGGTGGCATCCTCAGGCCCCAGCAACCAGGTCTGTCCCACTTTAACTCCATCGGCCGAACCACGGTTTATCACGATGCGGTCAGCCTGGGCCTCCAGCACCACCGCCCGCATGATCTCCGCGGTCGCGAAACCGGTTCCGAAAGAAAAGAGGAAGAACGCTATAAGTAAGGATAATTTCATATCAGGGATTCTCAATGTCAGCTCCTTGAGCCCTATTATCGTTTAGACCATCCGTTCAGGCAAGTCTATGAAAACAAGAAAAGTCAAACTCAAGAAAAGAGTCCAACAAGAAGAGCCGGTCACCCGCAAAGGTGTGATCGTCTTTGTGCTGTTGCTGGTCCTGGCCGTGGTGGGTTTTATCGTGGGGGTTCGGCTGGGAGTTGCCCGCAAAGACTCTAAGCTTGCCAGCAGTTCCGATCTAACCACCAGGGGGCTCTACTATCAGCTCAAAATGGAAAAGACCGATTACGACGTGGGTGAGCCGATAAGCGTACAGCTCTCCGTCACCAACGTGACTTCCAATCCCATTGTCCTGAACTTCCAGAAAAACCTCGAGTTCGATCTCACCGTGCGGAAGGAAGTGGATCTCCTTTTTGCCCAGGTCCCCAAAACCGTGTGGCGCCTGTCGGAAAAGCAGATGGTTTACAAGGACAATCATGTACTGAGGGTCGATGCTGGAAAAACTCTCATTTTTAAAGGCACCTGGGATCAGACCGACCGCGATGATCAGGCTGTCCAGCCCGGACGTTACCAGATCATCGGAAATCTGTTGGCGGATAACCGGGACGAGTCGTTGCAGATCAAGGGGCAGACAGGCGAGTAGAGGGATCACTCCTTCTTCCGGCAAAACCTTAAGGGCTAAGAGAGGGCCAGGTGGCCGCGATGCCCCAGGGTATCGAGGAAAGTCCGGGCTCCACAGGGCAGGGCGCCAGATAACGTCTGGTAGGAGTGATCCTCAGGCTAGTGCCACAGAAATGTAGACCGCCCGTTTTCGGGTAAGGGTGCAACGGTGGGGTAAGAGCCCACCAGCGGTTCAGCAATGAGCCGGCTAGGTAAACCCCGCCTGGAGCAAGACAGATGGAGACAGTCAGTCGAGACACCGATGGCCCGTCGGAAGTCTCCCGAATAGTCGCTTCAGACATTCAGCGATGGATGTTCGAGATAGATGGCCACCCAGGAAGCCTCGCGCTTCTGGACAGAACCCGGCTTACAGGCCCTCTCTTAGCACTTTTTCAACCCTACTCGATCCCGTTGTCCTGCATCATCTTCATCACCAGGTCTTTGGCTGGCTGACCTTCTGCCACCAATTCACCGTTGGCGTCGTAGACCTGGAAGTAAGGAATGCTGCGAAGCTTGTATTGGCGGGCTACCGGGGAGTTCCAATCGATCCCCCGGGTACCCGGCCGGTTGATGTCGATGGTAGAGACGACAACGTTGGAATCCTGGGCTGCCAGTTTTTCCAGATCCGGCATGATGGCTTTGCACGGGGGACAGAAAAAACTATAAAAATCCACGATATTGAGTTTCCCCTCAACCAGGTGTGGCGCGATCTCCACCCGTTCCCCCGCCTTGTCTGCGTTGATGGTGCGATAAGCTGTACCATCCGCCAGTCCGGGACCGGCCAGGGCAAGGAGAATCAGGGTCAAACACAGAGACTGAAAAGTTCGCATAAATTCCTCCACTCATTATATTCTGCGGCGGTACGTTTCATCCTGGAACAGCCGGTCAATTGAAGAGATTGCAAGCAAGCATGAATACCTTTCACGAATCTCAAGCGACCACGCGGAGGTCTCCCACCACTTCGACACCTTCGCTGGAAAAGATCAGACCGGTGAGGTTGGGT
This sequence comes from Vulcanimicrobiota bacterium, assembly GCA_041676625.1. Taxonomy (GTDB): domain Bacteria; phylum Vulcanimicrobiota; class Xenobia; order Xenobiales; family JADMJV01; genus JAEXNA01. The sequence goes on from JBAYRN010000103.1 coordinate 16,523, forward strand.
GAAAGCCGGGGATGCTGAGCCTCGAGCCAGCGGTTGATGGCATTCACGGAGACCTTGATCTTGCCCACCTCGCCTCCGGCTTCTTTCACTTTTTCGATGACCAGAGTGTCAGCCCCCATCCCATACTTCCGTAGGACGGGTAAGGCCACTTTCTCGGCCTGCTTGGAGATGGTTCCCCAGAATACACTGATCAGCTTGGACAAGAAAAATTTGCCGGTGAGATCTCCTTTGATCTCTTTAAACGGTACGGCAAAAACCACGTATGAGCCGTTGAAGCTGGGAATAACCACGGCCTTCACCGCCCCCACCGGGAGTTTGGCTGCTCCCAGGAAACAGCCGTGACGGTACTCTAGCTTCTGCTCTGGGATTTGCTTCAAGATGCTATTGAGCAGCTTCTCATCGACCTGAACCTTAAATTCGGCCATCAATCCAGGCTCACGTTGACCTTGAGAGAAACCTGATGCTCCTCCAGATTGAAGTTCGCCAACTGTAGCTTCACTGTTCCAAAGGTGCCATCCAGACGCAGCCGGGTATCGTCCAGGGGAAGTTGAGTCACGGAGAGCTTCAGGCCGGGACGCTGCACCTGGATCTGGCCGCCCTTATACGTGACCTCGGTACCGTCTTTACTGGCAAACTCTTTCAACAGAATGTTGACGGCGTTGGAGTCCAGTTGGATCTTCGCGGTACCGTCCGAACTCCCGGTGTCTGTTCCCGCGACCACCACCGGATGGGTCGGGGTCAGTCTTCCACCACAGTCCTGGCAAAACCGATCTTCAAGGGAAGCTTCTTTTCCACAACTCTCACATTTCATTAGGGATGAGTTTGGGTTTAAGAGGTTTTTTCCTTGAGGGCCCAGTCCCGGTCTCTCAGAGCGTTCATATCCAGGAAATTGGTCACCACCCGGTGGGCTCTTTCCACGGCCGCCTCCAGATCCTGAAAGATCTCTTGATCCTGGGTCTGGGATTTTCTCCGCAGAACGGCCAGTCCGGTACGCAATACGGTGAGAGGACCCTTCAGATCGCGCGAGGCCATCTGCAGGAAGCTCTCCAGGGTCTCCTGATAAGCCTGCAACTTCACCGCCCGGGCCTGTTCTGCGTAGTGATTTCGAAGAGCCAACTCTCTTTCCGTGGAGAGGCGCATATTCTCCAGACAGATGGCTGCCTGGGCCGCGAAGGAGGGTAGCATCTCCACGTGCTCGCGCTGGAATCGAGAGTTTTTCTCGCTATCGAGATAGAGTACGCCCAAAACCCGATCGTGCAGTCGAATCGGCTCGGCCAGGACCGAGCGGATCCCCAATTTTTGCATACTCAGACTGGCGTCTCGCTCGGAGCTTTCCGACTCCCTCAAGGCGGTCGTCCGAGTCCGCATGGCCTCGGCGATCGCCGAACGCGAGGGGCTGAAGTCGGCCTCACCCAGAAGCGACGGGGGCATCCGGTAGGCGGCCATCAACTCCAACTTCCCTCCCCCGCCATCGGGGTTGGAGCAGAGCAGCAAGAAGCCGCGATCGGCCCCGGTGAGATCGGCGGCCGCCTGGATCAAGGTTCCAAAGAGTCGTTGAGGGTCCTGGACGCTCGTGATCAAGCGAGTCGCCTCCAGCAGTTTGCTTTGATCCCGCTTAAACCGCTGCTTGAGTCTATTGAGGCGAGAAAGTGAACTAGAACAGGTGGTCCCCGAGTCCCAGGGCTGCTTTGGATTGGGAGCCACACTGGGCTCGGCCGCAGGGAGACCTACGGTGCGGGTGGAGGGAAGGGGCGGAAGGAGCGGTTCTTGCACTCTGGGTAGGAGGCGAGTCTGGACTTCTTCGGCCGGTTTTTCGGCGGGTACCCACTCACCGATGCGAATGATGGGATGTTCTGAAGGTGAGAGAGCCATAAGAAAATGGTAGCATCGCTGGACCCCTCAATTTGTGATCCAGTTCACAAAACAGCTTTTGAGTCAGACGAACCGGCGAAGTTCCTGCAGTTGAGGCAAATATTTTCTCAACCAATTCCAACGCTTGATCTTTTTGTCGTACTTTTGAAGTTTCTCGGGTGGGACGTGGTCTTCCGGGCCAAAGACTGACACCAGATGTCCGTCGACTTCGAGCGCCTGGCCGTCCGCATCTCGGGCTATCTGGTATTGCCGATAGCCCACCGTGGGTTCGGCAAAATCCGCCTTTATGGCACCTCGGGCTTCCCGGGCAAATTCCGGTGACCGGATCACGGCCCCCACCTCACCGTTGATCTCTTTGCTCACCAGATCGAGGTTGTAGCTGGAAACCACCGATATCTCATCGTCGAAGACAGCCATTTTACCGTGCATCTTGCGTTCACCCGTGGCTCCGTGGATGGATAGATTGGGAATGGCTGCGAGTGCCTTTTTCCAATCGTTGAGAAAGAAGACTTGAGTGTGCCCGCTGTCGGTACTGGATGGCGTGTTGGTGGAGATCGAGATCTCGACCCCCCGCTCCCCGGCTCGTTGCAGAGCCCCAATGGCTCCTTCGGTCAAGACGAAGTAAGGGCTCTGGATATCGATCCGGCTCTGGCTCGCGTCGATGAGGTCGACAAAGGTCTGGTTCATCTCATCCAGGGGTTTGCCCACTCCGGAGGTGGTGTCGATGACCTTGACCTCTTCCCCGGCGAAGGTCCGACTTCGAGTCGAGTGCGAAGCCCCTCGCAACTCCAGATGCTCGACCAGTTCCTGGGCCAACTCCTGGATCCGCTGAGTGGAGGTTTTGTTGAAAGCGGCCTGGGGATTCAGGACTGAGACCGCGTCCTGCGCTTGCCGGGCCAGTCCCTGGGCTAGACCGGCTCGGGTCTCGGGGTTCGAGCGCAGGTCTTCTTTCTCGGCCGGGCTTAAGGGAGGAGCCTTGAGCCAGCTATCCATCATGGAGTAAGCCGCCAAAAGCTCTCCCGAACGCTTTTTCCAGTTGCCCAGCTTGTCTTTGCCCACCTTCTCGGTGATCCAGTGGTTGTCGAACTCGATCTCGAAGGCGTCGCGGAACTCTTGAGCGGTACCCGGGCCCTCCAGGTGCAGATCGGTGTCTCTCCAGGCCTCGGGCTTGTCCCGGGGATCCATGTAGTAATGGTGGCTGATATTTCTGCCACCTGCGATCACTGCCCGAGCGTCCACTTCCAAGATCTTATCGTGGTTAGCCGCGATCCCCTCACTTCCCAGGGGGTGGCTCAGGGCAGTCAAGAGTTTCTGATGGTTCGGATGATAGACCCGGGCCTCGGCATCCGGTAGCGCTACCAACTCTTGCAGGTAGTCCCGGCCTCCCAGGTGCGACTTAAATCCACGCTTGCCGATGGTATCTCCCACCGCATCCACCATGATCCGGGTCTTCACGCCCTGGGTGGCCTTGTGATAGATGTGCCCCAGCATGGCCAGGCCAAAGACGTCATTGTCCCAGGCGTAGTACTGGGCATTGATTTCACTATCGGCAGATTCCAGCAACTCCCAGCGGGCGGTCCACGATTCGGCGTTGTCGCTGAGCAGCCGGAGCTTGCTGGTGTGGGGCGCGGTAGGGATGGCGTCAAAGGCTTCTTTCAGCCGGTTGGATAGCCCGATCTCCGGAGACGACCCGAGTGTGGGCAGAGACGGGGGCGGCGCCGGGACCGAACCGGCGAACCCGTCAACACTTTTTTTTGCGGATGGGCTTTGTACGGCCCCGCGAGCAACCGGGGAATGAAAGGAGGGCGACTGTAGGTGCTTTATCTGCATAATCCAGCAAACCAGAACGAGGTGGACCAGCAGCGGATTTGACTCCGGGTCATGTTAAAAGCTCATTAAAA
>JBAYRN010000104.1:0-19808 GCA_041676625.1 Vulcanimicrobiota bacterium
CAAACGCATCTGTTTCAACCCCCAGAACCGCCACACCACCAAAGCCCAAAAGCGAGAACTCTTGCGCCGAGACGGCTGGGCCTGCAGCACGCCGGGTTGCTGCCATAAGCTTTACTTACACCTTCATCACCTGGTGCCACACTCCCAGAATGGCCCCACCATCGATCGGAATCTCATCGGGCTATGTTCGAGCTGCCACCGAAACGTACACGACGGCTCGCTTCGCATCTTCCTCCAGCCAGACGGCAAGCTGCACTTCACCGATTCTGAGGGAAACTCGGTGGCCGAGCAAGCCGATCTGGAGTTGGGGCAGTGGCTCGACTTCAATATTGGGTGGGACGGGGAAGAGGATGATTCCTTTACCATTCGGGCTCACCGAGGAGAGTGGTCCATTTTTGGAGAGGCCCAGGCTTCCATCTCGTAAGTGACAAGAACCGTCCTCGTGGGTTGCGCCTTATCTGGAATGCGCCCGTTCTGCGTTCGTGGTAAAAGGAGCCCCTCCTCTGGTATGCCCCGCTTGGAGGCTAAGGAGATCAAGGCGGCTAGCCTATACTCTACCACGTTTTTATCCCAAGGTTCCTGTGTCCCACCTGGGGATAGCTCTTAGAATGAGTTCATAGATATTTCGAGTGAATGAAAGGAAATCGATATGAAGAAATTTTTGAAAACCACCGCGGCGTCTTTCGCCATCTTTGCCCTGACAGGATTTGCGGCAGCCGACCCGGTTGTCGAGGTGACCGAAACGGACGTGTTCAGCACCAATCTGGAGCCTGGATATTCCGATTCTATTGACCTGGCAACGGTCCAAGATTTAGACCAAGCCGTGCTGGCCCAACCTGAGTTCGAACGTCCCAACAACTTTATGTCCGATGAAGGGGTCTACCGGTACGCCTATTACGAAAAAACCGGCGAATGGCTGACCCTGGAACAGGCAAAATTCGCTCTGCAGAACGATAGCCCGATTGAATACAATCGGTAGGGAACAAGGGATGACGAGCCTCACTCTTTCGAGAGTGGGGCTCTCTTTGTGAGGGGTCGTGAGCTAGGTGTCACTTTGAAGCTGCTGTCAATGATTGACAATGTATTTAAGATCGAAGCTGTGAATGTAAATTTGACCCCAGAGTTAGAAAACTTTGTTCGAAACCGAGTTGAGTCTGGCAAGTACAATAGTCAGAGTGAGGTGGTTCGGGAAGGATTGCGTCTACTTATGGATAGAGAGGATTCAAAAGCAGCCTCTCTCGATTACCTGAGAGGAGCTCTGAAAGAAGGACTTACAGATCTCGCGGAGGGGCGAGTCCACGATGGGGCGCGAATTTTTGCGGAGGTCAAAGAGAGACTCCGGGCAGCCAATCCGTGAAATCCTATGCACTGACGACAAGGGCCCAGATGGGCCTTTTGTCTATTATGGATTACGTCCAGACACGTTTTGATAGTGACGTCGCGATCGCAACCGCTGAAAAAATCGAAAGATCCTGTGAGAGTCTCGCAGAGAATCCGGGCTTGGGTCACCGGCGAGGTATTTCCTAAATAGTTCAGAAATCGCCCTCCGAACAAAATGGAGGAACAGACCTTGGATACGAATTTTGAAAAGCTACAATTTCTAGATGGTACAGCCTGGGGAGCAGAGCAGTTTGCGGGCCGCACCACGGTGCTTTCTTTCACCGACCAAAAGAGCCAGGACATCTCCGCCAAAGTCGGCAGCGCCCTGGGCAAGCGTTTTATGGACAATCCGAACTTCCAGATCGCCACTGCCGTGAAAGTACCGAGCATGTTTAAGGGTTTGGCGGGAGCGCTTCTAAAGAGCGGGCAGGCCAAAGCCCGAGATTCGGCGGTCAAGAAATTTGAGAAAGACGGATTGCCGGTGCCGGAAGGCCTGACCGAGAGGATTCACGTGGTTTTCGATCTCGACGGGAAGTGCTCCAGCGCGTGCCTGTCTGAGTGGAAGGATGGCCAGGCCAGGTTGGTACTGGTCAACGCCAAGGGAGAGAAGGTGGCTGAGAGCCTGGGCGACGACGCGGAGCAAGCAGTGGAGGCCCTGGCTTCCAAGGTCCAGGAACTGCTTGCGTGAACAGCCTGAACCCCGCCACCGGCGAAGTGCTGGCCAGCTACGATCCCATCTCCGATCAGCAGGCCGAGGCTATCATCGAGGCTGCCCACGAGCAGTTTAAAAGTTGGCGCCGCACCACCTTCGAGCATCGCGCAGAACTGATGCGCCGCTGCGCTGAGCTACTGCGAGAGCGGAAGGCGCAATACGGCGGTCTGATGACCGATGAGATGGGGAAGGTCCTGCGGGAGGCTGAAGGCGAGGTGGAAAAGTGCGCCTGGGTGTGCGAGTACTACGCCGACAAGGCCCAGTCTTTCTTGGCTGAGGAACCAATCCAAACGGAAATGTCCCACAGCTTCGTTAGCTACCAACCCATCGGGGTGGTGCTGGCGGTGATGCCCTGGAATTTTCCCTTCTGGCAGGTCTTTCGTTTTGCCGCTCCGGCCTTGATGGCGGGCAACGTGGGGTTGCTCAAACACGCCTCCAATGTTTGCGGCTGCGCCATGGCCATCGAGGAAGTCCTGGCCGACGCGGGGTTCCCCAGGGACTGTTTTCGAACGCTCCTGCTCCCTTCAAAGCAAGTGGAGCGGGTCATTCAGAACCCGCTGATCCGGGCCGTGACTCTCACCGGAAGCGTGCCTGCGGGAGCCGCGGTGGCGGCCTCGGCGGGGCGGGAGTTGAAGAAAACCGTGCTGGAACTCGGTGGGAGCGATCCTTACCTCATCCTGGAGGACGCCGACCTTGAACTGGCTGCCCAGAAGTGCACTCAGAGTCGACTCTTGAATGCCGGCCAGAGCTGCATCGCCGCCAAGCGCTTTGTCGTGGTAGAGCAGGTCTTTGATCAGTTCGTCGAGACCCTTGTGCGGGAGATGGGCAAGAAGCGGATGGGCGATCCCCGAGAGAGCGGGACCGACCTGGGACCGCAAGCCAGCAGAGAACTGAGAGACGAGTTGCATCAGCAGGTCCAGGACTCGGTGGCTCGGGGGGCTATCTGCAAGTTGGGTGGTGAGATCCCGGAGGGGCCAGGTGCCTTCTACCCGCCCACCGTGCTGATCGAGGTGAAACCCGGAATGCCCGCCTACGATGAGGAACTCTTTGGACCGGTGGCCTCGGTGATCAAGGTCGCGGACGAAGCGGAAGCGATTCGGGTTGCCAACGATTCGGAGTTTGGGCTCGGTGGCGCCGTTTTTACCGGCAACCTGGAGAGAGGTCTTCGGATCGCAGCCGAGGAGATCGATACCGGGTTTTGTGCGGTCAACGATTTCGTGAAATCAGATCCCCGTTTGCCCTTCGGTGGAGTCAAGAAAAGCGGATACGGCCGGGAGTTGTCTTATCTGGGGATCCGGGAATTCGTAAACATCAAGACGGTGACGGCACCGTAAAGTTCTAATCCTCGTCGGACTGGGTGAAGTCCGAGGGCTTGAGATCATCGATGAACTTCTTGAAGTTGTTGACCTCGAGTTGCGCGTCCTTGGTTTTCTCTTCCGACTCCTCCAGGATGATCTGGTCGGTCACGTAGATGGGAGAGTTGGTGCGCAGGGCTAGGGCGATGCTGTCGGAGGGACGGGCGTCGATCTCGAGAGGGCCCAGACTGGACTCCAGGACTACTTTGGCAAAGAACGTGTTTTCCTGAATGTCGTGGATGACAATTTTGTTGACCTTGGCTTTGAGGGCTTCAATCACCGATTTCATCAGGTCGTGGGAGAGGGGGCGCGGTACCTGGGTACCTTCCAGGGCCAGGGCAATCGCGGTGGCTTCAAACGGGCCGATGAGAATCGGAAGATGCCGTTTGCCTTCCATATCTTTCAGGATCACGACCGGGTCATGAGTAAGGAGGTCAATCCCAAGTTTGTCCACCTTCATTCGTCGCATGCCCATTGTCAAGTCCTTTCTGGCGCAAAATCTGCTGTCTTCAGGGGAATGTTAACCAAGCTGGTTCCCTTTCCTTGTCAGAATGGCCAGATACCAGAAAAGTTCGGCAGAACCTACTAAAAAGCAAGAATGACCTCGACCGGACTCGAAGGGCGGGTCGTGGATTATCCTGTAGCGTTGATAAGTGATTGGAAGGGGATAGCCGGTCGCGAGATCGCCCACGCGCTGGCGGGTTACGAATTCTCCCTAATCATAAATGGTCCGGAAGACGAAGTCTTCGAACTGCAAAGTCACGACTACCCGGGGAAAATCCTGGCCTTTCCGTTTGATTACTTCGCTGAAGAAGCGGTGGAGATGACCCTCTCGGCCACCCTCGATATTTTCGGACACATCGACGTTCTGGTCAACAACATATACCATTGGTCGGATGCCCGGTTTCTGGAACTCACCGATAAGCAGTTCGAGGAAGCGTATAAGTACAACGTTCTGGGCAACTTTCACGTCGCCAGGGCAGTGGCCCGGCTCATGGACGCTCTGGGCTACGGAAAGATCATCAACGTGACCTCGACCGCCTGCTTTAGCGGTGCCCACACCCCCCTGGCCGCTTCCTGCGCAGCCCTCCACTCCATGACTCGCTCGATAGCCAACGAACTGGCCCCCAATATTCGATGCAACACCGTGGCTTGTGGCTTGATCGAGGAGGACTGGGTGGTCGAGGCCGGCGACGAACTGAAGAAGAGCCTCATCGCAGATATACCACTGAAGCGACTCTGCCAGCCCGCGGATGTGGCGGAATTGGTGGCCTTGCTGGCCACAGGAGCAGACTTTATGACCGGCCAACTCCTGGTGCTCGACGGAGGAGAGAGCATCAAGATCTAGGAGCGTCCCCTACTGAACAGCCCTGACCCGGGATAAAGTCCATCGCTGACCGGTGTAATTACCCGATTGGCCCATGAACGGTGCGTTTTTGCCGTCGCTGTAGGTGTCGAGCGAGCGACTGGTGCCGAGGAAGTCGTTGGTTAGGCGGTATTTGCCTCCTCCAAGGGGCGTAAGCTTCCAGGCTTGCCCGGTGTAGTTTCCGCTCACACCCATAAACATTTCGTTGTTGCCGTCCGGGCGGGTATCCAGACTGCGGCCCGTCCCCAGGTAAGCGTTGGTCAAACGATAGGTGCCCTTGCCCACCGGCGAAAGCTTCCAGAGTTGGCCGCTGTAGTCTCCGCTCTGTCCCATGAATGGGGTGTTCGCGCCGTCACTGTATGTATCCAGGGACCGGCTGGTACCGAGAAAGTCGTTGGTGAGACGATAGTAACTGTTGGTGTCTAGCTGTTGGGCGAATGAACTCTGGGTGAGAAAGAAGATAATAGCTATGGAGACTAAAATGTTCCAACGTTTCATAAGGGTACTCCAATTTGGTCTGCGTTAAAGCTTTTGATGTTTTTGCAATACGCTGCATCTCTGCGTTTCCCTTGAATGAATGTTGTAATTGCCGATACGTTGTGAAGGAAACCACTGCCGGTGACCGATTGTTTGATCATGATTAAGTGAAGGAAAACTTAAAATGATGAGCTTGATGGATAATCCACTGCCGGACCGTTTTCAGGTCCTGGGCGAGCTCGGGCGAGGCGGCACGAGTATTGTTTTCCGTGCCCTTGATACTCAGAGTGAGCAAGAAGTGGCAGTGAAGGTCTTGCTCAAGAACTCTGAAGAGGATCGCTTCCGTCGAGAGGCTGAGCGGCTGGCCTCTATCTCTCATCCCAATGTCGTCTCCTTTCTGGAGGTTGGCCATCACAACGGCCACGACTTCCTGGTCATGGAATATCTCCAGATGGGCGATTTGACGAGTTACATCCAGAACCACACGGTTGTCGACATCTTGCGTTTTTTTATCCAGATCTGTGACGGCCTGGCTCACCTTCATGATCGCAATATCGTGCACCGAGACATCAAACCCGCCAACATTCTGGTCGATGGAAACGGCCACCCTAAGATCACTGATCTCGGGGTGGCGCGCCAAATGGAGCGTAACACTCGCCTGACCCAGGTGGGCACAATTCTCGGAACATACTCCTACCTGGCTCCGGAGCAGATCCTCTCTTCCACGGTCGGGCCCCGGGCCGATATCTATTCCCTTGGTGTCTGTCTTTTTGGTGCCCTCACCGGGCGCAAGCCGTTCGAGGCCGACAACGAGTTCAAGATGCTAAAGGCCCATTTAGAAGAAGAGCCCCCTTCCATTCTGGAGTTTTTGCCGGAGGCTCCCCAGTGTCTGGACGAGCTGATCAACTCCATGCTGGCCAAGGAGGAAGATAAACGCCCCCGCTCGGCCAGGGCGGTGGCGGATCTGCTAGGGGAAGCGGTCAGGGAACTCCAGAACCGCCATCAGGAGGACCTGCAACCGGCCTGGGAAGAAAAGTTTGAGGAGTTGCCCGAGGACCAGCGCTCGGTTTTGCTGGCCATCACCTACCTGGGTAAAGACGCCACTTTTGCCAGGGTTTGCCAGGCCACGCCGTTTTCCGAGGACAAGACGGACCAATGCCTGGAAGAGCTTCTGCGCAACAGGCTCATAGACTCGCCCACCGATGACTCCTTTGTCCTCACCTTTCCCGACGAAACCATCCAAACTCGGCTGACGCCCAGGCTCCGCAAGCTCTTCGCCGCTCGACTTGACAAGATCGCGGACAGCAGGGAGTCGGCTTCTGCACTCAGGCTCAAACCAGAAGAGCCTACGGTCCTCAAGGAGACCCCGGAGAACCTGCTACCTCAGCCGGTCGAGCCCCCCCAAGAGTCCGTTCCGGAAGCCCCTCGGGAGATCGTCGTGGAACAGCCCGAGCTTGCAGAACTAGAGAAGCCGGTGCTCGTCGCGAGCACCGGCTTTCGTTGGCTCTGGGTTTCCCTGGCGACCCTGTTCTTAGGAGTCGGGCTGGCGGTCGGCGGGCAGTGGTACTGGGCTCACTCGGCCGGTCTCACGGTGACCAGCCATCCCGCTGGAGCCACCGTTCAAATCAACGGACTCAAGGCCGGGGTGACTCCGCTGGAGGTGTCCCGCCTCCAGCCCGGTGTCCAGGTTGTAAGGATCGCCTTTGACGGTCACAAATCGAGTCGCCAGCAGGTGGAACTGGGATTTGCCGAGACCGGAGAAGTCCACGTGGGTCTGGAGCCGATCGTGGGCAAATTGCTGCTAACCTTGAAGCCACGAGATGCTCTGGTCACCATCGATTCTCAGGTTTATGGAGAGATCCAGTCCGACCTGAAACTGGCCGCCGGTACCCACCAGTTGAAAGTTGAGAAGCCGGGGTTTCAGCCTTACGAATCACAGATCTCGATCCATGAAGAGGTACCCCTGGAGGTGGAAGTTGAGCTTCAACCGATCGTGGCAGCCGTGACCATCAACAGCAAGCCCGGAGGGGCGCAGGTCAGCCTGGATGGTGAGAGCGTGGGGAAGACGCCTCTCACCTTGGAGGGCGTGAGCTTCGGGCAGCACGAAGTGGGGGTAAGACTGGGTGGTTACGACCGCTTCTTGACCACCGTGGAGGTAAACTCCGATAAGCCGATCACGCTATCCCCCGTACTGGTCCAACTCCCGGGCGCCCTTTCGGTCAGTTCCATCCCCCGGGGCGCGAAGTTGAAGATCAACGGCGAGGTCAAGGGGAAAACCCCCATCACCGTCAACGGTTTAACCGCAGGTGAGTATACCGTATCCCTCAGCCTGGACGGATACCAGGCTTTCCAGAAGAAAGTCGTCGTCAAGGCGGGTCAAGAAAGTAAACCGGAGTTTCAACTCAGTGCCATCCCCAAGTCCCAGCCCGTTTATCAACCAGCCCCTCGCCCTTATAACCCACCTTCGACCTATCAACCGCCGGTCAGCCGGCCGGCTCCGCCTCCGGTCCGGCCTCAACCTTCCGGCAACCCCTGGATTGTAGAATGAAAAAGCTCGTATTAATACTCCTCATACTCTTTGCTTCAATCGCGTCTGCGGTGGAGCTAGACGGACGCACTGTCATCCTTCTGGTCAGTGCTCATCGGTCCGGCGACCAGAGGATGGAGGAAGTCAAGAAGAAGCTCCTCGAAGAACGTAGTGCGTTGGGTCTGGACACCGAGAGTATGCCCATTGTTTTCATGGGTTTTAAAGACTCCGACACGGAGCGAGAGTATTTTGATCGACTCGGCTTTCAAGAGTTCGATTCTCCAGTGTTGTGCGTGGTGGAATGGGGTAACCCGGCCCGGTTCGGCCCCAAGCGTGTCCTGGATTACGCCATCGCCCGCAGTGCTACCCCTTTCCACGTAGACGAGATCGTCCGCAACTACCTGGCGGTCAAGGACCTACCGCCCGGTGAAACTCTCACCCAACCTCCGGTGTCGCCTCACGCATCCGGGGGCCTGGAGATCGAGACGGTGAGGTTCGAAGCCGGCGGCCACCCCCACTACTTGATGAACACGGCGGTCCGATTGCGAAACAGTGGAGCCTCCACGGTCCGGGATATCGACGTCAGGTTTTACTGCAAGGTCGAGGAAACCGCTCCCTGGCAGTTGATCGGGAAAAAGCCCCTGGACAAACTTGTCTCGGGCTATATCGCCAGTCGAGAGATCGTGGGAGATAGCCGCCAGGCCGGTCTGACCGACGAGAACGGCTTCGTACGGCCTTGCCTCTACCGGATCGAGGTGGAGAGTGGCGGAAATATCATTTACCAGGAGGGGGAGTTTATCCCCAACCAGGACCCCACCGAGCCATAATCTCCCCTCAACGGGGAACTCTTAACCCCTTCGAGAATGCGTTCCATAGATCACAGTATTAGGTGGAGGCAGTTTTGGAGAATCATCCGTTCATTGATCTCAAGCAACTCGATTTGGATCGCCAGGTCGGACAGCTACTAAGAGAGGATATTTCTCGGAAGATCGAGGGGGTGTGCATCGGGACTCCGGACAACGGCCTGATGACCGTAGTGACCAAGCACCCGGAGGAAACCTACATCTACGATCTGGTGGAACTCTCTACCGATGGGCAATACAAAGCCAGCCTGCTGAAAGGGGACGACGAGACGATCGAGTTGGCCCTGGAGTACATCTATCGGGTTCCCAGCGCCCGCCAGAGTGAGCCCTGGAAGATTTGGCTGGAGAGTAAGAAGTTTTCCGACCAGCAGTTAGGTCTGGTGAGCAAGGACACCGACGGGGGCCAGGTGGAGGTCACGGGAGCGGCTGTCGATGCAGCCGATCTTTTGATCAAGGAAGCCATCTCCAGCGGAGCCAGCGATATCCACCTGGAAATGTTCGAGGACGGGTTGATCGTGCGCTATCGCCAGGACGGGGTTTTGCGAGTCGTCAATCAATACACCGACATGACGGTGGCCCGGGCGATCATCAAGCGCCTGAAGGTTATGGGCGAGATGAATATCACTCAGGATCGAGTTTGTCAGGGTGGTCGGATCTCCGTAAAGGTGGGCAACCTGGGTTACGACTTGCGGATCAGTATCGTACCGGTGGCCCCCGGCGAGAGCGTGGTCATGCGCTTGCTCAACAAAGGAGCTTTCAGTACCCAGCTCAGCGATCTGGGGATGGGCGGAATGGAGATGGAGCGCTATCAGCACATGATCGATGCTCCCTTTGGACTCATTCTCACCTGCGGGCCCACCGGTTCCGGTAAGTCGACTACGTTGTACGCCTCCTTGAAGTCGATAGCACGCCCGGACCGCAAGATACTGACCGTGGAAGACCCGGTGGAGTATCAGATGCCCGGTATTATCCAGGTACAGGTCAACACCGCCCCCAAAGACCCGGCCTCCCAGGTCACCTTTTCTCGAGCGCTTCGTGAGTTCTTGCGGCAGGACCCGGACGTGATTTTGGTGGGCGAGATTCGAGATGAGGAGACAGCCAAGATCGCCGTTCAGGCAGCTCTCACCGGCCACCTGGTCCTCTCCACCATCCACACCAACGATGCCGTGGGAGTGGTGAACCGTCTGAAAGATATGGGCGTACCGCCTTACCTCATCGCCTCCACCCTGCTGGGTAGCGTGGCTCAGCGACTGGTGCGCAGGCTTTGTACGGAATGCAGGCAGCAAGACAGCCCTACCGAAGCGGAGAAACTCATTTTTGAGCGCAACGGATTGTCGGCGGACAAAATCTATCGGGCCGGGGCCTGTGAGCGATGTCGAAAAACCGGCTATCGAGGGCGAGTCGGTCTCTACGAAGTCTTTAGCACCAGTGAGACCACGCGCGAGCAGATCGAACAGGATGCCACCGCGCACGCGCTCACCCACAGCGCCAAGAACCAGGGAATGAAACCCCTCCTTCACGACGGCCTGAACAAGGTTATCGAGGGAGTCACCTCCTTACAGGAAGTCCAGCGCGTCTGTCGCGACGACATCATCCCGGAAGACGCCTAGTGCCTCGTCAACCTTCAAAATTCGGCCGAGAGCGACGGAAGATGGTGAAGGACCAGATCTCCGCTCGGGGGGTGAAAGACCCCCGGGTCCTGGATGCGCTATTGCGAGTTCCCAGGGAATGGTTTGTGCAGGCCGAGTATCAAGATCTGGCCTATCACGACCGCCCACTCCCCATCGAGCAAGAGCAAACGATCTCTCAGCCCTACATCGTCGCTCTGATGGTGGAGGCACTTCGGTTGGATGAGAACAGCAAGGTCCTGGAGGTGGGAACCGGCTCGGGGTACGCTGCTGCGGTCACCTCCAAACTGGCCGACCAGGTGTACACCATCGAGCGCCACCAGGTTCTCGCTGAAACGGCGGCCCGGAGACTAGGTGACCTCGGTTATCACAACGTCCACGTTCGACACGGAGACGGGACCCAGGGCTGGCCTGAGCAGGCACCGTTCGATGGGATCGTGGTGGCGGCGGGAGGCTCATCGGTGCCCGAGGCTTTGAAGCAGCAGCTCAAGATCGGCGGTCGCCTGGTCATCCCGGTGGGGGGAGAGAAGACTCAGTCGCTGGTGCTTATCAGTCGCCTCGATGAGAAGAGGTTCGAGGAGCAGACTGGCATCGACGTCCGCTTTGTGCCTCTCCTCAGTGGGAAGGCCTGACCCCCGTGACCACGGCCCTCAAGGGGGCCGGATAGCCCTCCACCGTGCGGCTGGGGTCGTCGGGGTCCAAAAAGTGGGCGAGCGACTCAAAGGTCATCCACTCGGTGCTGCGCTGCTCCTCCTTGGTGGTGCGGGAGATATCCAGGGCCTCAAGTTGCTCGAATCCGCATTTTTTCATCATTTGAAGCAGCAAGCCGCAGGAGGGCAAAAGCCAGACGTTTTTCATCTGGGCATAGCGATCGTCGGGGATCAAGATTTCCCGCTCCCCGCCCTCGATGATCAGGGTTTCCAGCACCACTCGACCACCTGGTTTGAGGGCGTGCCTCAGCGCCTGAATGTGTTCCAGAGGACTCTTGCGATGGTAGAGCACTCCCATGGAAAAGACCGTATCAAAGATCCTGAGGTTGTCCGGCAAGATGGCGTCTCCGGCCGGTAGCACAAAATTAGGGTGTCCTGGGCCTAGGAGCGATTTTATGACCGCGTGCTGCATGACGTAAAGAAGAGACGGGTCCAGCCCGATCACGCAAGCGGCTCCTTGTCCCAGCATTCGCCACCCGTAATAACCGTTTCCGCAGCCCACATCCAGGACCAGTTTGCCCTCAAGATCGAGATGGGGGGCCAGTCGATCCCACTTCAAGTTGGAGCGCCACTCGGTATCGATGTAAGTCCCGAAGAGATCGAAGGGCCCTTTCCGCCAGGGAGCCATCCCGCGCAGCACGCTCTCGATGACTTCGGTCGTTTGCGGTTCGAGTTCAGCCTGGCAAGTGACGGCCGATTCGTTGAGTTTGACAACTTCAGCCTGGACCCAGGGAAGCTCGTCGTAGAGCCGCAGCCAGCGCGGAAGGTTGCCGTTTTTCACCGGGTCGAAGGCCGACCTGCAGTGCTCTTTGAGCTCTTCCCCCCAACGTCGGGAACGGTTGAATTTAGCGAGGATCTCAAACGCCGGGGCACTATGGGTGTATCGCTCGAAAAGCGTGCTGCTCACAATACGCGCCCATTTATCGGCCAGGGTTGGGGGCCCTTCCCGCGAATCGGTGCCCGACATGGATAAAGATCAAATATACTCCCTCCCCCTCCGCCAGGTGGGGGATTTTGCTTTCGACGAACAAGTCGTGGGGGTCTTCCCGGATATGATCAAGCGCTCGGTGCCCGGGTACGGCTCCATCTTATCCATGATCGGCGAGGTGGCCGAAAGCTACGTCCGGGCGGAGACCGCGGTGTACGACCTGGGCTGCTCTCTGGGAGCGTGTACCATGGTCATACGGCCTCGCATCCCCAAAGACTGCGTGATCCACGCGGTGGATAGTTCAGAAGCGATGACTCGGGCTCTGCAGGCTCGCCTCGGCGAACTCCCGCCGGGCTGCGAGGTTCGCCTTCGCTGCGAAGACATTCGAGATACCCTCATTCAAAACGCCTCCCTGACGGTTCTCAACTTCACCTTGCAGTTTGTGCCTCGGGAAGAGCGCGAGGCTCTGCTCCGGCAGATCGCTGAAGGGACCTTGAAGGGTGGGGCTCTGGTTCTTTCCGAGAAGATCTGCTTCGACGAACCCGCTCATCAGGAGCTTCTCACCGAACTGCACCACTCTTTCAAGAGAGCCAACGGCTATAGTGAACTGGAGGTGGCGCAAAAGCGCACGGCCCTGGAAAACATCCTGATCCCGGAGTCTTTGGATTCCCATCTGGCTCGCCTGAAAAGGGTGGGCTTTGAAACGGCCTGCTGCTGGTTTCAGTGCTTCAATTTTGTCTCGATCCTGGCAGTCAAGTGAGGGCCGGGATCACCTTCTCGGCAAACAGATCGAGGCTTTTGAAATCGCTGGGGTCCTTGATCGCGTAGATCGCCTGATCGAAGCCCAACTCTTTAAGTTGTGCGAGTTTGTCCAGCAGTTTTTCCGCTGCCGATCGGTCGCGCAGCGCCGTCTGTCCCACCACCGTTTTTGAGATGGCGGTGTAGTCTGTGCCCAGGCTCTGGCAGTGCTGCTTTAAAACTTCCAGCTTGGACTTCAGTGTCTTGAGCCCGGCGTGTTCGAAAAAGTTGCAAGCCTGGGCGTACCGGGCCACCAGCTTCAAGGTCTTTCGTTCACCCATCCCTCCGATCATCAGCGGAGGCTGCCGTAGCGGGCGGGGAACGCACAAAGTCTCCTGAAGTTGGTAGTGCTCGCCCTCGAACGGACCGTTGTCGTCCGACCACATCTGCCGACAGATCCTCAGAGTCTCCTCGAGCATCTCAAAGCGTTTTCTCACCGTCGGGAAGCGGATGCCCAGTGCTCGATGCTCCCTCTCAAACCAGGCCGCTCCCAGACCCAGCCAGGCCCGGCCGCCGCTCAACACGTCCAGGGTCGCCACGGTCTTTGCCAGCACACCGGGATGCCGGTAAGTGACTCCCGTGACCAGAGTGCCCAACTCGATCCGAGAAGTACAGGCGGCTAAAAAACCCAGGGTGGTGTAGCTCTCCAGCATCTCTCGTTCCACCGGACCCAGGTGAGGAATTTGAAAGAAATGATCCATGACCCAGAGGCTGGCAAAGCCCCCCTCTTCGGCCCGCCGGGCGACCTCTCGAAGGTATCGTGAGAGCGCCTCGGATCCACCCGCAAGGGTGAAGTTCGGTATCTGCAGTCCGATCTTCATCCTCTCTTCTGCTAGCCTTTTCCGGGAACTCCTGCGATGCAGGTGCGGCGGCCGGCTTCGGTGCATCGAGACTCATGTTGGAAACTCAGGCCACGCGCTATTTTTACGAACTCACCCCGGAGCGAATCTTCGACGCCTTCGAACAGGCAGGTCTTTACATTCAACCAACGCTGCGCTGGATGAACTCTCTGGAGAACCGGGTGATCGGGGTGGAGGACGAAGAGGGGGAACGCTGGGTGGGTAAGTTTTATCGCCCCGGTCGCTGGACCCGGGAAGCCCTGGAAGAAGAGCACGGCTTCCTGCAGGAGTTATTCCAGGCGGAGGTCCCCGTGCGCCCTCCCCTGGAACTGGAGGGCGGCAGCACCGTGGGTGAAGTGGAAGGGATCCTCTTTACCGTCTTTCCCCACCAACTGGGACGAATGCCCGACGAAATCACCCTGGATCACGCCAACGAATTGGGAGGGTTGGTGGCGCGTATTCATCGGGTGGGTGAATCGAAGAAGCTCAAGCATCGGCCGACCATCGGTCCGGCCAGTTGGGGTCTGGAAAGTCTTCATCAGTTGGAGTCGGAGGGAGTGGTCCCTCGGCGGCAGTGGGGGCCTTACCAGGAACTGGTCCGGGAGCTCATCGATCGCCTGGACGATCTGTTTGAGGGGTACGAGGAACTCAGAGTTCACGGCGATCTGCATCGGGGCAACATCCTGTGGAGCAGCCTGGGTCCGTCGTTCGTGGACTTCGACGACCTCACCATGGGTCCAGCGGTGCAGGACCTCTGGATGCTTCTGCCTGGGCGCGACGAAGACGACTGGATCCTCAAGGAAGCGTTTCTCAGGAGCTACGAAAAGATACGCCCCTTCAACCGCGATGAACTGGAGTTGGTGGAGCCGTTGCGAGCCTTAAAGTTCGTTCGCCATGCCGCCTGGGTGGCCCGCCGCCGCAACGATCCAGCTTTCCTCAAGGTCTTTCCCGAAGTCGAGAGCGAGAGCTATTGGAATCGGGAAATCCGAGACCTTCAAGGGCAGCTCAAGCAACTCTAGGCTAGTATATATGGACCGGCCTTAGAAAATTTTTTCTGTAAACCCCTTGCAATTTTCTCCAGTTTTGGGTACTCTATCTTCAGGTCAGACGACCACCAAAGGCTAGATTTTATGGGAGCCACTAGGCTCCGGAGCGATAGGTTTCCTGAGGGTGCCACTGCAAGCTCTATAGCACGTTACATATGAACTATGTAGCTTTGGTAGGTACGAGGCCAGGGTACGGTCGTGACGCCGCACCCGAGCACTAACTAGAGAGAAAAAGACGGCAGGTGAAGGGCCGTCTTTTTCGCGTTTATGGGTCTACGATACCCTGGCTTGGGCCAGGTCCTTATCTTTTTTGCCAATAGACCACCGTCTCGGTGACGGGAACGATCGACTCCCCGATTCCGTGGGCGGCGCGATAGTTGTCAACGGCCTGGCGGCATCCGCAGGGTACCCCGTAATCGTCTACGATCAGGTAGCCGCCACTGGAGAGCTTGGGGTAGAGATGGGTCAGGGCGTCGTGGGTGGATTCGTAGAGGTCGCCATCCAGTCGCACCACGGCGAGTCTTTCTATCTCGGCCTGAGGCAAGGTGTCTTTGAACCAGCCTTTGAGAAAGTTGACCTGATCGTCCAGGAGTCCGTAGCGACGGAAGAGCCCCTCGACGTATTCAAACGGAATAGCCAGATACTCCAGCGGGGCCATCAGGTCATAGAAAAGAGCATCCTTGAGATGAGTTTCCGGGTCAGGTTGGGGCAATCCGGAGAAGGAATCTGCGACCCACACTTTTCGGTCCTGGCAGTCGTAGGCTTTTAAAATGCCGCGCATAAGCACAGTCATCCCACCCTTCCAGACACCCGTTTCTATCAGATCGCCCGGGACTTCGTTCTGCAGTGCGCTCTCGACGCATTTCCTGAGGTTTTGCAAGCTCTTCTCGGCGCACATGGAGTGGGGTGAGTTGACCGGGTTCATCCAGTTGAGATAGTCGAACAGCCCCTTGCCATCGAGTTCGAGCACTTCCGAGGCGGTCTTCCCCAGCGGTTTGAGGTACCGCTCAAACTTCCGGTTGGCCCGGGCCAGCAACTCATTGCAGCCTGCCAGGGAGATCATGACGTTTCCCTGGTGGCCATCCTGGCGGGCTTTCATGATTTCGGAGGTGCGCCAGAGCACGCTGTCGGAAAGCGTGCCTTTCAGAGAGCGTAAGAGCAGATCGAGGTATAGCTCGGAGGAGTTCATCAGTTTGCTTTCCGTGCCCATTCTGTGAAACCTGGCATCGAATGAATGTTCACATAAGGTTCAACTATTTTCTTGTCCATGTCGTTACCATAAAGGTGGAGGACACTATGCTCATCACCAGCACCACGCCGGCACGACCCACCGGGGTCATAAAGATTTTAAGAACACCGCCGGAAGCGGTTCAAGCAGAAGCGACCCCGGCGGATTGCTTTACCCGTTCCAGGAATCTGCTCTCGGAGGCCGAGCAGGACCCCTTCCCGCCCTCTTTGGATCAGGAAGTCATCGAACTCACCCGCCGAATGGTGCGGGTCGATTCCACCCCTTCCAAAGCCCCGGGGGGTGAAAAAGCGGTGGTTGATATCGCTGCCGACTACGCTGCCAGGGCGGGACTGGAGATCTCCCGCAGCACCACCGTTAACGATCGACCTATGCTGGTGGTCACGCTGCCGGGCAAGAACCCTGAACTCGGTGCGGTGGGGTTTGTGCACCACTCCGATGTGGTGAGTATCGAGGGGGAGTGGAAGACCGGGCAACCCTTCTCCGGGGATATCATCAGCGACGACAAGGGCCGCCAGGTGATGGTAGGACGGGGTACGATCGACACCAAGGGACCGGCAGCCCAGGTTCTGGTAGCCATGAAGCATTTGAAGCAAACCGGTCGCACTCCGGATCGTACCATGCAACTCTACCTCTTTCCCGATGAAGAGACTGGTGGCTCCGAGGGCGCCAAGTATCTGGCCAAGAATCGTCCGGAAATGTTTGACAAGGTGAAGTACTGGGTGGTGGAAGGCTCCGGGATCATGTCTAAGGAGAGCCTGGCCTCGGTGGGCAACATAAAGTCCGACGTACCCTTCGTGGGCATGGCTCAAAAGTATTCCGTGCCTCTCCAGATGGTCTTGAAAGAGCCCTCCGATCCCCATCAGGCGATCTCCCAGGCCATGGATGCCATGGAGCGTCTGGATGATTACATCGAGGACCGCGAATGGACGTTTCTCGGCGATAAGGATGAAACCACCGAGTCGTTCAAGCGCTTCGGTGAAACCATCGGCGGGTTCAAGGGGTGGCTGCTCAAGAATTTCTGGTGGACCGGCTTCGTGCAAAAGCGAATGGGGCCCGAACTGTCGGCCACCAACCGCACCGACATGGCCCAGACCGACTTTTATCTATCCAGCAACCCCAACGGCAAACTGAAGGCCTCAAACACCAAGCCCTCCTCAGCCACCGTTATTTTGAAGATGGAAGATCTAGACACCGAAGAGCAAGTCCGGGCTATGTCGATCATGAAGAAAGCCGCCGGGGAGGCGTTTGTGGTGGAACCCTCGGATGAGGGCACCAT
This sequence comes from Vulcanimicrobiota bacterium, assembly GCA_041676625.1. Lineage (GTDB taxonomy): Bacteria > Vulcanimicrobiota > Xenobia > Xenobiales > JADMJV01 > JAEXNA01. The sequence goes on from JBAYRN010000104.1 coordinate 17,155, forward strand.
CAAGGTCAAACTGCCCCAGGAGAGCTATGATGGAACGCACCACGGCTCCATCGCCGACCGTGAACGCGACGCCATCAACCGGACCAACCGGGCCCTGGAGAAAATCCGCAAGAAGCTCTGGTTTAGAGGTTGGGCCGACAACATGAAAGTGGTCGACTACTACACCAATAAGAGCACCCACGACCCCAACGAGGATGACAAGACTCCGGTTCGGGCCCACCTGACTCTGGATCTGCGGGTGGCCGCCGACGAAGAGGTCGAAAAGGTGCTGGGGCAGATCCGTTCGGTGGTGGGGGAGCAGTTTGAGATTCGAGAACTGGGAGGTCCGGAGGCCAAAGAGGCTTTTGTGCGCAGGCTAAAGAGCGACAGCCCTCTCTTTACTTCCGCTGAAACCGCGCTGCTGGAGACCTACGGCCAGGACACCCCGATTCTGTTCGGCAACACCACCGCTTCCAACGACGTGCGCCACTTGATGGCTCTGAGCCAAGACAGCCAGGCGCTCACCTTCGTACCGGTGCTCAACACCGAACACGGCGCCCACGGACCGGACGAATCGGTGACCATCGATTCCTTGACCAGAGGGGTGGAATGGACCGCTCGTTTCATGGAGTTGATGGGAAGGGCGCGAAGCTGATCCTAAAGGGCCTGTTTCTCTAGACGTCAAAGTCTATGACAGGAGGACTCGCATTATGGATACGGACCCCTACAGTGACGAACTGCCCAGTCTGGAAGACCTGCAGAAAGCGGGTGCCACCGATTGGCTTACCGACGCCCTGGCCGCCCAACGCAAACAGAACGCTTCGCTGCTGGCCGCACTGGGAGGCGAGAGCGAAGCCCTGGATGCCGAGCGCCAGAGCCTGGAAGGGCTGCTCGAGCTACCTCCTGAGGAGAGCCCCGAGGACCAGCCTCCTGATCTTTTTGCCGCCGAACGGGCCGAAGCGGAAAAGAAAAAGGCCTCTCTAAGCGGGCTGTTGGGGGATCTCGAAGCGAGCCAGAGGGCTGAAAAAGAGAGGCTCAAGAAACTGTTCTAAAATTGGGCTGGTGATTTTGCGGAGAAAAACTGTTATAATCACCGCATTTGATGCGGAGATTATATATTCATCAACTGTCTGACTGGCCTGAATTCCGGTGGGCTGGAGACAAGATCGCCGCTCTACTGGGTAGAGTGCGGCATCAACAAGGAAGGCTCATTGGTCGCCTGGAGTCACTCGGATTTTCTCTGCGCTCCGAAGCCGAGCTGAAGATGCTAACTCTGGACGTCCTGAAGACGAGCGAGATCGAAGGCGAGATTTTGGACGCGGGCCAGGTAAGGTCTTCTGTTGCTCGCCGCTTGGGACTGGACATCGGTGGCCTGGAGCGGGTCGACTGGCAGGTCGAGGGGATAGTGGAAATGACGCTTGAGGCCACTCACCGCTACCAGGAACCATTGACGATCGAGAGGCTCTTTGATTGGCACGCGGCCCTTTTCCCTACCGGACGAAGCGGGATGACCAGAATCTCCGTAGGAGCCTGGAGAAAAGATCGACTGGGTCCGATGCAGGTCGTATCCGGACCCGTGGGGCGGGAAAGGGTCCATTTTGAGGCTCCCGAATCGTCGCGGCTCGATGGTGAGGTCCAACGATTTCTTGAGTGGGTGGAGGATGATGCGGAATTAGACCTGGTTTTGAAGGCCGGATTGGCCCACCTATGGTTTCTGACAATTCATCCCTTCGATGACGGAAATGGGCGCGTGGCCCGGGCCATCACCGACCTGTTGCTGGCTCGGTCGGAGCAAAGTTCTCATCGATTCTACAGTATGTCTTCCCAGATTCGACGGCAGAGAACGGAGTACTACCGCATACTGGAAAAGACTCAGCGCGGCAACCTGGACGTGACTGACTGGCTCGAATGGTTTCTGGCCTGTCTGTCTCGCGCTCTTGAGGGGGCTCAGGAGACCCTGGGTTCGATCTTGCACAAAGCCGAAATATGGGAGCGTCTTCGACCGGCAGCGATCAACTCAAGACAAAAGCAGATGCTCAATCGAATCCTCGACAGAGAGTTCAAAGGAAAGCTAACAACCTCGAAGTGGGCCACCCTGACAAGGTGCTCTCAAGACACGGCCCATCGGGATATTTCAGAACTCATGGAACTGGGGATTCTGGCTAAAAATCCTGGGGGTGGGCGTAGCACCAGTTATTCGCTGGCGGACATCCCAAAAAATTTCCCTTAAGGGGAGGAATCTTTAAGTTATCTTAAGGTTGAAGCGCATCTCTCGGTCTCGTTTCTGGTTTATGATCATGAAACTTGAAGAGGAGCGGCAGTATGAAAATTTGGAGCAAAGTCTTAGGCCTGGGCCTGGTGGCCTGTCTGGCGGTATCACCTGCCTCGGCGCAAGACCTGAATCCGAACCAGTTCGGACTCGGAGATATCGTCTCGATCTTAGGGGGCAATCGAGGTGGGGGATACGGCTACGACCAGGGACGCGGTGGTTTCGACGTCTCGGATCTGATCGGCATAGCGAGTGTCATTTACCAGACCACTCAGCAAAACCGCCAGCCGTACTACTACCCCCAGCCCGGCTACTATCCGAACCAGTATCCGGCGCCGAACCAGTACCCTTACCAGTACCCGAATAACCACCCCCAGCAGTACCCCTATCAGCACCAGCAGTACCC
>JBAYRN010000105.1:0-19616 GCA_041676625.1 Vulcanimicrobiota bacterium
CCGCTTGTCCGCCTCCAAGGCCATGCGAGACTTGGATAAAACCGAACTGAACGAACTTCTTTTCTTGGTAAAAAGACCCACCAGGGCCTCCCCCACTTTCCACAGGCCCTCGACCTTCTTACCTTTCTCCGAAAGGGCGTGCTTCTCCACGCTCTCGCGGGCGGAGATTATCTGCTTTTCGACTCTCTCGATCTGCTTCTGGAGCTTTCCTCGGACCTTCACGGCCGCTTCGTCAGCCAATCTCTCGGCGGCCTCCTGACAACGCTCCCAAAAAGCTTCCCGATCCTCCTGGGGCTTGCTATAAAGCTTGACCTTTTCATTCACGAAGCGGGTTGCGGTGAGGGTCCGGTAGAGGCGGTCGCAGAGATCCTCTTGCGCCTGCTTGAGTTCTTTGCTCTCATCGAAGGCCTGAGGGAGGGCTTCAAAAACCGCTTCCCCGGGAGCCCTACCCAGTAGATCATCCTCTTCAAAACGAACTTCCGCGAAACGTTCGGCGATCGACCCACCCCGGTCCAGCGGGAAGGCCAGGTAATGGTGACGAGCGTGCAGGACAAAGTCCTCCTTGGACTCGTCAAACTGCAGCCGCAAGACCGCGTGCAGCGCGGGTCGGTGCAGGATTGTGCCGTCGGCTCGAGCAGCCTCGCTGAACTGCTCAAACAGCCCGTCGAATCGTTGATGAAAAACGTATCGCGGATCCAGATAAGCCTGCCCGTACTCCTTGGGCGCGGGAGGCGGGGTCCGACTATAGTCGGAGCTGCCGGCCGGTTGGGTGGACGCCCCTGGGGCTTCCACCGCGGCGACGGGAGGGCTCTGGACATTCAGCCTCGGCAGTTCGGCCAGGGTCACCGGGCCCCGCAGATAACTCATAGCCCAGCGGGTTCTAAACAGCACCGGCCTATTCTCTTTGGGCGCCTTGAGCAGAAAGGTTCGAGGTTGTACCTTGGAAAATTCTTCCTCCACCTCTTTCGCCGTCAGACCTCCGGAGGCTGATATCAGACCATCCCTCACCCGATTTCGATCCTGCTCGGTCTGCAGCCGACCGATCATCCAGGTGCCCATGTTGGAGAGGGCTTTGTAGTCCAAATCCACCGGGTTTTGAGTGGCCAGGCAAACCCCTACTCCCACCGCTCGGCTCTGCTTGAGCATCGTGAGGATGGGCTTCTTGGAGGGAGGATCGTAGGGGTGAGGCGGCAGATAGCCGGCCACCTCGTCGAAGTAGACAAGCGCCCTCAGACTCCCCGAGCCGGGCAGGGTGCGAGTCCAGGCCAGGACCTCGTTCATCAGGCGGCCCACGAAAAAATGCCTCTCTTTTTCCGAAAGATGGGCCAGGCAAAAAATATTGACCGGCACCCGCCCTTCCTTGCTCTCCATCAGAGCTGCGATGTCGAGCGGGACCCCTTCTCTCCAAGCGGCGAAGGTGGGAGAGGCGACCAGCGTGTTCAATTGCATGGCAAGCTTCATCCGATCATCGGGAGAAAAGAAACGGTCCACCGGAAAAACACCGACTTTGGCAAAGGGTGGATCCACCAGTTGCCCGATCAGCTCCTCCAGGGTCAGGCTCTGGCCCGCCTCCCAGGCCGACGACAAAATCTGCACCAGCAATACGTGCCGGGGATCTCGAAGGGGGTCCACGTTATCGGCCACTAGGCTGAGCAATCCGCTCACGATACCGCTGGCGAGTTCGGCTCTCTCGGCCCCGGGGACCTCGGCGGCCGGAGTGCTGAAGCTTCCCAGCAGATTGACCGGGGTGACGGCGGTCGAACCCGGCGTGAGGATGCGTAGATCCATCCGGGAGCGCACCGAGCGAAGATGGCTGCCCTCTAAGCCCCACCCGGCCAGGCCGTCCTTCCACAATGCGGCCTTCTTGGCCGCCAGTTCTTGAAGGGAGATCCCTTCCCGGCTTGCCTCGGCAGGATCGGTCCAGGACTCGAAATCGGAAGCGGCAAAGTCGGGAAAGATGAGTGCCAGGTTAGGCAGATCCCCTTTGGGGTCGATAGCCAGGATCGGCACCCCCGCCTCTACCAACTCTTCCAGCATCCCCAGGGCGAGACCGGTCTTGCCCGAGCCGGTCATACCCAGGATTACTCCGTGGGTCACTAGATTGTCCGGGTCGTATTCCAGCCTGGAATCATCGTCTCGCCTGCCTAGATAAAGCTCTTTACTCACTCGTGCCTCCTGGAGACTCTCCGCTTCGGTCGGGCGGAAAAGCTTCCCTCCAGACCCCGTTTATCGAGCTTGTTGGGTACGCCTCTTGAAACCCTCTCTCCGGGATGAATACGGTCGACGCGCGCTGGAGAGACGGTAAGCCACCTTGAGGGAGAAAGTCTCTTCCGGATAGGTGCTCGGCGCCTTGGGTAAACCGCTCCACTGATGCTGCCCGTACAACCAGCGAAAGAATTCTTTTTTCTGGCCCAGAGAGAGGCGACAGGTCTGCCAGACCCGCTTAAAAAATCGCGCCTGGTGCTCTCGGGCGATCCATCCCCTGGACATCAGGCTGGCCAGGTTCCAGGCGGCATCATGGCTATCCGAAGAGAAGGCCACCTCCTCCAGTACTTCGCTCAGCCCTCCCCAGCAGAGCGGTTTCCAGCCGTTTCCACTGCCCCGGAGCGTGAAGGTGGTAAACTCGGCGAACTCTTCACCAACCAGGACCCCGGCCTGGTGAAGGGCTGCGGCAGCCAAAAGACCTCCCGGCGAAGGTTGCAGTAAAAGGCTGCAACCCTTCAGGAGAGCGTCTTGCTCTACATCTTCACAAAGACAGAGTTTACGCAAGAAGAGGTCCACGAACTCTTCATTGTTCAGCAACTTCCAGTCCACCCGGCCGGCACCCCAGTCCTCTAAACAAACCAGAAAGAGAGAGCAGAGGCAGGGATGGGTGCGGAAGAGTTCCATGTTTGAAAAATATTCCAAATCTGCCCAGCATCCTGTTTCTGAGGAAATATTTTATCCCCTGGAAGGGAATCTTGCTCCTTCTGTTTCACTGTTACCAAGCTATTTGAGGAAGATTTCGCTTCAGGAGTGACGATAATGAACAAGCTTGACCACCGAAAGCTAAATGTTTGCAGGCTCTAGAAGGCTGATCCCATGAATCCCATGAACGAGCAAGACCTCGGTGGAGTTCCCGATGAAGATCGCGTACCGGTAAAGGTAGCCGTGGTGCCGTGTGCCGGTCTGGGAACCAGAATGCTCCCCTTTACTCGTGTCGTGCCCAAAGAGCTGCTGCCCCTGGGCCCCAAACCTCTGATCGAGCACACCCTGGCCGAGCTCGGGGAGGCTCGATTCGAACGCGCCATCATCGTGGTTCGGCCCGACAAAGCACTCATCATGCAGCACCTGCTGGATCCCTACCCCTTTCCTGAGCGGGCCCACTCCCCCAGCCCTATTCCCAACGGGCTGAAGCTTGAATTCGTGGAACAGGATGACCCCAGGGGCCTGGCCGATGCCCTGAAGATGGCTTTACCCAGGCTCGAAGGCCAACCGTTTCTTATGATCTTGCCCGATCAACTCCTGACAGCCAGACCGGGCGCGGCGACTCAACTTGTTCGCAACTACCGGGGCCAAGATTCGCTCACTTCCCTGGTCAATGTACCCAAGGAGGAAGCTGAACTTTTTGTGGGAGCCCGGGGGGTAGTCGTGGAGGGTGAAGGCCCCTGTTATCAACTCAAAGAGTTGCTAGGAGAAACCGGTGTCCCAGGGTTGTCTGACGGTCGTTATACGGTTCGGGCCTTTGGCCGCTCCATCTTCAAGGCCGATTTTCTAGAGAGCATCGAAGATCAGTCGGACGAATCCGAGTTTAGCTTGGCCTTCACCAAGTATTGTAGTCATGGTTGGCACGATTGCCTTCACCTCAAAGGGCGGCCCATCGACGTGGGAATGAAGATCGGCTATCAGTACTTTTGGAAGCATTGGGAGTCGATTCACACCGGAACTCTTTAGGGGCCCCGATGCGGTTGGTGATCTTACAGCCTTCTTTTCTACCCTGGCTAGGGTATCTCGATCAATATCTCTGGGCCGACGTTTTCGTACTCTACGATGACACCCAATTCGACAAGCACGGCTGGCGCAATCGAAACCGAATCCTGACTTCCAACGGCATCGGCTGGCTGACCGTCCCGGTAAAAACCCGAGGGCAAAGCAAACCGTTGAACCTGAATATCAGGATCGATAACCTGCGGGATTGGCGAAGAAAGATGCTAGCCACTCTTCGTCAAAGCTACACCAAGGCGCCTTACTTCGACCGATACTTCCCGGGACTTGAGACCATCCTGAGTCGACCGTGGGAGACCCTTTTCGAGCTCAACCTGGAAAGCTTTCGCTGGCTCACGGAGAGCCTCGAGCTACCCTGGAAAGTGGTTCGCTCTTCCGGCCTGAACGTCTCCGGCAAGCGAACCAGTCGCCTGGTTGCTCTTTGCCGGGAACTAGGCGCGAGCGACTATCTCACTGGAAATGCCGCCCGGAATTATCTCAACGAGCGACTGTTCGAAGAGGCTGAAATCAGGGTTCACTGGCACAACTATCGGCACCCCCATTACTTTCAAGGCCCCCAGGATTTTGTACCATACCTGTCAGCGGTGGATCTGCTATTCAGAGAAGGCCCCCGAACGGTCAGCATCCTGAGCGGCAGTCATCAGTCTTCTTCTTGAAGGACTCCATTATGCTCCGAGGGGAGCACGACCTGAAAGACCGGTTTCAGAGTCTGCCGGCTCAGAGCACTGGCCAGCAAAAGTCCAGAGGCAATTCCGACCGCGGTCAGGGCGGCTTTGATGGCAAGCTCCATCCCCATGACTTCCTGTCCCTTGACCAGTTGAACGACCGCCCGGTAGGCCACGCTACCAGGCACCAGAGGGATGACACCCGGAATTGAGAGGACCGGAGAAGGTACCTTGAGCACGCGGGCCAGCACTTCGGAGATCATGGCCACCGCGAAGGCTCCGGCAAAAGCAGCCTCCGGAGGCGAGGCTCCGCGGGTCGAAAGCCAGGACGCCAGAAAGTAGCTGACCGCCGCTATGCTCGCGGAATAAGGCAGAGTCCGCAGGGGCAGATTGAAACGAATGCCCAGGGCTAGAGTAGCCACGAAGATCAAGAGCACGTTGGTCATGACCCGATACCGCTCCTGACCGCAAAGCTAAGACAGGCCAATACACCACTGGCCATCCCCAGCGTCACCACCACCGCTTCTGCCAACCGGGCGTTGCCCGACACCAGTTCGCCCGCCATGAGGTCTCGCATGGCCGAGACGATGGCCAGACCCGGCATGAGATAGAGCAAAGACCCCACCACGATGGGTTCCACCGTGAGCCCCAAGGTCTCGTGAGCCACAATGCCCACCAGGCTGCTGAGAAAGCCTGCCCCGAAAAGAGAAAGAAAGGAGGGAAAGGTGCTCGAGAAGCGCCGCAGCAGCAGGCTGGTCATGCAGCCGGCCAACATGGCCGTGAAGGCCTCACCGCTTCCTCCGCCAGAGACCAGGGTCAGACAGATGCAGGTTGTGGCGGTAGCCGCCAACTCCAAATGGCGGCTGTACGGGCTGGGAGCTTCGCGGATCTCCCGGATCTTATCCCGGATCACCTGAATGTCGAGCTTGTCCTCGTCGTGCATAGCCCGCGAAAGGCGATTGAGTTCGGCCACCTTGCTCAGGTTGATGGTGCGTTCCCTGATCCGGGCAACTCGGGTGATCACTTCACCCTCCCCGAAGCCCACGGTGATGCCGGTGGGGTGGACCATGGCCTCTACGTCCATGCCCAAGGCTTTCCCGGCCATCCGCACGGTCTCTTCGACCCGGCTGGTCTCGGCCCCGTTTTCCAACAATCCGGACGCCATCTCCAGACAGAGAGAGGCTCCGCTCGTCAGTTCTCGTCGTGTCCAACGCGCCATCGCCGGACTATATACCCGGGTCAGGAACTCGGCAAGCCCCCTACTGGCGCTTCTTCCAGAGGTCGAGAATCCGCTGATTCCGCCAGGACCAGCCGTTTTCGTTGACCCTCATGTAACGGCTCATAAAATGGTAGTCCAGGCGCCAGCCTTCTTCGGCGTGTTGAATGCGAAGAAACATCGGCGGAATCTGTTCGGTTTCGGGCCACAAGATAGCCCGCTTGGGGTTCACCTGCTCCAACCGGAAGTCCACGTCCTTGAGGCGCTCGTAAGTTCCGATCAAGAGTTCCGGCGGGCGTTCTCCCATCTGCTTGGCGTCTTGTGCTGCAAGCTCGCGAGAAGAACGGGTGTAACAAGACTCAGCAGCCTGATAGTCGCCTTCTTTGCACGCTTGGAGATAGGCTTCCAGGGTATCATTCGGGGTCTCAAACTTGTCGGCCAGACCGATTTGACTCAGTAAGAAGAGTAAAACCAGCAGTTGAAATTTCATGGCGCGCTGTTCAGGATCGGAAAAGATTGACCTTCACAAAGGCATTTTCGAGGAACCCGAAAAGAGGACTCCGGTTATCTAGAAGACACGCCATGCACCCAGTACTCATAAAACCTTTCGGGTTCGCTATCTATAGCTATTCAGCCATGCTCTTATTGGCCTTCATCTTTGGTATCGGGCTGGCCGTCTGGATCGCCAAGCGCCGCGGCCCCACCGACCCCAGCGCCGTTCAGGATGTGGGTGTTCTGGGCATTATTTGGGGCCTTATCGGAGGACGCTTGGGCTGGATCCTCTGGGAGTTCGACTACTACTCGACAAACCCAGATCAGATCCTCAACTTGCGAGCCGGAGGCATGACTATCCTGGGGGGCATCGTGATGCCATTCATCGCCCTCACCATTTATTACAAATATAAAGGCGTACAGCCTCTCAACGTGCTGGACACCTACGCCGCCCCGCTACTCCTGGGTATGGCCATCGGGCGGCTCGGTTGCGTGCTGCACGGCTGCTGCCAGGGAAATGTTTGTGACCCTGGGTTTGCCCTGGCTCTCACCTACCCGGAGGGCACCTTTGGGGTCGGAGAGCCGGCCGGACCTCGCTACCCCAGCCAGCTCTTTGAGACCTTCGCCGATCTCCTACTTATGGGGTTTATCATCTGGCTCATCCCCCGGATCAAGTTTGCGGGACAGGGGATCTACACCATGCTACTGGGCTACGGCATCATCCGATTCTTGAACGAGTTTACCCGGGGTGATATCAAGTACATCGGGACCATCACCCTGGCCCAGTGGGTGGCTATCGGGATGTCGGTGGTGGGTTTACTCGGGCTGCTGGGGGTGTTTGGAAGGCCGGCGGTAGACAACTCCTGGCAAAAAGGTTTCCCTAAGGACAAAGAAGAGTAACGACTCCTTTTTAGGCTTCCCATGGGCGGGCCCGGATGATAGTATCCCTTCGATGTTTAAGAACCTGGCCTTGATGGCCCTCCTATTGACCGGTATCGCTCTGGCGGACGATCTGTCCGACTACGACAACTTGAAAACCAGGATAAACGAACAGCGGCGGGTGCTGAGAGAGCTTCATTCAAACCGCCGGTACAGCGAGGCGATTCAGATGCAAGAAGCGATCGCCGAATTGAGCAAGCAGGCCCTTGAGCTGGCCCTCAAGTCGCCCGAGATCGATGCTCCCGGGGCCTGGAAGTATCACGCCAATACCCTGCGCGAGGTGGGCTACACCCAGCAAGCGCTGCAGGCCGTCGATGCCTTCATGCAGACTCCCCTCTTGAAGCGCAACGATTTTCGAGAGGGCTGGACCCGGCGCGCGGAGATCCACAAGCGGGCTCGCGCCTACCAGAAAGCCCAGGATTGCTACCGGCAAGCCCTGCAGTACTCTGAAACTCCCAATGAGAAGTTCCAGATCATCAAGAACCAAGCCGAACTGGAGCTTAAGGAGGCCAAGCCGGACCGGGCCCTGGAGCGAGTCAAAGAAGCTCAGGCATACCTTCCCGAATTAGAGCCCCAGCGACGCACTCAGGCCGAGCGAACCCTCCAGTCGTTGCTGGTCAAGATCCATAAGGATGCGGGAAACACTGAAGCAGCAAGGACTGCAAAGTTCAAAGAGTTGGAACTCCGCAAGCAGATTTTAGAACAAGAGATCGAGCGGTTCGACGCGGATTATCCCCCGTCGTCCTCGTCCTCGTTCTCGTCATCATCGTCCTCTTCTTGATCGCCGTGCTCTTCTTTGAGCATCCCCAGGAACAGTTTCATCATATCCCCCGAGGTCACGATCCCCACCACGTGGCCTCGGTGGGTCACGATCACCCGGTGGATGTCTTCGCCCACCATTAGTTCCAGGGCCTCTTCCACCGTGGCGTTTACGTTGACCTTGTGAACCTGATGGCTCATGATATCCTTCACGGACTTGAGGTGATCGATCTCGTGGGACTCGAAGTTCGGTAGCGACACATCGTAGCCCGCGAAAAAGCGGGGCTCATCGCATCGCTTTCCGCCTGCCACGCAACGAGCGATATCGGACATCGTCACGACCCCTACCAGGTAATCGTTTTCGTCTAAGACCGGGGCACCGTTGATCTCGTTTGCCTGGAACTCGCCGTACAGTTCGCGCACCGACATCGATCGACCCACACACAGCACTTCCGGCTGCATCACTTCACTCACCTGCATACTCAGGCATTTACCTCTGAGTGAGACGGCACCTCCCGACAGGCGATAGCCAGAGAGGATAGACTGAACGGCTTTTCCAGGAGGCGAAGACTGTCGGGTCTATTTTCCAGGTACAGACCGGTGAGCAAGACAAACCGAGAATCCAGAGCCTCCACACTATCCACCAGTTCGTGGTCCACCAGAACGCAGCCCTCGGGCTCTCGATTCAACCAGTCCAGAGCCGACTGCAAATGTTCAAACTCCCGGACCGGACAGCGCAAACTCTCCAGGTCATGCCGAAGCATATTGCGCTCGGGTGCAAACAAACTCAGCAGTCCGACCGGACGCCTCAGGGGGCGAGCCAATCGTTCAATGACCTGATCCAGGCAGGGTAAAATGACCGAAAAACAAGTTCCGTGACCCTGCCTGGTCCAGAAAACCACCTGCCCTCCCTGGGCCCTCACGATACTATAAACGGTCGACAATCCGAGCCCGGTTCCCTGACCCCTGGGCTTGGTAGTGAAAAACGGATCAAAGATCTTTTCCCTAACCTCTTCAGGAATTCCACTACCGGTGTCTCGCACATCGATCACCGCGTAGTTTCCTGGCTCCAGAATCACGCTGCGGTCGGCGTAGCGACGCCCCAGAACCAGACGACGGGTACGAATTTGTACGACATCTCCCTCTCCGCAGGCATCCACCGCATTGATCGCCAGGTTCATTACCACCTGGCCCAATTGCACCGGATCGGCTTCCACCGGAAGCCCCTCTCCAGAAAAATCCCACTCGATCCGGATCTCCTTGCCGAACGACTCCACCATCGAACGGCTGTTTTGCAGGGTCGCGTTTAACTCGAGCTGCTTGCGGGCCGAGGGTCCTTCCCGGGCAAAATCCAGGACCTGGCTCACCAGGTTGTTGGCCCCGAAACCGGCCGCCGAGACTTCATCCATCAAGCGACCCAGTTCCTCATCGTCCTCTAGCATCCGCTTGAGGATCTTGGCGTTACCCACGATCACCTGGATGTACTGGCGAAAGTCGTGGGCCAGTCCCGAGGCCATGCGTCCGATGGCTTCCATTTTTTGAGCCTGCGACAACTGGGCTTGACTGGACTCCAATGCTTGCTGCACGTTGCGGCGCTCCACCGAGTAACGAAGGGTTCGAAAGAGAAAAGACGGGCTGATCTCCTCCAGCGTGATATAGTCGTGGGCCCCGGCCCGGATACAGGAAAGCCCCAGGTCATGGTTGGAGTTTTCGGTGAGGACCACCACCGACTCTCGGGGGAATACCTCCCGGAGTTCCTCGATATGGGTCACCACCTGAGACTCTTCGGCCTCCAGGAGGATCACGTCGAAGGCTTCTTCCCCAAATTCGCGAGCCGCTCGCTCTACCGAGGGTGCCGAGGTGAGGTCGGCCTCCTCCCCGATGGCCAGTCGCAAGAGAGAGCGGATCGCCTCCTCGAGAGCGTCTCTCTCGGAAATGAGTAGCAGACGAAGATTCATTGAAGAGGTTTCCCGAAAGACACTTACAGGCCCTGCGAAGCGTTGCTCCAGGGAAAAAGCTTCTGCAATTCGGCCTGGCCTTTTTCGTTCATGAGGGAGATGTTGCGCTCGGGGATCTGCTCCACCCCGGAATAGCTGTCCGTCGCTTGAGTCACGCTGTCTTCCCGCAGAATATGGAGTAAGGGATAAGGCGATCGGTTGGTGTAGTTCTCGGGATCGTCCGGCCCGGTCCCGCTGAACTGGTACTGCGGGTGAAAGCTTGCGATCTGATAGATCCCCTCAAGTTCCATCTGCTCGAGCAGCGCCTCGGCCAATCCCAGAAAGTCGTTGTAGTCAGCGAAGTTTGTCAGCAGCCTCGGATGGATCAAGAGGGTCGTCTCAATGCTGGAATCCTGGTCGAGAAGTTCGAACTCCGCCACCAGGTCGGCCAGAAGGGTCTCTTCGTCCTCGGCCTGGCTGACCCGGAAGCGAATGGTCTGCTGGAGCAACTCCTTACGGGCAAAGGGGCAGAGGTTCCAGCCCACCACCCGGTCTCGTAGCCAGCGCTCCACCTCGACGATAATCAGATCAATCAATTCGGCCATCCACTCCGTCGAGTTGAACCGGAGTCTGCCTCCCCTTCACGGTGGTCGCCCCGAGTTCGCGGAGCCGATAGTGGGGGCCCAACCCGGCCCGGGTGGAGGCGGTGATGATGATCCTGCAACCCATCTGACGGGTCAGCTTTTCTACCCGGGCAACAGGTTGCTCTTCGACTCCCCACAGGTGACCTGTATAAGGCTCGGTGCACGCTTCCAGGGTAGCAAGCTTTTTGTCCAGATGAAAGACGGTCGCAAAGGTAGAATTAACACCGTTTACCATGATCGGCAGAGAGGGCTCCAGGTTGGTAAAAAAAAGCCCGCCCTGCCGAAAATGGAAGGTTGCCTGGCGCCACCCAGAGTCACCTCTCCAGTCAGGACGGGAAAGCGCGTGCTGTGCCCTTCGGGGTCGGATATCAGCAATTCGTAGCCGGTTCGGAGGTATTCCCGATCGGCTTCGTTGAATTCAATGTTCAGGGTCGCGTCGTCACTCATTCCCTCAATCCTTTACTCTTGATATCAAGCTCGTTCCATCGTTCCAGCGTCGTTTGACTTCAGCTACGTCTTGGGGTCGCTTTTGAGAATCACCGCTCAACAGGTCTACCACCAGTTGGTTCCAGGCCATGGGCAAGTCCGGCCGCAAGGCGATGGGCTCTTTCGGTAAGGCTTTGTACTTCTGCAGGGTGAGAGCCACCGGATCGGTCTGCTTCCAGGGTAGCGCTCCGGTGGCCAGTTCGTAGATGAAGACTCCTACCGAATAGAGATCCGTGGTGGCGTCAATGGGGTTTCCGCTCAACTGCTCGGGAGAAGCGTAGATGGGGGTACCCATGGCAAAACCGGTTTGGGTGAGGCGGGCCGCGTTTATTGTGGAGGCCAGTCCGAAGTCCATCACCTTCAGGATCTCCCGCCCACCCGCCTGAGCCAAAAAGATATTCTCAGGCTTGATGTCCCGATGAAACACTCCCTCGCAATGAGCAACCTCGATAGCATCGAGCAACTGCCGCACCAGGTCATCGATCCGGGCGAGGGGCAGACGGGCGTTTCTCGCCATCCAATCGTGCAGCGTTTGGCCCTCCAGGTACTCCATCAAGAGAAAACTCGGCTCTCCCTCCACCAGCCCGTAGCTCTCCACGATGTTGGGAGCCCGGAGAGATTTCGACACCTCAGCTTCTCGCACCACCCGGGCGTCCATCTCATTGGGGACCTTGGCGGCAAAGATATCTCCGGAGGGGCTTTCCACTTTGTACACCACCCCCATGGCACCGGCTCCCAGCTTGGCCAGGACTTTGTAATTACCCAAAGTCCGGCCCAGCGCCCCCACCCGCTCGGCGGAGGCCACTCGTTCGGTGAGGGCCATGATTTGGGAGCGGGCGACCAGAGATTCGGCAGCCACCCGGCGCCTCCAGGCAAAGAAGAGCCCCAGCAGGGCGATCGCCGCCCCACCACCGGCCAGAGCCACTCGATCCCAGGCCAGTTTACGGTCCATGCGAACGGTCACGTTGGCCGGGCCGGGCACGTTCTGCCGGTCCCCTTCCCAGCGGAAAAAAAAGCCGTGGGGAGTGGTGACCTTGATATCTATGGTCTCGCCCGGCTGGGCGTTGTAAGTGGCCGGAGTGGTTTCACTCAACAGTTTGTATCCGGCGCCCTGCTCTATCTGCTTGATATACACCGCAGCGTTGCGGGAGGTGTCGATACGGATCGGTAGCTCCTGGGCGTGTACATCCAGGCACAATCCGCTTACCACCAACCAGGCCACAACCCAACGATTCATTATAGTCAGGATGTTCGACACGCATCACCGGTTAACTGCCTGGATCAAGTCCTATGCTTCGAAACTCGGAATATCGGCCGGCGTGCAGGCCTTCAGCGCTTCCTGGATCGCAGCGGGCAGATCACCCGGTTGATCGACGAGAAAATCCGGTCGGGCGGCCTTTACTCGAGCCGGAGTGATCCAGCCGTAGGTGACCCCCACGGTGATCAGTTTATTGGCCCGTCCGGCTTCGATGTCGTGGTCGGTGTCTCCCACCATCACCCCGGTGGTCGCCCCGATCCCACTCTTGAGGGCAGCCAGACGAGCAACCTTCCCGCTGCTTCCGTCATCGCTTCCGGTCACCGCCTGAAAGTATCCGAGCAAGCCCGCCGACCTTAATCGCTCCACGATACTTTCCGTGCGGGCGGTCGAGACCACCACCAGGGGGTTAGTCTCAGACAAAGTGCGGAGCATTTCTGGAATCCCTTCAAAAAATCGGGTTCTGGTGTAGTCCACGATTTCCGTCAGGCCCTCGCAGACAGCCAGGTATTCCTCGTTGGTAAAACCTAGATCGAAAAAGTTGATCTCCCAATTGGCTTCGTACCAACCTCGAAACTCTTCCACATCCTCGTAGAGTAAACGCTTGGAATGCTGGGTACAAAGGTTCTTGAAGAGTTCGATATAGATATGCAGAGAATCGACGATGACACCGTCAAAATCAAGAAAAACTGGAGGAGCGCTCATTCCAGCACTTTCTCAGAGGCCATGAGATGTCCTCGGGTCTTCTGATAGCAAAATTCATGCCACCTCACGAAGGGCACAAATTCCTGGTGGACTTTGCCAATCGGTATGTTGAGGACAATTTGACGCTCGTGCTCTCGGTCAGTCCAGAAGACACCATCCCGAAAGAGCGGCGACTGAACTGGCTGCATAGACTTTTTCCCGAAGTGAAAGAGATCGTGGCCGTTGAGCAACCGTTATCCGAGGAGTCCCTGGGCCAGTGGGTAGCCTGTCTACAGGCTTCCGGTCGGCCGTTCGACTACCTCTTTGCACCCCAGCGTTTGGGTCGACCTCTGGCTCGGGAGCTATCCGCTCATCTAGTCACGCTGGATCCGCCGTTTGCCTCTCTGGAGCTTGAATCCAAAGCGATCCGGAGCAATCCAGTGGCTCACTGGAACCGTCTACCGGCCCCTATCCGCCAGGATTTTCTTAAGAGAGTGTGCGTTTTCGGTCCGGAGTCCACCGGGAAAACCAGACTCTGTAACATGTTGGCTCAGCACTATCAGACCCTGGCCGTGCCCGAGTACTCCCGAGCCTATCTTGAACAAAAGGACGGAGAATACGAGGCCGACGACATCATCCACGTGGCTCGGGGCCAGAGAGCCTGGGAATATGCCTACAGCCGCCGAGCGACTCGAGTCCTCTTTTGCGACACTGACATGGTGACCATGAAGATCTGGAGCGAATGGCTCTTCAAGAAATGCCATCCCTGGGTGGAGGAACAGATCGAAAAGAGTTGCTACGACCTTTATCTGCTGACCTGCGCCGACGTGCCCTGGGTCGAGGACGACGTTCGCTATTTGCCCAATGATCGAAAAAACTTCCAACAAGCTTGCGAGCAGGCGCTTGACCAACACGGCTGCAAGTACGTGAAGATTTCGGGCGACTGGGACGTTCGTTTCAAGATCGCCGTGCAAGCGGTTGATATCCTGCTCAGCGACCCCTGGGCTGCATCCGGCCGCTAGGAGCTCCTAGGCCAGATTTGGGTTGGCGGCCACGGGATCCACGTGCAGGTTCAGCCGCTTGCACCACTCCAGGGCCACTTCTTCCGTCCCCGAGGGAGCCAGGGCCTCGGAGGTTCCGTCGAAGAAGGTGATGCGCACCCCTATTTGGGCAAAACGTCCGTCGTCGAGTTTGCCGGGCTCAAACCGCTTGCAATCCTTGAGACGAAAAGCAGCTCCTTTCCAGGGAACCGGCCCGTGCCGAACCGTCACCAGGTCGCCCTCCACTTGCACCCGGGTGGAGTTCAGCAAATAGGCCATGGAAAAGTAGGACAGAATGATACTGAAGAAAAGGATTGGTATGGCTCCCAGTACGTGCTGTGGGCGCTCGACAAAAGCTTCCACGAACATCATGCCAGCGATTACAAACGGTCCGGGGACCAGGGGCACGGTCAGCAGAGTCCACCGCCGAAACCAGCGGTAGGTCAAGGAACCTGCTCCTGGTCGGCTGGACGCAGGTACTGCATAGGAAAGTCTACCACCTGGTCACCGCGATACTGGGCCCCGGCTGTCAGATCACCATACTCATCGACCTGGTAGGTAAGAGTGACCTCCCGAGAGGGGCCGTGGTCCACCCGGACGGGGATGGTACCCAGCAGCGACTCCTTGGCGTTCTGGTTGCCCAGTTCGGCATTGGGGACTCGGTAGACCTCGAAGTGCAAAAGAAACGGTGGAGGCGTTGGTGCCAAAAAGACTCGCGAACGCCGGGGGGTGGGGTAGATCGCACCGGCTCCCACCAGAGTCTGTTGGGCCAGACCCGGGACCTTTAGCACATAGTCGCAAGTGAGCACCCGGCGGATCCTGGTACTGGCCGAAGCCACCGCTCCCCGAGATATGGAGGTAAGGCGTCCATCGTCGGTGATCACCCGATCGGAGCCGAACATACGGGTCAGAAGGCTCCGGATGGGAGGCAAGAAAGAACTCCCCCCCACCAGATAAACCCGGTCGATGTCGTCATCTTCGAGTTGAGCCTCGCGAACAACCCGGGCGCACAGCCCCTCCAACTTGTCGAAAAAGGGTCTGAGAGTCTTGACCAATTCGGCCCGGCTGAGGGTCAAGCGATCCGTCTTGTCCAGGGCCTGGGGGCAGTCCACTGGAAACTCCGGTTGCTGTTCACCCCACCGCCGCGACAGGTCCTCTTTGGTTTTGCGAATGGCCTCCAATAGGTGCTGAGAGCGGAGCTTGCGCCGCCCAGGGAAGTCCGCTGGGGGCTCCAGCAAACCGGTGTGTCCCTGTTGCTGGGTCCATAAAAGTCGGCGCAACCGCTGCTTGGACTTGTCGTTGAGCTTATGGACCAATCGGTCGTAGAGGGCGACATCGAAGAGGTTGCCCCCGATGCTCTCCCCGGCCTCTCCCAGGTTGATGAACTGCCGGAAGAAGAAGCCCTCCTCTTTGTCTTGCTCAAGCTTCACCCTCAGCAACGATACGTCGGTGGTGCCGGCGCCGCAGTCGAAGACCAGAATCAGTTTTCCCTCGATCATCTCCGGGTCTTCGGCAGCGTAAAGAAACGAGACGGCGGTTGGCTCCACCAGGATCTTCACCTCAGCAAAACCCAATCGCTCCAGGATCCGGGTCATCACCTGCTCGGTGTGCTGCCGCGCATCGGTGGAAGCCCCGGCGGGTATGGTAAGCACCAGACGGATGTCGGACGCGGTCACGCCTTTTCCGACGTACTTTTCAAAATCTTCACTCTCCCGGACCTTGCGAAAGAGCCTTCGCAAGAAGCCGGCCACCAGAGCGTGCAGGTCATGCCGGATGCGCTCGCCGGTGGTAGGGTCCAGCACCTCGACCCAGGGCAGGTCATCGGCCAGCAGAGACTTCAGATTGCGCAGGTAGTTAGGCTCTCCTCGATACTCCGAAGCCTCTTCGCCGATCACCATACGACCATCGGCGTGGAGATAGAGATGAGACGGAAAAAGATCGCCTCCATCGAGTCGAACCTGCTGGATATCGCCTTCCCCCAGAAGGGCTACCTTGGAACTGGAAGTTCCGAAATCCACTCCGAGTACTGGCAGTTCGACTCGGGGGTGTTGGAGTGTGAAGCTGGTGGTGAACCGAAACTCCCTCTCCTCCTGTTCGGAATAGACATCTAGAGAGAAGGTGTGCTCCTGTTCCACATCCAGGTCGAGCAGGTGTAACTCCGCAGCCAGCGGGCGTGTCTCACCGGGTGCCAGAGTCAGCTTCGACTGGGAGAGTCGCAAATGATG
This sequence comes from Vulcanimicrobiota bacterium, assembly GCA_041676625.1. Lineage (GTDB taxonomy): Bacteria > Vulcanimicrobiota > Xenobia > Xenobiales > JADMJV01 > JAEXNA01. The sequence continues at coordinate 16,327 of JBAYRN010000105.1, forward strand.
GTCCTGACTGGTGAGGGAGAGGCGCAGTTCGGCGTTTCCTCCGTTGCCAAGTCGAAACAACTGGGGTACCGGTAAGAATGCCACCTGAGCCACCCGCCCCAACTCCCGGTGGGTGCGATCGGCGACCAGGTAAGCGGGACTCTGCTTCAACACTTCGAGCGTGATCTTGGTGGTATCCCAGCACCACCGATCCCACAGCCTGGGAGTACCGGTTCGAGCACCGCTCCGGGTAGTGTGATGGAGTTGGAGATGGGCGATATGGGAGGAGCCTTCCGGCAACCGACCTCCGTATACGATGATGCGCTGCTGGCTATCTCTACCAACAGGCAAGATGTCGGTAGGGTTGGGTATCCTCAGCCAGGGAGCAGCCTGAGAATCGTGGGCCAATTCCCAGCGAATTTCGATCTCTCCCTGACCAGCGGGTGAGAGCCTGATGTAGCGGTCCTTGACCTCGTCGGGGAAGACCCGTATTTCGTGCCTTCCGAGTTTGCCGGTCTGGGTCTTCAGACGCCGCTGGGGAGTCCCACAAAAACCACAAAAACGGTAACCTTCCCGGACCTCCTTGGAGCATACAGAGCAATTCACCGGAATAGGATTTGTGCCCCTGGTTATCGCTACCTGCCCCAACCAAAACCTGGCCCGATATACAGGACCTTTTAGACCGTGGGCTTAAGTAGGGCTTCACACTTTTCCTTGGAGGGATCATCGAATGTCACTTGTCCAGAGCGCTGAGCGCGTGATCGCAGACCTGAAAGAACTCGCAGACTTGACGTCCACCCCCGACGGAGCTCAACGGGTGGCCTGGGGTCCTGTTTGGCGCAAAGCCAGAGATTGGTTTGAAGCCCGAGTGAAGGAACTCGGCCTGACTATGGAGCGTGACAGCGCCGGAAACGCCTGGGTCACTCTTCCCGGTGAGTCCGAAGAGGTCATCATCATTGGCGGTCACCTGGATAGCGTGCCCAACGGAGGCTGGCTCGACGGCGTCCTGGGCACCCTGTCCGGCCTGGAGGGTCTGCGAAGGGCCCAGGCTTCCGGTAATCTTGCTTGCACCATCAAGGTCGTGGATTGGGCCGACGAAGAGGGCGCGCGCTTTGGTCGTAGCCTGATCGGGTCAGCCGCAGCCGGAGGTACTCTGGATATCGAGGATATTCGCGGGCTTACCGACTCCGAAGGCGTGACCGCCGAGAAGCGACTGGCCGAGAACGGAGTGGTTCTCGACGATATGCTAAAAGCGCACGAGGAGCTGAAAGCCATCCCCGCCCGGGCCTACCTGGAGCTTCACATCGAGCAAGGCCCCGTGCTAGAAGAGATGAATAAACCTGTGGGCGTGGTGATCGGAACCTTCGGGGTGGAGCGCCACCGCATGACCTTCACCGGGCAGGCGGCTCACTCGGGATCCACTCCCATCCCGCACCGCCGCGACGCCTTCCTGGCGGCCGCCGCTACCGCCCTTGAGATTCGGGAGATCGGTTTACGCCACTGCACCCCCGAAGTCAACGCCGTGTGCACGGTGGGCGAAGTGAGCGTGCATCCCTGCATCGTCACGGCCGTACCCGGATCCTGCACCATCTCCATCGACCAGCGTTCGCTCTACGCCGATAAACTGGCCAGCATGTACAAACAAGCCCGGGAAGCCTCGGAAAAATTTGCCCGGGAAAACAACGTGACCGTAGAATGGAACAAACTCTGGCAGATTCCACCGCGCCCGTTTGATGAAAAACTCATCAAGTTGGCTGAGGAAGCGGCCATGGAGGTCTCTGGTTCAGCCCCCAAACTGCCGTCCGGCCCCCTCCACGATGCGGCCGAAATGGTGCCTCACATGCCCACAGTGATGATGTTTGCTTACAGCTCCAACGGTCTCTCGCACTGCAAGGAAGAAGATACCCCGATCCCCCATTTGCAAAAGACCCTGGAAGCCTTTTTGCTTCTGATTGAAAAAACCGTGAACTCTGTGTCTACCGCCAAAGTTTAGAACACATTCGCGAAAGGTTTCCGGTGGCGGGGTCGAAGCTGAGAGGTGGAGAGAGTCCGTGGAGCATTTCATCGTCGGCAGAGTCAAGGAACTGGTCCGTCTATCACTCGACAGCTCGGAGTACCGAGCTTCCGTGGTTGTAACCCTGATCAAGGGAGGACTGTACGAACGAGCCCTCGAGCTTTCCCTACCGTTGATCGGAACGACCCATTCCGCCTGGTTCTTGTATGCCCGTGCCTGGCACTACGTCTCTCTGGGCGATTTCCACCAGGCTCTTCGAGCCTTGCACGATGCTTACGCGGTCTTAGATCCGGAGCGTTTGTTCGAGGTGGATCGTCCGACCGGCTTTACTTTTAACTCCGATGGCAACCCTCGCATCACCTCTCCCTTCAATACCCCGCTGACATACGGCGACGGAGTCGATATGGTTTGGCCTGAGAGCGAGGAGCGCCTGAGCTATCGCAACGCCATCTGCTACGGCGACTGGCTGCAATTGCTGACCGACATCAATCGAAATATTCGAGAATACAAGGCTATTTTCGAATCTATGGCCAGGCGCGTGGAGCAGGTCCTCCACCATGACATAGAGACGGTTCGGTCCGCTGTGGCTTCCTTCGAGCTCGATACAGAGGTGCATTATAAGGGCAACTTCTTCCTCTGGCTCAGTCTGCTCTCCGATGAGAGCCTTCACATGGTGGCCGAAACGCTCTGGCGGGTAGCCGCGAATTGGAACTACCCTCTGGACCTTTGTGAGATCACCAGCTACTTCTTCTATCTCTTGGAGGAGAACAAAACCGCCCTGCAGCTTGCTGAATCAGGGCTTCGGACGGACCCCACCAGCGTGGTTTGCGGAAACGTACGAGCCCTGGCTCTCAATGATCTGGAGCAACCGTACCGGGCCGACGAGCAGTGGCGCGAAACCCTGGCTTACAACCCCGATCGGAGTGCCACTTTCCTGGTGCTGGGCCATCAAGCTCTCTGCGCGGGTGGCTTAAACCCCGCCCTTCGCTACTTCCAAGAAGCCATGGTGGTGGGCGACAACCCCCTTGAGGCCGAACGATTCTTGACCGCGGCCCTGGAGAGCGTGGATGAGGATGAGTTCTAGGGGTTTTCGCTCAGAGGCGTGATTTCCAGACATGGAAAAAGCCACCTCTGTGAGAGGTGGCTCTTCGTTACCGGATAGTTAAAATGTAGTTTAGTAACCGAACATCGGCATGCCCTGGTTGCCGAAGTTGATGTTGATGTTGTTGCCCATTCCAAAGCCACCCATGCCCATGCCGCCCATGCCCATGCCGCCCATGCCCATGCCCATGCCGCC
>JBAYRN010000106.1:0-19490 GCA_041676625.1 Vulcanimicrobiota bacterium
AACGAGTGATCCGGGGGGCACTGGATGGAATCGCTCGTGCTCTCAGTGCAGTTAAACCTCTTCCCAGTTCCGCCGATCTGCGAGCGGCCACTCTGCTGTTTCGCAGTCTAGGACCGGATCAAGAGGCCTGGACGGAGTTGGAGGCGGACCGGCTGGACTGGCTCTGGGTAAGCAGCCACGAGAATCCCCGGATGAGCCCGGAGAACTATCGACGACTCGTGGAGCAAGGGGAGTTGGCTTTTTACTACAGCCCCTTCAGGTCGGCTGTGGAGAGAGGTGAAAAGGCTTCCTGGCCGGTGCACCTGCTGGTGGACGAGGGCACACCGCGGTTCTTGCCTCCGGAGTTTCAGGATGTTAGGGGCTTGGAGCGACTGGAAGCGAAACAGCCCTTCGACCCGAATTCTCTCGAAGATTGGCACTTGATTTCCGTGGAAAGCCTTGGTTTCGAGCGAGCCGTACCTGGAGTGGGCGAAGTGGTGGTAGCGTTTCCACCCCGGAACGTCAAGGCTTCGGGCGTGGTCCTGGAGATCAACCTTCGAGGTCACAAGCTCCAGAGCAGACCGGTCTCTACTTTCGTGGGCCCGGCGGTGATCTGCTTGGAGCTTTCCCAGGGGTGGCCCGATTCCCAGGGGCGCCACCTGGTGCACAAGGAGCAGATAGAAAGTTTGAAGGCTCTGGTCCCGGAAATTCTCACTCAGGCCGGTCGCTCTCTCTGGAAGGAGGCCTCCGTGCAACTTCTGGAGAGGCTGCACGAAGAGGTCCAGAGTACGGTCCTGGTCGACATCTGGTCGGAAGGCGAAGGGGATAGAGAAAAGCGGGTCCTGACCGCGAATGGAGACCGGGTCTCCATCGATGAACTTCGTTCCCGTAGCAAGATTTTGTACTTTAGTGATTGGAGCCGGGCTCCGGAGGTACCGGCCGAGGCCATCTATTTGACTGGAGTTCAGATGGAAGCGCTCACGATGGCGACTCAGCCAGAGGTCTGGGTTAATGTGCTGGACGACTCCAGGCGCGACACATCGGGCACTCTCGACTCCCCGCCTCCCGTAGCGCGTAAGCCGGAACCAAAGCCAAAGCCAAAGCCAAAGCTAGAGCCCCAACGACCGGTACCGATGCCAGCAGCCAAAGCTCCACCTGGACCCGAGCGAAAACCCAGGCCATCTGCCACCCTCAAGCCGCTCCGCAAGGCAAAACCAGACCCGTCTCCTGTTCCCGATCCAGAAACACCGGAACCGGTTAAGCCGGCATCTCTACCTCTATCAGTTGGAGATCACTCAGAGACTGGAACGACGGTGAGATTACTGAGGGGCATCTTTTCGGAACTTCAAAGATCGCACTCACTGCCGTTTGGTACAGAATTCGAGACGTTTCTCTCGTCCCTTGGAGAGAACGCCGGGCCCGGTCCCTTACTCCAGGAAAGCGACGGTCGGTTGAGCTTGCGAGCCCTGAAGAGCCCCACTCCGGAACAATTGCTGGCGATACTGAGCGCTCTTTACTCTCAATTCAATCACTCTCGAGAACACATTGAGGATTCCCACGAGCAGGTGTTTCATCTCGCCCTGGTCCAATACGCTGGGAGGGAATCTAGTTCGTCGGTTTAAGTCCCGGCCGTGACCGAAACACAGTGGAACGAATTCATCGATAAGCTCGATTTCGCGGAACTGACCGGCCGTTGGAATTTACTTCCTCTGCACTGGTTGGACCAGAGCATCCCGACAGACATCCCCGAGCTTGAGGGCGACCTGGCAGCCAGTTTGTGGGAACTCAAATCGGTGGAAGATGAGGGGGACCGGTTGGAGAGAGTCAGGGCCGTCTGCCGGGAATATCGCAGACGACTTTCCACCCAGCCTCTCACCCTGGATTCCCGCCTTACCCCTCCCGGAAGCCGGGTGACACTCTCCTACCTCGATCTTGAGAATCTGGGTGAAGGCGACTGTTTGATCACTCTGGGAGCCTGGGACCGGGTGGGATATTTCATCGCTGAAGCCGCCCATCCGGAAACCGAACACCTGGAGAGCGTCGGGGAGAGCCCGGTGAGAATCGAGCCGGGCCTGCTCAACTTCCGGCATCTCTTACTCTTTCCGGACAAAGGCACTCCCACCCCGCGATCGTTTAGGAACCTCTGTGAAAAGACTCTGCGCCAGGCCCGGAGGCTGGGTGCGCGCAGTATCACCATGACTCATCTGCATTTGCCCCAGACTGGTCTTGCCGATCGTTTTGCCGCTGCGGAAGTGGTGAGCGCGGTACGCCAGATGTTGCGGGAAAGCCCGGGGGTTTCGGTGGATATCCTGACTTTCAGTCATCGAAATTTCGAGGATTATCGGCACTGGTTCGAAAGTTTGAGCTCCCTGAGCAGAGCCGAGTACGGGGACGAGCGGGCGACTGAAGAGCCTCCTCGGGAAGCAGAGCCTGAGTCTCTGTTTGAGGTGGGCGACACTCTTCGTAGTTTCGCAAAGCGGTCCAGCGAATTTGCTAACGAGGCCACCGCTTCGGTCAAGGGCTGGTTTTCTCAGGCTACGCGAGAAAAGGAGAAGCCTCTTCCCTCCACGGGCGGCCCGGACTTTGGCTATCGTCACCGGCAAGCTTTGAACTCACTTTTCTTCAAGCGTGACGTCGAAGGGGACTGGGACCAGCAAGATTCGGTGGAGCATTACATCCTTTGTCTAGCCGAGACCGTAAGAAGCGAATTGGGTGAAGCGGAGGTTAACCTTGCCGAGCTGATCTCTTCGGTCCGGGAGTCCTGGCAGATTTTAGGCCCTGAAAACCCTCTTCGGCGTTACTATCAGTTGCTGTCCCTTCGGCTCCAGGACAAGCCTGATCCCGAACTGGTAAACTCACTTCTTCAGGAAGCCGAGGTGTGGGATGACCGGCCCTTGTTGGCCTATTTACGCCACTTCGGGGAGGACAAGGACGAAGCTGCCTCAAACCGTCCTCTGCCGCCGGTCTATCCAGCCGGTAGCAGGAATAGCCCCTGGAGAGGAAACCCCGAGCATGAGTGAAGCACCGAGCGCGAGTGCACCCTCGAGCGTGAGTGAAGTATCGAGCGTTGAAGACAGGCTTGGCTATCTGGAGGAGCAAAACGCGGGCCTCAAGCGTTGCGGGTTGCTGCTGCTGATTTTGGTACTGATCATGGGAGCCACCATGATTTATGACAGTTCCGGTCGCTCTCGCGCGGTGCAAACCGAAGGGTTGATCATCAATGCCGCGGGCAAGCCGAGGGCCGCCCTCAGCGCCATGCCCACCGGACATCTGGGACTTTTATTTTATGATCACCAGGGCAATCTGCCCCGAGAAGTCCAGTACGCATCCATTCCTTACCTGGACGGCTTTGCGGTGTACGACCGCGAGGGCCGACCCCGGATCCACGTCGGCATGGACAGCAACGACAATCCGGTCTTGCTGGTGGTGTCGCCCGACGGGAAAACAGTTTTCTCCGCCCTTCCGGTCGAACCGCAGACAGCGAACCCGGAGCCCGCGGTTACCCCGGCTCCCTAGTTGCGCACCGGACCGATCAGCGTCGGCCGTCTCCTGAATCTTTTGAAGCAGTCGGTCGGCAGGGCGTTCAGTGCCGTCCTGGTCAGTGGGGAAGTTGTCGACCTCCTGTGCAGCGCCAGAGGCCATCTCTACTTCAAGCTCACTGACGGTGAGGCCGAGATCCGAACCGTCATGTGGCGAGCTGAAGCCGAGAAACTACGATTTCCACTGCGCGCGGGCGACCAGATCACGGTGCGGGGTCGGCTGGACGTCTATCCTCCGAGAGGAGACCTGCAACTGGTCGCTCTGGCTTTGATGCAGAGCGGCAAGGGCCAAAAATTGTTGGCTCTCGAGCAACTCAAAGCTCGGCTGAAAGACGAAGGGCTTTTCGATCGACCTCGGCGACCTCTGCCTCGTTTCCCCTCCTCCATCGGGGTGGTCACTTCGGTGGCCTCGGCGGTGATCCACGATATCTATCAGTGTGTTCAGAAGCGCTATCCGGCCTGCCCGATCCTTTTGAGTCCATCTTCGGTTTCAGGTGAGTTCGCTGCGACCGAACTGGTCGAAGCCCTGAACCGACTGGAGGGTCTGGTAGAGGTGGTGATCGTGGCTCGGGGGGGAGGCTCTTTTGAGGAACTCCTGCCTTTCTCCGATGAAGCGTTGCTCAGAAGCGTGGCCGCCTTTGGTGTGCCGGTGGTGGCAGCAGTAGGGCACGGCTCTGATACCGTATTGCTCGATTTTGTGGCCGACCATACGGCCCCGACTCCCACCGCCGCCGCGGTCCTGGTTACTCCGGATCGAGTCGAACTCGCACGTCGCCTCACCCTCTTGCGCGAGCGAGCCGTCCGAGGGGTGGAACGCCTCCTTCAAGAACGCCGGGTCGCTCTGCGTCAGCTCTCGGCACTCTGCCAGGCCCACCATCCAGCCCGCAGCATCATTCGAGCGCGGGCGCGTCACGAGGAGTTGAGGCAACGGCTGGGTCGAGCCTGGGGTCGTAATATCGGCTCTCCCGCTCGGGAGCGTCTGGAGCAGTGGAAGGAACGCTTGCAGACCGCGGGCCCGGGGACTTTGTTGAGCCGGGGTTTTTCCATGATCTATACGGGGGGACAGCTAGTGACCTCTATCCAGGGCAGGACCACCGGAGAGGAGCTTGAACTGCATTTCGCCGATGGCTGTATCGTCGCCGAGATCAAGCGAGTAGAACCCAAAGAATGAGTGAAGTCGCCAATCCCAATTATGAAGAAAATTTGACTCGTCTGCAGCAAGTTGTGGAGCGCCTGGAGCGCGACGCTTTGGGCCTGGAAGAGTCGCTTTCTCTCTTTGAGGAAGGAATGGCTCTGGTGGAGCATTGCGATGGACAACTCCGACAGGTGGAGGAGCGAGTGAAAGTCCTGGTGGCTGGTTCGCAAACTCTAAATCCGCGCGCCGATCTCCCAATGGAGCCGATCTCTATCGAGGATTCTAAGGAACTAACAGATGAGTAATCTCATACAACCGACCCAACTGGATTTTCCCCTGAAGTCGTGGTGGGCCGAACGCACCAACTGGGTGGAAAAGGCTCTGGACGAGACATTTCCAGCGACCGACTCCATGACTCATACCGTAGAGATGATGCGATACTGTGTCTTTTCAGGAGGTAAACGGTTTCGCCCGATCCTGGCCTACGGCGCGGCCGAGTGTCTGGGCAAACCCGGCCAAATCGCCACCAACGCGGCCTGTGCCTATGAGATGATTCACTGTTTTAGCCTGGCCCACGACGATCTCCCCTGCATGGACGATGATGATCTTCGCCGGGGCAAGCCCACCGCCCACAAGCAGTATGGAGAGTGGGGGGCACTGCTGGCTGGAGACGGTCTCTCCATCTGGGCCTTTCATAAGATCTCCGAACTGCCCGAAGGGGTGCCCGCTGAGGTTGGACTTCGTCTGGTCCAGGATCTGGCTGTGGCCAGCGGCCACGATGGCATGGTCGGTGGGCAGGTCATCGACATGCAGGCTCAGTCCCGACAGGTGGATCGGGCCGCCCTGGAAGCCATCCATAGGGCCAAGACCGGGGCTCTGATCTGCGGCGCTGTGAGAGCGGGAGCGATGCTGGCCGGAGCCGACCCGGCCCAACTCGAGGCGCTGACCAACTATGGCAAGGCGGTGGGTCTGGTTTTTCAGTTGACCGACGACATCCTGGATGCCGATGAAGACCCCGATGGCGTGAGTTTCGTCACTCTGATCGGATTGGAAGAAACCAAAAAGTTAGTAGAGGAATCCACTCAGGAAGCCTTGCGTAATCTCGAAACCTTCGGTCATTCGGCAGATGTGCTGAGGGCTCTGGCGCTGTTTCTCCAGGACCGGAAAGGGTAGGGCCGATTTCTTCTACCGAAGAGCATCTAGAAGAACTCGCCAAAGACCTGACCAGGGTTTCTCAAGACCTGGTGTTCTGGTCGGGTGTGGGCTTCTTAAATTCTAAACTTCCCGAGTCCCTCACCTCGTCGGTCGGGGCGGACTGGTCTCAAGAAGCTGCCCGGGCGTACCTCTCCTACCTTTCCGTGTCTTCCAGCGAAACCTTCGAATCGACCGGAAAGCGACTGGTGGTGGTGCTGGCCTGCCCTTGCCATCCGGATCAACTTCAGGGTCTGATCCTGCTGGCCGATGCGGGGCTCTTATCCAGCGTAATTTTACTGGAGCGGCGGAGGCCTCGCTCCCTGGGAGGGGTGTTCGAAAAACGCGATTCGGCGACCGGCGCCTATCTGCAAGAAGTGGGTCTTCAGGATTGCGGATGGGTGGAGTGGGACGGCTCCGACAAAGCTCGGGCCAGGCTGGAAGAGCAGTTTGTTCAGACCCAACTCGAGAGGTCTTCTTTGCTGGTGGTCTGTTGTCGCGATCAGGAGGCGACGGAAGTCCCGCTTCCCCTGGTTTCGTCGGAAATTCGTTACCTGAAGCGCTACTCGGGCGGAGCCAACGGCACCCCCCCTCTGGAGACAGTGTTCGGGCGGTTCCAACGAAGCCTGGAGACCATGGTGGCGGCTGAGTCGATTTTTTGGGTTCCAGACTCCATCGATGATCTCCAGGAGTTCCGGCGCCAACTCGGTCTATTTCGCCGTATTCAACAGGGGACACCGGGGCGTCCCGTGTTGGCCATAGATTCGGTGGTTCTGCCCATTGTATATGCTGATATTCGCGACTGGTGTGAGAGCGTGGACCGGGACAACCCGATCTTTCTGGTCTATCACTCCGGTTTGCCCGCTGCCGGTTCTTCTGCGGCCGGGGGGCTGACTGACGGAATGCTGCTGCAGAGCATTCCCGGTCTCAATCTCGCGGTTCCGGCGGACGAAGAAGAGGCCAAAACCCTCTTTCTAGAAGCCGACTCTCTGCGGGGGCCCACCGCACTGGTCTTCTGCCGCAATCCCGCCGTGGGGCTATCGCTCATGTCCAGAGCCAACCCCGGTCATGGTCGTATCCTGCGCGAGGGCAAGGAGCTAGCCCTTGTAGCCATCGGATCCACTGTCTATCCCTGTCTGCTGGCCGCCGAGTCACTACGGGCGGTGGGGCTTTCCCCGGCGGTGATCGATCTGAGGTATCGCAAGCCCCTGGATCGAAAATTGCTCGAAGGTTTGAATCGATTCTCACTCCTGATTTCGGTGGACGAGCATCCTGAAGCCGGTAGTATTTCCGGTCATCTGTGGCGCCCGGAGAGCGCGCGCTGCAAACTCATCCGTCTGGGCATAGAGGTTGAGCAAGTCCAGGAGATGTTGGGCGGGGAGTCCGAAGAGGAGCCGTCCCTGGAGCATTTCGGTCTGCACGCCGAAGGTATCGCTAGAGTGGTCCGAGAGAGCTTGCGTCTCGCGCCGCCTTCGGCTTTCGGGTGAGGCAGCGGTAAACGTTGTGAAGGAAATGGAACGCGAATACGATCGCAGGGTGTCGACCCGGGTGGAGGAGATCCTCAACGGTTGGTGGCGCCTGCCAGGAGAGAAGTTCCGCCGCTGCAAGACACTGGATGTGAGCCTGGAGGGCGCGCTGCTGGTGATGGACAGTGAACTAGGAGAGGACACCCGGTTCGAACTTCATCTGGATATGGATGCCGAGTGGTCGGTGGCTCTGAACGGTACGGTACTGTGGCAACGACCTATTTTCTTTGGAAAGCAGCAGCTCACGGCGGTGAGCTATCGCTTTCAGCAGAGTTCCGACCAGTCCATGTTTGGTTTATGGATGCAGCGCAAGCTCAAGACTGAGCTAAGAAAAGGCCTGCAAGAACACCTCGCGCCGCTCGCTTTGCCCACGCCGGGCACGAATGAAGAGCACGTGCTGGAGCCGGCCCCCCGGATTCAGTTTCTGGAAAGCCCCTGGAAGCGTTTACTGGGTAGCCTGACCGCCAAGATCCCCTGGATCGAATCGGAGCCACTGCCCCAGGAGCGTCGGCGGGAGAGTCGGGGAGAAGTCGGCCTTTCGGTCAGCCTGGAAACGGAATCGGAGATCGTGAATGCGGAGTTTCTGAATGTCAGTTTGAGTGGGGTTTGCGTCTACGTGCCGGACCCCGATAGCGCCGGCGGAATGTTCTCGGGCTCTCGGTTGGAAGTTTTGGAGGGCCAACGGGTGGATCTGGTCGTTTCTCGCAAGTCCATGCTGTTAGGCGCCAGGAGGTGCAAAGCTGAAGTGGTCTGGCGACTGCGCGCCGAGGGGCCGGAGAAGACCAGCGGCATGGTGGCCGGTCTGCGCTTTACGGATTCTCCCAACACCGTCAAGCATAGCTTCGTGGGCGATCTGCTCAAACGGATCAACTACAACGTGCGCCAGGCTCGTTCCGAACTCCGATTCCCTCGCCGGCTTCCGGTGAAGGTCGAGATCGCCGGTCAAAGTATGATCGAAGGGCACACCCTGGACATTTCGGCCGGTGGTGCGTCCCTACTGTTGTCCCAGGAGTTGGAAGTGCCTTGCAACGCCGTCGTCAGGGTCGAACTCGTTTCCAAGGGCCGTCCCATGGGGGTCGTCGGATTATCCTCTCGACTTCTTCGCTACACGGTGGACAACGAGGGTAGAAACTGCTACGCTGTAGCCTTCCGAAAAGGCCAGCACCAGGAGCGCATCAAGCTCCTCAGGTGGCTGGCTAATCAGCTCCGAATGCAGGAACTCGACGAATTGATTCCCGAGTTCGAGGGAGCTACGGATGGGATGTCGGAATGAGTGAGTTGGGTAGAAGCGGGTCAGGGCGTCACCTTGAGGTGGATATTTCCACCGTAGACAACGCTTCAGTCTTGAGGGTGACGGGTGCCTTTGTGGGCAAGCAGGTCGCGCTCTTCAGAAGGGCGTGTTTTCAGGCGCAGGCTGATGAGGCCAAACATCGTATCATCGATCTTTCCGAGGTGGAGGAGATCGACGGGTACGGCATGGCTGCTCTGGTGGGCTTGTTGGCCCGGCGGCGAAGAGAAGGAGGAGAGGTCGTTCTGTGCGGTCTCAATCCGGATCTTCGTTCCGTGCTGGAAGCCACCAACTGTGATTCGATCTATCGGATGGCCGTCTCCACCTCGGGGGCTTTGGAGTACCTGAAGGATGGTAAGGAATGAGCCGTACCGTTGCCGTTGAAATAGAGTCTCCCCGCCGCCACGTCCTCTCTCCATTTTTCAATCTGCTTGGTCTACCGTTCTTTATTCTGGCCGTCCTCTGCAGTTTTTATAGCGCCTATTTGCTACTCATGCAGGCGGAGGTGGGAAGTACCACCGACCCCTTCCCGTTCTGGGCGTTTTTTCTCCACAATCTGGCTGCCTTTATGACCGGACTGGGGGTGTTTTTGGCCCTGGGGCGAGACGAGGAGTCCCGGTTAGGATGGGGTCTCTTTACCAGCGTGTTCGGTTTTCTGGCCGGACCCGTGGGGGTCTTAGGAGCCATTTTGACCTATCTCATGGCCCGAGGACAGCCGCGGCAGATGCCCCTGACCGAGGTGGTTAAGGCAGAGATGTTCGTAACGGTAGCCGAGGAAGAGGAACCGGACGATCTCCAGTCGCTCAACCTCAGGGTTTCAGAGCAAGCTCAGGTGGAGCCGTTCGTGGACATGCTGCCCCTAGCGGACATCCCCACCGCCATCGCCATCGTCAACCGCCTGCGAGAGCGGGGAGAGCGGGCTGATATCGAAATGATTCGTGAAGTAGCCACCGACCCCCGGCCTGAGGTTTATCAGTACGCCCTCTCCATAATCGACAAAATGGAGAAGCAGTTTGCCGGAGAGGTGTACTCCCTGGCCCAGGAGATCAAGGAGCAACCGGGTGATGCCCAACTCAAGATCGAAATGGCCAAGCTCCACATCGAGTATATGCAGAGCGGATTGTTGGACGAAAGCCTGGCTGACTACTACTGGGAGCTCACCTTGAGTTACCTCTTTGAGGCCATGCTCGCCCACCCGGCCAATGCCGAACTAGGCTCCGACTTCGCCCAACTGCTATCGATGCAAGGACTGGTGCCGGAAGCCGCTCAGGTTGCCAAGCAAGTCTTGAAGAAAGAACCTTCCCTGATGCAGGCTCAACTATTGGTGCTGCAGGATTTGTTTGAGCAGAGTGTGTCGGAAGCGCGCTTGGAAACGCTCAACACGGCTCGGAAAACAGCTCTGGAGAATGCCTGGGCAGTACGGGTCCCGAACAAGCGCAAGCCCGGTATGGGTCCGACTTACGATCTCGCTCGCTTCTGGTTTGGAGATGAGGATGCTTGACGTCGTTTTTATGTGCGAAGGGACCTACCCGTTTGTACCGGGGGGGGTTTCGAGTTGGATTCACAGCCTGATCGAAGGCATGCCGGAATTAAAGTTTGGAATCGTTTATCTAGTTCCAAGCGAAGAAGACGAACTCAAGTTTCGCTACGAGATGCCGCCCAACGTCCGAGACCTGGTGGTGGTGCCCCTCTACGACATCGTTTTTAAACCCCAGAACAAGACGCCCTTTCAGGCCGCCGCCTGGCAGGAGGTCACTCCTTTCATCAAGGGCATCCTACGAGGAGAGTCCGTGGGCTTTGAAACCGCCTTCCCCCACCTCAGCCCCCGGGGTGATCGGGAGCCCACCTTGACCGTCAAGGAGCTTGCCAATAGCTACCCGGCCTGGGAAGTACTGACCGAAGCCTATCGTGAAAACTATCCCCGGGCCTCCTTTAACGATTTTTTCTGGTCCTGGCGTTACGCTTTCTTGCCCCTCTTCAAGCTCTGTCTAGCGGAAGTTCCCCGGGCCAAGCTCTACCACACGGTGACCACCGGGTGGTCTGGTTTTCTCGCGGCTGTAGCGGCCAAGCGAACCAGGACCCCGTTTGTCACCACCGAGCACGGTCTTTATGTCAATGAACGCAGGATCGAGATTTCCCAGGCCGACTGGATCTTCGTGGATGCGCCGCGCCGGGGTGCGTTGGAGGTCGGTCTCGGAACCTTCAAGGAGATCTGGATCAACCTGTTTCTGGCCCTGGGCAAGCTCTGCTATCAGCAGACCGACCACATCTACACCCTGTTCGAAGGCAATCTACGCAAAGAGATCGAGTTCGGCGCACCCGAAGAGAAGATCGAGATCATCCCCAACGGGGTGAACGTGGAAGCGTTTCAACAGCACCAGGAGCGGGCTCTGCGACCTTCGGGTGGGTTTCGAGTGGGTCTGGTGGGCCGGGTGGTACCCATCAAGGACATCAAGACCTTCATCAAGTCGGTCCGTTTTATGTCCGCTGAGATCCCCAACCTGGAGGTCTACATCCTGGGTCCGACCGACGAAGACGAAGACTATTTCGCCGAGTGCCAGACCATGGTAGAGGCCCTCGGACTCTCTGATATTGTGGCCTTTACCGACCGGGTGGACGTGCGGAGTTGGTACCCCATCTTAGACGTTCAGGTGCTGACCTCCATCTCCGAGGGCCAACCGCTGGTTTTGCTGGAGGGTTTCTGTTGCGGTCTGCCGGCGGTGGCATCCGACGTGGGCGCCTGCCGGGAGATCATCTACGGCCGGAGCGCTCAGGACAAGGCGTTGGGTCCGGCCGGTAGCATCACCTGGGTGGGCAACGCCCGTCAAACCGCCGAAGCGGTGATCGCTCTCTACAAGAATCCCGAGGAGCGCAAGCGTCGGGGTGAGGCTGGCCGTCAGCGAGTGATGAAGTACTATCGACGCGATCAGATGCTGGATTCGTATCGCTCCATCTACCACTCTTTCACCGACGGAGCAGTGCGGGAAGGGGCCCGAGTTTAGAGCATGGCCGGTATAGGTTTTCAGTTAAGAAGATTCACCCAGGAAGGCACCCTGCGCGGCTTTCTGAAGGGTTATTACAACGCGGCTCTGGTGGCGGCGGGCCCCTGGGTGCTCACCGTCATCAGCCTGATCGTGATTGGGCATCTGATGCGCCAGAATGCGGCTCGCACCGAGCTGTTTTTGGAAACCATCATCTACATTTACGCCTTCAGTCTGATCACGACCGCTCCGTTTCAATTGATCGTGACCCGCTACCTGGCCGACCAGTTGGACGCCCAGAAGCTGACCGCCCATATCCCCTCGTTTTTATCAGTAGGAATAGCCTCGGCAGTTTTCCACTACGTGGTGGGCTTTATCTTCTTCTCCTTTGTAGACGTGGGTTGGGTTTACACCATGATCTCAGCGGCTTTGTTTGCGATGGTGAGTCTGGTCTGGTTGTTGCTGGCCTTCGTGGGGGCGGTGAGAGCCTTTCACCTGGTCGCCACCTCCTTCACCTCGGGTACCATCGTGGCCATCATTTCGGCCTATTTCCTGGGTCTTCGGGTGGGAGACGTGGGTTATCTCCTGGGCATGCTGGTGGGCAACGCGGTGATCGTGGCTATCGGCCTGGTGGCACTGGCCAGGGAGTTCGACTCGGCCGCCTCCTTCGATTTCGAGTGGCTCGGGTTCTTTAAGAAGGCTCCCTCTCTGGCCATCGCAGGGGCGGTGTATTACGCGGCCATCTGGTCCTCCATTATGATCTACTGGTTCACGGTGGGTGACCCGGTGCAGCACCACGTGCTCTACGCTTACGAGCCTCTCGATCTGGCCTCATTTTACGCCCAGATGACCATTTTGCCCGCGGTTATCATCTTTTACGTGCACAACGAAACAGGCTTCTACGAGGATTACCGCGGATTCTACAACGCGGTCATGGCTCGAAAGCCGCTCTCCGTTATCGAGAAGCAGAAAGAGATTCTGACCGAGAACCTGAAGGACGCGCTGGTCAACCTCACCTTGATCCAGGCCGTTGTCACTTTTTCCACGGTCTGTTTCGCGGACCAGATTCAGAATCTGTTGGAGTTGTCGGAATTGGAACGCCAGCTCTTCATAAACATGACCCTGGGAGCGTTTCCCCAGGCGATTCTACTGTTCGTGATGGTGATCATGTTCTATTTTCAGCTTTACCCGGAGTCGGCCATCACCGCTACCACAGCTCTCATCGGCTGTCTGGGAGTCGGAGGCTGGACGCTGCTGGCCGGTGAGAATACCTACGGTCTGGGACTGCTGGGAGGGACCCTGCTGGGGCTTGTGGTGGGGCTCTATCTGCTCTTCAACCGGGTAGGGCGGTTGGAGTATCTCACCTTCAGTTCCCAACCCATGGCCGAAGAAAAACCCTTTCGCCGAGACATGCTGGCCCCTTCCGGCGGTTTTGGGATCTACTACATTCGCAACGGCGAACGCCAGGACGTTCGGTTGCCTAAAGGAGACCACGAATGAAACGTTCATTCGCATTCGTCTACGAGATTCTGGCGCTCTATGCGTTTATCGCGGTGGTTGGCTACATCGCCAACGATGGTGCCTGGAGCTTTCCAGGGGTAGCCCTGCACCCGTTCTTGCTGGTCATCGCCATCGAGGCCAGCCAGCACGGTCTGCGTCCGTCGCTGCTGGCTTCCTTCGTGGGACTTGGCCTTTATATCATCGGGGCTGGAGGGTTGGGCGCCGACGACGCTCTTCCCATTCTGGCCATGCTGGCCACCGGTATCTTGCTGGGGATGGTCCAGGAGGCTCGGAACAAGCAACTCCGAGAAGCCCGGCACGAATTAGACCGTTCCCGCACCGAGCAGGAGAGACTTCGCCAGCGCATCCAGATCCTCACCGAAGCTAATAACGAACTCAATGAACGGATTCTGGGGGAAGTCAAGACTGTAAGCTCATTTTCCGAAATAGCGCGACGCCTGTCGGTTCTGGACTCGAAGGATCTTTACCCCGCCATCTGCGATCTGGTGAACGACTACCTTTCGGCCACCCGCAGCACCGTTTACACCCTGGCGGATGACCAGTTGGTGGTACGGGCTGCCAAGGGCTACGTGGTGGTACCCGAGGAACTCAAAAGAATTACCGATAAGCAGAGCCTGGCCTGGAAGGTGGTCAAAGAGAAGCGACCGATGTCCGCGCTGGATCTCTTGCGCGACGGAGACAGTGGTCGAGTGCGGATGAAAGAGGGGGAGTTCCCGATCCTCATCGCTGCACCGATCGTGGAGGAGGAGTCGGGGATCGTAAGAGGAGTGGTGTGCGTCAACAACCTGCCCTTCTCCAAGTTCCACGGGGCTTCCACCAAGATTCTGGGAGTGGTCGCGCGCTGGGCTGGTGACTCTCTGTACAACGCCGAGTTGGTGGAACAACTCCGGCGCAAGGTTGCGCAGGGTTAGACCGGGATGTCATTTCTTTCCAGGTTACTCGAAGGTTTTCGCAGTCTCGTCCTCGGTGGAGACCCCGTCACCCCCGAGGAAAGCCGAGATTCTCCTCGGATTTTGTGCCAGTATCGGGTCAATCTCAACCACAACGGGCAGGATTACAAGGCGTCCATTATCGACATCGGGACCACCGGGTTGCGTTTGATCGGTGTTCCCCAGGTGCAAAAGGGTGACAAGTTGAGCATCTCCTTTCCTTTCGCTGAAACGTATTCCGAGGAAAAAGGGTTCGATGTGGAGGTCATGTGGTGTCGCCCTGACAGCGGAGATGAACTCTCGGCCGGGGTGCGTTACCAGGCTTTTGGAGAAGACCTGAAAGGGACCTGGGTGTACACCCTGCTGAGCGAGATCGGTCTGACCGGCTCGGCCGTTTATCAGAAACGAAAGCACGTTCGTCTGGCCACCACCCAGAAGGTGTTCTTGCGCGACGAAGCCACTGGCCGTCACATCCTGGAAGGGCGGGTCAACAACCTTTCGGTGGGAGGAGCCCTGGTGGAAAGCGCTTTTAGTATGAAGCGAGATCGCCGGGTTCTGGCCCTGATAGGCCCCTCGGTGAACTCCCCCAACCTTGCCATCCACGCCAAGGTGATCAATAGCCGGTCGGACATTGAAGAAGGCTGTCACCTGATCTCTTTGCAGTTCGTGGAGATGAACAGCGAGCAGTTGGGAGCCCTGGAAAGTATGGTGATCGCCATGTTGGAAGGTAGGTCACTCGCTTGAGCTGGACTTTCTCTCGCTTTTTATGGGCCGCCCTCCTGCTGGTCTGGAGTAGCGGCTGCGCTTTCCAGGCCCAGATGGATTTTGACACCGGGATGGATCAGCTCCGCGCCAAGGAGTACGAAAAGGCTGTGGAGAGCTTTACCAGTTCTCTTTCCCGGGCACCTCGATTTGCTCAAGCTTACATCCGTCGCGGTGAAGCTTACCACCGGTTGGGTCAGTACGAGAAGTCTTTGGACGATTATCAAAAGGCCATCGACCTCTATCCCCGAGATGCCAACGCCTACTACCAGCGGGGGCAGGTTTTCGAGGAGATGGGCGACCATCGCCAGGACGCCCTGGCCGATTTCGATAAGGCTTTGGAACTCAACCCCAAGACCGACTATTTTTGGGCGGCTCGGGGCAATATCTATCTCAAGCTGCTGCAGTTCGAGAAGGCGGTGGACGACTACAACGAAGCGATCCGCCTGAACCCCAAGGAAGTGGTTCCCTATAGTTCCCGGGGCAACGCCTTGCTGGAACTGCGCCGTTTAGACGAAGCCATCGAGAGCTACAACCAGGCCATCGAGCTGCAGGCCCAGGACGCCCTGGCCTGGGCCGGTCGCGGCTACGCCTACCTGGAGAAGGGCGAGTACGAGAAAGCCCTTTCCGACGCCGAGGAGGCCGTCCGGCTGAACCCTTATCTGGGAGCTTCCTACCTGACCCGAGGATATGCTTACATTCGGGCCCGGGGAGACTACGAGAAGGGGATCGCCGATTACACCAAGGCCATCGAACTCGACCACGAAGAAGCCAAGCGACGGGGTAAAAAGATCAGCTTTTTCTATGCCTACGTGGCTCGAGCCGACGCCTATCGGGAGATCGGCGAGCTAGAGAAGGCCTTGAAGGATGCCGATCAGGCCATCGAGATCAACCCGGCCTACCACCTGGCCTTCTTCTCTCGAGGCAAGATCCACCAGGCTCTGGGCAATGCCGCCCAGGCCGCCGCCGACTTCGACAAAGGCGTCGAATTGGTAGCCAAAGCCAAGGCTGCCGAGGCCCACACGGCCAGAGCCTGGCTGCACATGGAGCAGAAGAAGTACGACCAGGCGGTGGTCTCCTACGAGGAAGCTCTAAAGCTGGAGCCTGATTCCTCGGAAGCCTACCGAGGGTTGGCCAACGTCTATCGGGCTCAAAAGAAGTACGACAAAGCCCTGGAAGCCTACGACAAGGCGCTCAGTCTGGCGCCGTCCGACCCCTACGCCTATTCGGCCCGGGCCGGCCTTAAGATCGACATGAAAAAATGGGCCGAAGCCATGGAAGACTTCAACCGGAGTCTGGAGCTTTCACCTCGCTTTGCCAGCGGCTATTACGCTCGAGCCGAACTGCATCTGGCTCGGGGCGACAAAGCCGAAGCCCTGGAAGACTACAAGAAAGCACTGGAGTACGCCCCCGACCAGGAACTTAAGAAGCTGGCCGGAGAGAAGATCGAAAAGCTTTCGAAGTAACGAAGGTGTAAGTGTCGATTCCGGGGGAGGACATGTTCTCTTCCCTGGGAACGAAAAACGATGTCTTTATTCAAACATCTACACTTTCTTCTTTTATTAATACTCAGTACTCTGCTTGTAACAGGGTGCGGCTCGGACCAGGATTATGTTTTTACCAACAATGCATCCGGCTCCGAAACGACGACCATTCGATTAGAACAAACTTTACTTCGGGCGGTGCCCAGTGCGGTGACGCACCAACGGTTCAGTGGCTACAACTCCGCCGAACGGCTCATTTACGGACCGGAGACCAGAGAAAAGGATAACCCCATCATTCTTCAGAGGGTGCCGGTGGCGGTTAGCCAACTCCAGATCGAGTATCTGGTCGGCCAAACGGTGGTCGGCACGATCACCCTCCCGGTCTCGTTGCAGCCGGGCGTGACTTTCACCATTCAGGACCCCGAGTTCGAAGCCGTGTTGGATTCCCTGCAGTCTCTGTCGGTTAGCCCTACGGCCACTTTGGCCGGAATCGATGAGACCCGCCAGTTCACGGCGATCGGCACCTTCGCGGGAGAGGCTGAACTCGAAATCACCGAGCAGGTGAGCTGGTCTTCTTCGCAGCCGAGCATCGCTGAGATCGATCCGGTCACGGGTCTGGCTCTGGCCAAGTCCGCCGGTATCGCGACCATCACCGCGACCGCCAACGGCTTGTCGGCAGAGGCCACCATGGAGGTGATCACCGAGACCATCACAGGCCTGACCATCGACCCCCCGGCCGCACTGTCGGCGCCGGGCACCACCCGCAGTTTCACCGCCACCATCCAACTGTCTGGAGGTAGCAGTCGAGACGCCACCGAGATGGTCAACTGGAGCAGTGATAACACCAGCGTAGAGATCGGCGAGTTCAGCGGTCTTGCCGCCATAGCACTGGAAGCCGCCACCCCCTCTTCGGCCATCATCACCGCCAGTCTGGGTGAGCAGTTCCAAAAAACCGCGACCTTGAACCTGGGGTCTTACCTCTACCTGTCCGGGGACGGGGGGGTGCTCGGGTTCCGTATCAACCCCGACAATGGTGCATTGACCGACCGCACTCTGTTCGCAGTGTCCCCCAGTGCCATGGACGTGGTGGTGGACCCTTCCGGTCGTTTCGCTTACTCGGCCGGATTGAAAACCCGCGCCTATGAGATCAACCCTGGGACAGGGGCACTCACACTGATTGAAGAGGAGAATGTCGATTCGCTGCAACTGGCCGTTCATCCCTCAGGCAGGTTTCTTTACAGCATTCGTTTTGATCCTTTACTAACACCCTCAGGGGTGGCTTCGGCTTTCAGCATCGATCAAGAGAACGGGGCTTTGGAGTTGATCAACTCGGTGTCGATACCCGAGAGCTTTCTTCTATCTGACCTGGCCATTCATCCCTCGGGACGGATGCTCTACGTCTCCCAAACGGTGGACCCCGGAGAGCTACACTTTCTAACCATATCTCCCGAGAACGGGTCTATCACTTACAATACCTTTCAGACGTTGGTTGAGGAAATCAATGAACTCGCGGTGGAGCCGCTCGGCCGCTTTCTGTATGCCACAGGGGTTGCTGTAGGCGTCGGAAACGACGAAATCGTTTTTCGTGTTCCGTTGGATGCTGCCAGCGGGGCGCAGTCGGGACCGCTGAACTCTTTCGACCTCGGATATTCAACTCTCCCGAAAGGTGGTAGCACCTTTCACCCTTCCCGACCCGTAGTCTACATAGGAGTGGATGAGAATTTGACCGTCCAGAGTATAGACGCCAACGGACAGATCATTGAGGAGGTCGATAAGTACGAAGATGTTCAAGGAGTGCCGATGGTGGCCGTCGATCCATCTGGTCGCTTTATTTTTTGGGGGTTCAATAACGTTCCTCACACGGAGGGAATTCGAGGCGTAATTGAGGAGGACGGATCAATTACTTCGACGGCATCTTTCTCTTATGAAGATTCTTTCTCCACGACTCTTTCCGGTATCGCCGTCACCCCCTAACCCCTACAACTAAAAAAGAGCCCGTTGCCACCTCTCCAGGTAGCAGCGGGCTTTTTTCAATTCAAGCCAGACTCTAAGAAGCCAGCGAGCGTAGAATGGCCTCGGAGAATTCGTGCTCGTTTTCGGGCAGGCTCACGTCTTGCTTCATTTCCGGGGGGAAGAGGTAGCGCCATTGGGTCATCTTGTTGAGGGCCTCTCGCATTTCGCAGTGCTGCCCGGTGGAGGGTTCCTGGTCTTGGAGCACGCTCTCGATCTGACCCAGATCGTGGACTCCCAGGCGTCGCCGCAGGGTGCGTCTGGTCTTGAGAAAAACCGTAACCTTTCCTTTGCGTCCCGGGGGATTGCAATTGAAAAGAAGGGGTGCGTTATCGGTGGAGGTGATCTCCCGATCTTGGAGCGGTTGAAAGTGAAATCCTGAATGGGGCCGTCTCATAGTGGCCCCATTATCTTTCAGATTCGTAACGAATTTGTAACCAAGATATTAATGGCCGGCTAATTCGCACACCAGATGGGTAAGGATCGCCGCCGGGTGGATTCGTCGAACTCGAACCTCAGAGTGGTGGTCCAGCCGGGAGTGGAGATCTTGATTCGATAAATTTTGTGCTCCACCCCGAGACGAGCAAAGCGATAGGTATCCTTCAGCGAAGACTCGGTGCTTTGGAAATCGTCCCGGCCGCTCTCCACCACAGGCGAGACCTCCGCCTGGAAGAATCTGGCGGCGATCTCGCGGTTGTAGGAGTCGCGCAGGTAGATCCGGACCTCCCCGGACTCCACCCGAACCACCTCGGTGTGAAAGTCCGCCCACATAGCGACCTGACCTCCCACTTCCTGAGTGTGGGCGTGATCCTCCAGGTTGGCGGTCTCCTCCGTCATCACTTCCACCATGGAAGTGCGGGTGAGCCACCACCCCAGGCCCAGCACCAGTGCTCCGGCCACCAGGACCCAGCCGAAGGTTTCACTGCGGATCCGGCCGGCCTCTTCTTTGGCTTCTCCGTCTCCTCGCAAAAGTGGCTCCAGGATCGGGTAGCTCATGAAGCCGATGAGTAAGAAAGTCACCACAAACTTCACCAAATTGGCCAGGGCTTCATCCCAATCCAGGGGGGTGGGGTCGGCCCCGTGGGCCAGCAGCAGCCCTATGAAAGAAAGCGCATAAACCACGGAATTCCTTCATTATAGGTGAT
>JBAYRN010000107.1:0-19383 GCA_041676625.1 Vulcanimicrobiota bacterium
CCCGCACGTCCAGACCCTCCTTCTTCTTCTTGATCAGCATATCGCAGAGAGCCTTACCATCCTCGCCGTTCAGCAGATAGGTCTCGAACAAGATGGACTCTTTGGCCGCGGCCAGTGTTTTCACCACGTCGGCGGTGAAGGGTTTGTCGTCGAACAAAGGGGTGAAAGTACTGGTGGTCTGGCTCTCTGCTGGAGGGGCGTCGGCCCGAAGTTTTCCGCTGTAGGGAGACCCTTCCAGACCGGCCGTTTTCTTCATGGGAATGGTGGCCAGGTTTCCTCCGAAAGAAGCTACCGCGCCTCCAATTTTGGAGCCGGCCAGGGCACCCAGGGCAAGCCCAGCCAGAGCACCGGCCAGGGTGTGCTGAGGGAAGAAGGCCTGGGCCAGGCTGCTGGTAGCGGTGGCCCCAAGAAGTGCCCCCGCTGCTCCAGCGTGAAATTTGGCCGAATCGCGAAAGGCGCTCCGTGTGGTCAGAGCGTGGGTGTGGGCCCCCGCTTCCCCCCGGAAGCCGGCGACCCCCCCGGTGATGGCCGAGCCGGTGGCGAAGGCCGCAGCGGTCAGTCCAAGAGCCGGGCCCACCAGAGCCGTCACCGGGAAGGCGTTGCCCGGGATCACGGCGTCGGCCAATTGGGCGACGCCTGCGATCACTCCGGCACCTGCCACCGCGCCCGCGAGGGATCCGGCCGCTCCCGAGAGCGCACCGAGAGCGACTCTGGAACCTGCGCCGGTGGAAGACACGAAGGCATCACGGGCTTCACTCTTGATCCGAGTGTTGAGGGCCTCCTGCGATTTTTTGGTAGCCCCGAGTGCGGGTCTAATATGGGTGGATTGGATGTTCATCGATTACGATTACCTTGGTTGGATTTGTCGTCTGATAGTGGTTGTGAACAGATTGGTCTATGATGGTGATGGCTGGGGGCGCAGGCTTTTTTTCTTCTTTTTTCTCAGGAACTTCCGGTTTGGGAAGCTCCTCCTGGCTCTGCATAAAGTAAAAGGTGTTCAGTTCGTCGGAGTTGTGAATTTTGGAGCCTCTGCCCTGATCGGAAAACCAGGAGATCTTGCCCAAGATCGGTACGTTGATAGAACGAGCCCTGGACTCTTGAAAGACAACCTGTTCATCGTTGAGAACCTTTTCCAGCGCCTCCACCGCGCTGACCGGGGTTCCTTTCAGAGAGGTCCGGGCCGACTCGTATCCACCGCTTATTCCTCCGATAGCCGCGCCCATGGCGGCCGCTCCGGTCAGGTAGTTCCAGTCTCTCAATCCGAAGGCCAGGATGGCCCCGAAGGCCCCGGCCAGGGCACCGCCCACGGCAGCCCCGGTCAAGGCCCCTTTGCTGGTATGCTTGGCCACCCGCAACACGGCGTTGGAGTCGTCCTTCTGGTAAAACCGCCACGGATAAGCCGAAGAAACGGTCTTTTCGGTGAAGTAGGAAAACTGTCGAGCCACCTTGGCAGTTTCACTGGTCGGTTTGATTTTTTCCGACGGATCATACATTTGATGCAAGAGCTTGAGTTGAGCGAAATTTTCCACCACGATCGGCTCGCCGAATTTCACCGACAGTCCCTGGCTTCCCGCAGAAACCTGGGTGGTCTTGGAGTAATCGGCCACCTTGCTAAGACCGCCCATTCCGGCGTTGGTCATCGAACCCGCCGCTGCGATCGCCGTGATCGAACCGCTGGAGAGATCCAGTTGCAGGTCCCGCATGGGTTGCAGGAGGAGGGGTTCTCCTCGCTTCAAGCGCTGCAGTGCCTCCAGGTCAGAAACCGAGTCACCCTTTTTAAAGGAACCGTCCGCCATGGACCGGGCCTCATGGAGGCGCCAGGGGTAGCCTTTGTTCTGCATGGTCTGGGTGAAATGGCCCAGCATGTTGGCTGCTTCCAGGTCCTTCACGTTTTGGTACTCGGGCGAATCCAGGTGCACGTTCAGCTTGTCGTACCTGGGCCGAAAAGTGTCAAGAATGCCCCGGTCGGCCGGTCTTTCGGAGCCGGGCTGAGAGGGAGCCTGGCGGGGGCCGGTCCTGATCGGTCTGGTAGAGGTGATCTGCATAGGGATAGCTTAGAGGGTGATCCTGAAAATTGTTTGAAAAAATGGTAGGTATGGCAATGAACGAAGCACAACCGACGCTCCTTTTGGTGGATGACGAGCCCTCCATTCTGGACTACATCAGTCTCGGCCTGAAGTACGAAAAGGTGCCTTATCTCACCGCCGGCGACTGCGCCCAGGCGGAAAAAGCGCTCCGAGAAAACAGCGTGGACCTGGTGGTGCTCGACCGCATGCTGCCGGACGGGGACGGTCTGGAGTTGTGCCAGAAGATCCGCGAACGATATGAAATCCCGGTTCTCATGCTGAGCGCCCTGGGCGAGGTGGAGGATCGGGTCGAGGGCTTAAATTCCGGGGCCGACGACTACCTTCCCAAGCCGTTCCAATTCGCCGAGCTGCTCGCCCGGGTACGAGCGCTCCTGCGCCGACCAAACGCCTCTCCCCCCAAGGCGACCGGCAAAGAGTTGAATTCCGGAGCACTGCGCATCCTGCCCCAGCAGCGACGGGTCTATCTCTCTGCTGAAGAGATCGAACTCACACCTAAGGAGTTTGACCTGCTGCATTTTCTGGTGGGACAGGAAGGGCGGGTTTTTTCCAAAGAAGATCTGGTTTCTCATCTCTGGGGCAGCGACTTCGACGGATTCACCAACACCGTGGAAGTGCATATCAGCGCCCTGCGGCAGAAGCTGGGCGATGAAAAGCGTCGCATGATCCGAACCGTACGAGGGGTAGGCTACGCTTGGGAGGGGTAAAGCTCAGACGGATTCTGACTGGCGGTCTGGTGCTGATCCTTTTTTTGTCTCTCATCATAAGTGCTCTCGGGGTGTCGGTGCTGGTACGCGGGTACCTGTGGAACCGTGCCAAGTATGAGACCGAGGTCGCGGCCCGGGGAGTGGAGCGCTTCCTGACCTCCCAACCGGAACGAGATCGGGAGCGGCCCAACCCGCGCTGGGAGAATCGCCCCGGCAACCGGTTCATCGGTCGAGTCCTAAGACGCTTCAATCGGGGACCCGGACAGTTGCTGCTGATCAAAGACGGGCAACTGGTCAACGACCAGGAAGATGAGGCAGAGCAGGACTGGTCGCCCCTGGTACCTGTTTTACGAACCGGCCTTCATGTCGAAGAGTTCGAGGGAGAGAAATGGATGGTCCTGGTACGGGAGGTGGAAAGCGCCCACGCCGAACGATTCGCCGTGGTCAGGCCCTGGTCACCCTCCCTCAAGGTGGTACGTACCCTGATCTTGTATCAGATTCTGGCTGCGGCCGTGGTTTTGCTCCTGGCCCTGGGGGCGGTCACTCTGTTTGCCCGGCGCCTGGCCAGGCCCCTGGAAGAGCTCCGGAAAAAGACCAGGGCGGTGGGCCGAGCTCAGATCGAAAACCTGTCACCGTCCATGGTGTTGGAGATTTCCGATCTTCAGACCTCGTTCTTGGACATGAGCCAGCGGGTGGAAGAAGCCATGGCCAGTCAACGCCGCTTCATAGCCGACGCTTCCCACGAGCTCAAGACCCCCTTGACCGCCATCTCGGGGATGCTGGAGTTGCTGAAAAACACCCCCGACATGGAGCCCGAAGACCGTAACCAGGCACTGCGGGTAGCCAAAAAAGAGGCCGATCGGATGGAGTCGCTGATCGCTGACCTTCTACTCCTTTCCCGAGCCCACGCCCGACGCTCCGGAGACCAGGTGGAAGTACGGCTTTCCGAAGTGGTGAATGAACAGGTGGAGACGTTGAAACTGCTCTTTCCACAACAAGAATTCAAGGTTGACGGCGCTCTCGAAATGAAGCACCCGATCAACCCGGCTGCCTTCACCCGGATCGTTCGCAACCTTTTGGAAAATGCCGCCCGATACGCCGGCGAGGGACCCATCGAGATCGTCTTGCAGGAGACCGATCAGGAGAAGATCGTCTCGGTCAAGGATCACGGCCCCGGCATCCCCCAGGACAAGCTCGACCAGCTTTTCGAGCGCTTCTACCGGACCGACGGAGGCCGGGCTCGCAGCGACGGAGGCCATGGTTTGGGGCTTGCCATCGTGAAGGCCTTAGTGGAGGAAGCAGGTGGAAAGATCGGTTGCCGGAGTGTGGAAGAGAACGGTTCCGAATTTTTGGTCACCTTTAAGAAACCTTAAGATTGCCCTGAGACACCCCTCAGGATGTCATCCTATACTGGCGCCAGAGGCAAATGAAAGGAACATTGACCCGAATGAAACCAAACAACTTTTTCAAACTTCTTACCGGACTCATCGTGAGCTGCAGCCTGCTGCTGGCTGCCCCCGCCCTAGCTGAACGGGGTGAGGGGAAAGGAAAGCGAGGATTCAATCCGGAGCGGATGATGGAGAAGATGAGCGCCGAGCTCGATCTGACCGCCGAACAGCAAGCCCAGATCAAGTCTATCTTCGAATCGCGCAAGACCAAGTTCACCCAACTCCGTGAGCAGATGAAGACCACCTTCACCGACGAGCAACGCGCGGCCATGAAAGAGATGCGCAAAAACCGTAGGGCCGCCGGCGAGCGTCTTAGCAAAGAAGAGCGCCAGGCCAAATTTGCCGAAATCGGAATTTCCGAAGGACAAATGCAACAGATGAAAGCCCTTCGCGAACAGATGAGGGCCGAGCGCGAGGGTATCAAGAGTGAAATCTCCGCCGTCCTCACCTCTGAACAGCAAGCCAAGCTGAAAGAGATGAAATCTAAGCACCAAGGCAAGCGCAAGTTTCGTGGCAAGCGCGGCCATAAAGGCAACCACACCTCCAAATAGGTCATAGGATCGTCACCAGGGAAGTCCGGAATCGGGCTTCCCTTTTTTCTTTTCCGGAGAGTGGAAATAAAGTGTTCCATCTCGGCGACAGGTCCTTTGAAAGCAATCAGGAGGATAACCATTTATGAAAAAGCTCTTTGCATCCATCTTACTAACCGCCGGCTTAGCCCTACCCCTGGCGGCTGATTCCGGTGACGAACTCTCAGAATTTCGCGAAGCGTTAGCCAGAACCGCCGCCATGGTATCCGACCAGACAGCGCAGGGATTAGCGGCCAACCACGATCTCCGCATTGTCAACGTAACCTGGGAAGACACCGGGCGGTACAAAGGCTCTTCGGTGGGGCCGAATATCAGCGACATGACCCTGCAGACCCAGAGCCGCCACCCCTTGTTCGATCAGCTCAGTCTGACCTGTTTGCCCGTCATCCGCTACGACAACTTCAGTGACAAGACAGCCGACGTTTCGCTGGATGACTTCTTTCTGTTGGTGGGCAATGAAAAGGGTGAAGAGAAGCGCCGGGTGAGCCTCCGCCAATATCTGGAGTCTCCCCGGTCCTATATGAGCAACCCGGAATCCTGGGCCGGCCCCAACAATTCACTACTGGCCGAGCGCGACAGCCACGCACTGGTCAGTGCCCAGGCTTGCTTTTTGCCCATCCCGAAGGGCGGTGAGGTCACTTTCAATCCGGTTCTCTTCAACTATCAGTCTATTCAAAAAGATCCAGCGGTTCTGACTATTCTGGCCACCCGTGAAGGCACCAGTATGACCGTCATTGACAATAAAAGGGACGGCTTCGAGGCAGGAGCCACCTGGGGCCAACGCCTCTTTTTCAACCAGAACGGAGAGCGTGCCAGCCTGACCGGCACCCGCCTGAGTGACTTCGACCCTGAACCCGGCGAAGCGACGACCCCTTCAGTGGAAGCAGCCAAGGAAGAGGGACTGAACATGGTATTGATGATTCAGGTTCCACTCAAACAGAAAAACCCCATGCGCTTCGCCCCTATGATGGCCACTGCCGATTCCTCGGCCTACATGTACAAATCATCCCGGAGCTCGGTGGAAAACGCGGTGATCGGTCACGGTGAAGCCGAGGGTGAGTTTACCGAGGTTGATGGTCTGGAGATCGAGCGGGATCCGCAGTTCCCGGTGCGGGTCACCGTACAGTTTTACAAAGCCACCGACAACGGGGTAGTCAACGAGCAGGACATGGCCGATATCGCAGCCCAGATCGAACGGGTCTACCAGGACGCAGATTACGTCGGAAGTCTGGTCACCGAGGGCACGACCGATCGACCCACCGAGTACGATGGAGCCAAAGAACAGCCTGCGGATTGGTGGTCGGAGTTTTATAAGCGGAGGCTGGAGGACGCGGGACAATCGAAATGGGATATCTGGGAACTGTTCGACTCCCTGGGACTAATTGACTCAAGATTGAAGGATATCGAGGGACCGGAACAAGAATGATAGCGCTCAATAAGGAGACGACATGAAAAAATACCTGGCTTTATCCATCCTCTTTTCAGGCTTACTACTCTTTCAACCCGGTCCCAGCGAAGGCTGTATCGCCATCCCCACCCGGCCGGACAACAGCCCGGTCGAAATGGCCCTACCGGAGCAGCGGGCCTTTCTCTATCGTCAGGGAGAGATCGAACACATGATCCTTTCGGTGCAGTACAACGGAGCCACCGAGGAGTTTGCCTGGGTCATACCCACCGAGAATCGGGCCAGGGTCGATGTGCAGCCGGGGGCCCCCTTCCACGAACTCTGGAAGGTGACCACCCTGAAGCCGGAACTCCAAGTAACCCGGGCGGCCGAAGGCGCAACCCAGCGGACCAAGTCGCCCGGGGGTGTGGAGGTCTTGGAGAGAAAGATCGCCGGTCCTTACGACGTGGCGGTGCTCAAAGCCAGCGATAGCGGCGGGCTCTACAAGTGGCTCAAGGACAACGGCTTCGGTCTGAACCAGAACACCCGTAACGCCCTGGACGACTACGTCAAGAAAGATTGGTACTTCGTGGCTGCCCGGATCCGGCCCGATAAGCGAGGAGCCTCGGAGGGGGCTTTGAAAAACGGCACCATCGCGCCCTTGCATATCGCCTACAAGGCCAAGGAGTTGAGCTATCCTCTACGGGTGACCGCGGGCAACCCCGGCACCTCGGAGATTGAACTTTTCGTCCTGACCGACTCCCCTCCCCAGCACGCCGGCTTGAACTCCACCACCTTTCGCCTCACTCCCTCCGGCAAGAGTGGGTTCAAGATCGACGGGCCAGCCAATCGCATGTACACCCAAGGCGATTTTCCCACCCTTCGTAGCCTCATTCCTAAAGGCGGCACCCTGACCAAGTACAGCGGCCGCATGGGTACTTCGCAACGGCAACGAGATCTGGTCTTTGACCGCCTGGCTGTTCAGAAGAAACATCCGGGAGGTTGGATGCTGCCGGGCTACTGACCTAAAACATGAGCGGCCGCCCGCAGCGCCAGTGCAGCCACCGTGAGGGTGGGCGGGGCGCTTCCGGTGGTGGGAAAGACTCCGCTGCCCAACAGATAAAGGTTGGGGTGGTCGTGGCACCTCAGGTCGCGATCGACCACCGACTCTTTCGGATCCTGCCCCATCCGGGTGGTACCCAGCAGGTAGGCCGGGTCGGTGGCCAGGGCGTGCTGCTGCTCCTCGCCCTTCAGGTGCTCAAAGATATACTCGTGAAACTCCCGGGCCTTCTGCAAGCCCCGGGTGGTGTATGAGCGGCTCTGGAACCTCACCGCGGGCCGAGGCATTCCCGCGGAATCGAGCCAGTCCGGGGCCAGAGATATGCGGTTCTCGGGGTCCGGGAGGTGCTCACAGGTACTGACCAGAGCCACCTGCCGGCTCACGTGGTCCCTCACGGCCTCTCTGAGTTCCTTACCCTTCTTGCCCTCCCGAATAAAGCGTGAGGCCACCTGATCGGGCCCGAACTGAGGCCATCCGTCGGTGGCAATGGTGCAGAGGAAACCCGCACTCTCAGCACGGGACGCCCCGCCGCGAGCAGAAAAAAATCCCGAGGTAGCCTGGGGCGCGCGGTACGGATAGACCGGCTCAGGCGAGAGGCACCAACTCATCTGGGCACTCGCACCCATGAGGTTCCGCCCCACCTGGCCCGAACTGTTGGCCAGGCCCGACAGTAACAGCAACCGAGCGCTCTCCACCGCGTGGGCGGCCACCACGATGCAGTCGGCGATCAGCGTTCTTGACCCCTGCGGGGTGAGGTACTCCACTCCCGCAAGCTTAGACCCGGGTCCTTTCAGCAGGCGAATGACCGGCACATCGTGCCTTATGAGAGCTCCGGCTTCTACGGCTTTTTGTAGATGAACCGTGGCGTCGTACTTGGCACCGATGGGGCAGATAGGGATGCAACTCGCACTCCCGCAACAGCGCGGCCGCCCCTGGTGCGGTACCGAATTCCTGGCCTGGGGAAGAGGCTGCGCTCGAAACCCGGCCGTAGCAAGAGAGCGGTTCACGACCTGGTCTACCACCGCTTGCTGCAACGCCGGCATCGGGTAACTCGCCGAGCGCCAAGACCCCAGATCGTCGGTGGAATCACCCGCCACCCCCAATTCTCTCTCCGCTTCGCAATACCACGGCTCAAGCTCGTCGTAGCCCAGCGGCCAATCCACTCCCACCCCGAAGCGACTCTGCAACTCGAAATCCTCTGGGAGCAAGCGCAGGGCGGTACCCAACCAGTGCCAGGTTGTCCCCCCCAGTAGGCGCTGATAGATCCCCGTGAAGAGTTCGGGACCCTGCTGCCGAAAGTGCGACTCCCAATCGTTGAGCCTGGGGCTCGGGGCTAGTTCGGACTCAGGATAAGGAGAGTGCGGCAAACGTTGAATCTCGGAGCGAAACTTTTCCACTGCCTGCAGGCGATCCACCGGAGGCCCCGCTTCCAGGATGATGACTTCGTTGCCGGCCGAAGCCAGGCGCCAGGCCACTAGGGCTCCGGCTACCCCGGCCCCCACCACCACGATCTTCAAAGGCGCCCCCAGGGAGCACCGCAGTAGGTCGGAGGCTTGCTGAAATCGATACTCTTCCAGCCCAGCGCATCCTTGTAGGCAACCGCTTCCGAGCCGGTGTGGGTGGGGCGAACACCGCTATACCAGAGTTCGGTCAAGCGGTAGGTCAAGTCCAACATCCCGGGTTCCTTCAAGAGACCGGAAGCCTCCAGCTTCTGCACGCCGGCAGGTCGACCCACCGAGCTCAGCAAGCGTTGCAAAGAGCCTGGCTCGGAGGCCTCCAGGGAAACAAAATAGAGCCTGCCCAGATTCGGATCCAACTCCTCTACGGCGTAGCCGCAGAGTTCAGCCGATAGAGCAAGGAAGCTCTCGAGCTCCGATGAGGCAACTTCCGATGAGGCCGGGAGCGGCCCGACCAGCAGCAAGCAACCGGCAACCTGTAGAAATCGGCGCCGACTGAAATGGCTCACTGAGGTGGAAGGGGAGCGCCTCCAGAGCGTAATCGGTGCCGCTCCATCTCTTTCTTGCGACGCCAATCAGAATAGGCAGAGGGCCAACTCTCGTTGGGTAGCACCAGCGAGACGCTCTTCTCATCCAGGTTCTCCAGCCGGACCGCGTTCTTCTTACCGGTGGTCCAGAAATAGAGAGCTTCCAAGAATACGGTAACAAAAATGATGAAAACCGGAAGAAGCAGATTGCCGGGCGCCTTGTCCGAGTGAGCCGCCAGCACGTAGACAAGAGAGAGCACGGCAACCAGTCGAAGGCTCAGCCAGATGTTGGAGATGTTTTGCTCGTAAACGAAACCATCCTTGCATCCGTTGCAACTGAGCACGGTCATGTCGTAGCGCTTGGGCGTGAGAAACTTGCCGATGATTCCGAGCATGCCCAGGGGGAAAACGATCTTGCGTGCCGTGTACGGCACTTTGGTCTCGGCCTCTTTCGCTCCACAGATCATACACAGCGAGGGGACGTCTCCCGTCTCAAGCTCTTGCTTTTGAATCTTGACTACACCTGGCATTGCGCCTCCACACTCTTTATTCAGGATCCAGTTTTCATCTCCTTGCCGACAACTCGCAGCATGCGCCCCTACCCCAAGGCTAGATAGGACTCAGCCAGGTCGTACCCACTGAAGTACGCACCGTCCAAATTGGGTGTATTGCACCAGTCTCCGGCTATTCCGAGCCCCAGCGAATCCACGTACCGGTGGGTGGAATCAGGCACCATACCAGCGTAGGCAAATCGCCACCGGTGGGCTCGGCAATAAGCCACCGGAGGAAGCTCCACCGGTGAAAGTGGAGCGAAAGCCGAGAGCATGTCGCTTGCGATCTGCTCGGGAGCCTCGGTCAGGTGCGCCCTGCTCCACTCTTCAGTGGCGTGCAGCACCCAGCACTCCCCGGGGGCCCGCGCCGGCTTGGAGGAGTCGCGGCAGACCCAGGCCAGAGGCCCGTTTCCCACAAAGGCGGCTTCATAATCCACCATCACTTCCTCCTCGAACTCCACCATGGTGGCAAGACAGGGGCGTCCTTCCACCCTTTCAAAGACTGAGCGGAATTCTTCATAAGGGGCCAAAAGTTGTTCGGTCTGCCCGGTTGGGCAGGTGACCAGCACGGTCTCAAACGGACCGGCGGATTGATTGCGCTGGCCGATGATAAACCACTTCCCTTTCTCCCCTGACACATCGAGGGCTTTAAACCGGCATTGTATCTCCAGTCCTTTTGCCAGTTGGGTAGCCAGTGAGTTCATGGTGGGTACCGCCACATGCCATGAGGTGGTGTCGATCTTTTTGCGTTGGGGGAGTTCCAGAGCATTGGCCCGCCAGGGTACGATCACCCCGGCCTTTCGCCACTCCGAAAAGAGCACCGCCGCTCGGCGCGAGTGAGGTTTCAAGTACTGAGCGCCGTAGTCGAATTGACGACCGTGATGCTTGCGGGTCGCCAGTCTGCCACCGGGCCGTCGCCCTTCCTCGAAGACCGCCACGGACTCCCCCGCTTCCTGGAGTCGCCGGGCCGCCGACAATCCCGCCAGGCCCGCTCCGATTACCGCGACCTTGGCGGTTATTCCTGAGCCAGCCATCGGCACAGTTCCCCTGCTGCGTAAGTGATGATGAAGTCTGCCCCGGCTCTCTTGATGGAGGTGAGAACCTCCGTCATCACCGCTTTCTCATCGATCCACCCCAGGCGACCCGCGGCCTTGACCATCGAGTACTCCCCGGAGACGTGATAGGCGGCCAGGGGATAGTCGAACTCTCGCCTCAAATCGGCCAGCACATCCAGGTAGGAAAGCGCGGGCTTGACCATGAGCATGTCCGCTCCTTCCTGCACATCCAGCCTGGCCTCCCGCAGCGCCTCCCGGCGGTTGGCCGGGTCCATCTGATACCCCTTCCGGTCCCCTTTACCGGGAGCGGAATGGGCAGCCTCTCGGAAAGGTCCGTAGAACGCCGAGGCGTACTTCACCGCGTAGCTCAAGATCGAAACATTGGGAAGGTTTGCCCGCTCCAGGGTGTTACGGATCGCTCCGATCCGACCATCCATCATGTCGCTGGGTGCCACCACATCGGCCCCGGCCAGGGCGTGAGACAGAGCGGTGAGAGAGAGGCGTTGAAGGGTGGTATCGTTGACCACCTCCCCTTCCACCAAATCGCCACAGTGACCGTGGCTTGTGTACTGACAGAGGCAGACATCGGTCATCACCACAAGCCCTGGAAACTCAGCTTTAAACGCCCGACAAGCCCTCTGCACCGGTGCCTCAGGATTCCAGGCCTCGGAACCCTCCTCATCCTTCTGGTCGGGCAACCCGAAAAGGATGATGCTGCGCAAACCCAGGCCCACCAGCGGACGAACAAACTCTAAAGCGCGATCAACAGAATGGTGAAACACTCCGGGGAGAGCGGATATCTCCTCCTCCTTGTTTTCACCACTGACGACAAATAGCGGTAAGACAACATCGGCCGGGGTGAGTTGAGTCTCTCTCACCAGGTCGCGCATCCCCGCACTAACTCTCAACCTACGAGGTCGGTGTTGCGGAAAGAACATAGGTCCTCACTTCCTGAGTTCGCAGGCTAGACCTTTCCCTTTTAAAAAGAACCGCCGCCCTTTTTGTCCTCTTCCTTGGGACCTTCCTTGCTGCTTCCGCTGAGCCGCGCCTGAGCGGCCTGCTCCTTCTCGGTGGCTTCGGCGGCGATCTTCTTATCGGCATCCGAGAGCGGCGCCAACTGGTTTCCATCCGGCGCCAGGGCGGCCGCCCGAACCTGCCTCATCTTCTTCACGGTTTTATCGTCGTCGTCAGTGATGCCGGTGTCGATCATCACCTTGCCCGACTTCCGGTATTCCGCCCCGTCTTCTCCGACTTCTGTTTCATACAGGGGTTGACTGCGCGCCAAATCGGCCGCGACCGAGTGGTGGTCCTCTTCGTGCTTGGTCAGCGCCTTGTCGAATTCGCGCTTCTTCTGCACGCTCCTGAGTTGATCGGTGCTCAGCTCTTCCAATTTGGACTGTTTGGTCTGGATCCGGTCGTTGCCGCCAAAGTTGCTCTTCAGGCCTTCAAGGAGATCCTTCCGTTCACCGGTTGGTTCAGGTTTCTTGGCCTCACCGGAAATGACCGAGCCGTCCCCTCGGGCCGGCCCTCCAGACTGTGGAGACTCCTGGCTTTTTTGAGGTTTGGCCAGCCCCGCAAAATTCGGGCCCACCTGGGTGTTGTTGCGTGCATCGATGGTACTCATACCACCAGTCTAAGGCATCCATAGGAGCGGTGCGAGCCTTCAATTGTTACGTTTATTGGCAACATGTTGCCAATTCGAACCAGACCCGTTAACAAAGAGGCTAACAGCTTCCCTGGCGAAAAACAGCACAACATGAATACCGGCCGCATTTTCACGCTCATTCTTGTCCTATTTTTGCTCCAGGGAACGGGCGCCCAGACCCCGGCCGAATTTCAAACCTTTGCCGAAGAGTCGCTCTACGATGTGTGGTACGGGATCTACGCGGGTGGTCAAAAGCTCGGCTACTACCACCTCGCCTCTGAAATCTCCGACGACGGCCGCCACTACGTGGTGAACGAACAGATGGTGGCGATTTCCACTTTCGCCGGTGAACGCTCGGAGGATCGCTCGGAACTGACCATCTCCTACTCGCTGCAAGACGGAATGATCTCCTCGTCCAGGCTGCTCGAAGCAGGGGGCGGTGAGGAACTCTTGATCACCGCTGAACGCTTGGGAGACCAACTCAGGCTGACCGCCCACACCGGTGAGCGCCCGGAACTTCGCACCATCGACATGCCTCAAACCTCGCTCGCTCGAGAGATGAGATTTGTCCGCTGGATGAGAGAGGCTCGAGAAGGCGAGGAGTTTGAATCCTTCTCCCTGGACTGGAGCAAGGACCCGGTGGATATCCCTCAGACCTTCATTTTCAAAAGTCAAGAAACGACTTCCGACAACGGTGCTGCAACCATCCTCTATAATCTCCAGGAAAGGTCGTTCGAATTGACGGAGGAGAGCCAGTACGACCATCGGGGAGTGCCGGTCTGGCAAAAGGTCGGGAGCCTGCTTGAGATCAAGCGAGAGCCTGCAGAGATGGCCACCCAGATGGGAGATAGACCGGTGGAAATCCTGGTCCAAACCACCGTGAAGTCTGATGTAAAGCTGGGAAAGCCGCCCCTCTATGAACTCGTCTTGCAAGCCGAGGGACTGGGGGACTTCAGGTTTCCCGAAGCCACCTATCAGCAGGTCCGCTACCTTCCCAATGGGCGCGCCGTGCTTTCCATTACTCCGCCCCAAGAGAAGCCCGAGCCCGAGCCGCTGGAAGACCGTGAGAGGTATCTCAAGGCCACTCCCAGCTTGCAGTCGGAGGCTCCGGAAATAAAGCAGTTGCTCGACTCCCTCGAACTGGCCGATCTGAGCGAGAGACAAGCCGTGGAGAAACTCACCCGATGGGTCTACAGCAATCTAGAAAAAGTTAGCAACGTCAACGCCGGGACTTCGCTCTCAGTGTTAAAGAACCGGGCCGGGGACTGCACCGAACACACCCTGCTGCTCACCACCTTGCTCCGAGCCGCCGGCCTCCCCGCACGCGAGATCAGCGGCCTGGTCTATACCAACGATGCCCTCCAGGTCTTCGGCTATCACGCCTGGGTGGAGGTCTACCTGGATGGAGGCTGGTTGGCGGTGGACCCCACCTTCGGTCAGGTCCCGGCCGATGCCAGCCATCTGTTGCTGTCTCGAGAAGACAGCCTGGCAGAACTCCAGATTCTAGGGACTCTGAAACTTCGCGTGGAGCGAATGAGGTCGAAGACCCGGCGATTCTCTCAAAGGGCCTGGACCGGCTATCACCTCCAGGGGGTCTTGATGGTGGCCCTGGTGGGCGCCATGGGGGTCGGCGTCTCTAAAGCTCCCAGGACGCAACTATTTTGAGCGGCCTCGAGACTTGCGCTCCGGCTTGAGCCCCTGCCAGTCCGGGCGATCTTGATGAAAATCGTTGACCAACGGATTGGTGGTGGCGGTCAGGATGTGCTCCCACCGAACCAGGATATGATACGGGATCAATCGCCCTTCGGTGTTGGGCTCCATGACCGCCTTGGCCGGCTCGAACCAGATCCCCACGGCCTCCCGGCCCACCACTCGGCCCATAACCTCGATGGGATCGTTGAGGGCCGTAAAACCCCGGGGCGCGTACTCATAAAGCTTCTCCGGTCCGTTGACTGTGAGCACACAATACTTACCCATCAGATGGCCAAAATCGGTGCGCACCGAGCGGAGTTTAGAGATCAGTTCGGTGAGATCGTCGTTCTGCACTAAAAAAAGCATTCAAACATCCCGGGCTTAATCCCGCCCTGATGACCCAGTCGAGTTCTAGAATTTTTTCTCAGTCATACCTTTTTCCCAAGATTCGGGTTAGAATAGTTTCGATGTTGACCGACTCACACTGCCATCTAGATCAGTTGCCTGCGCCCGGTGAAGCGCTCGAGAGGGCCCGCCGGGCCGGAGTGCATCGGGTGGTTGCGGTGGCCGAGGACGAGCGCTCCATCGATGTGATTCTACAGCTCAAGGCCCGCTATCCCGATCAGGTTCTGGTAGGGGTCGGTCTGCACCCCATGCTGGTTCCCCAGCGCTCTCGCGAGTCGGTTTATCAGGCCCTGGAAAAGGTCGAGATCACGGCGCCCCGGAGCGATGTCATCGGAGAGATCGGTCTGGACTTCAAGTACGCACAGAGTGGAGATGAGCAAAAGTTTCAAAGACAGATCCTGGACCGCCAGATGACCATCGCCGCGATCCACAAAAAGCCCATCAACCTTCACTCCCGATGGGCTCTTCGAGAAACCATGAACGCGGCCATCGAGTACACCCGCGACACCGGCCTGGGAGCCCAACTCCACTGGTTCACCCAATCCAAGAAACTGATCCGCCTGACCAACCGGGTGGGGGTCTACATCTCGGTGGGCCCGTCCATCCTGACAGACAAAGAGGCCCGCTCGGTGGCCGCCGGTATCGACCGTCATCTCCTACTTCTGGAAACCGACAGCCCGGTCGAGTTTGGAGAGGAGCCCGCCGAACCCAGTTGGGTCGCTCGAGTAGCCCGCGTTGTGGCCGAGTTGTGGCAGTGCGATCTGGACGAAGTTAGTCGCCAGACCGAAAAGAATTTTGAGCGCTACCTAGGACATTAGTTTCTTCTCCAAAATTCCCGACCATGGTTTTACGTCTCGCCGTCCTGGTTTTTTTTATCGCCTCGCTACTACCCGCGCTGTCTCAACCGCTCTCCAAGGAGCAGATTTTAGAGGCCCTACCTCGCTACGAAGCTTACGTGGAACAAGCCCGACAGGATTGGGACGTGCCCAAGGTGGCGGTAGCAGTCGTCTATAACGACGAAATACTCTGGTGGAAAGGCTTTGGGGAAGAGCCTCCTGATCAGGAGACGGTTTTTGCCATCGGCTCAACCACCAAAGCTTTTGCGGCGGCC
This sequence comes from Vulcanimicrobiota bacterium, assembly GCA_041676625.1. Classification (GTDB taxonomy): domain Bacteria; phylum Vulcanimicrobiota; class Xenobia; order Xenobiales; family JADMJV01; genus JAEXNA01. The sequence goes on from JBAYRN010000107.1 coordinate 15,717, forward strand.
ACTCTGGCCATCATGGTGGACGAAGGTGGGCCCGGCTGGGACGCCAAGGTGGTGGATCATCTGCCCGGATTTGCCATGTACGATCCCTGGGTCACCCGGGAGTTCCAGGTAGACGACCTTCTGGCCCAGCACTCAGGAATGCCCCAACAGGTCCTCTCCGGACTCGGTGCCATGGGCTACTCGGCCGACCGGATCGTGAGCGCTCTTCGATGGGTGCAGCCGGTCACCAGCTTTCGCTCCCGTTTCGCCTACGTAAACTCCCCCCACTTGGTGGCCGGTAACCTGGTCGCGAAGTGGGCCGGGGCCGACTCCTGGGAAACCGTGCTGAAAAAGCGGATCCTCGATCCCCTCGGCATGAAGACCACCACCTGGACCCCCGAGGGGCTGGATGGAAACCCTAACAGCGCCACTGGTCACGCCCGAGTCAACGGCCAGATTCGCCCCATCACCGCCGGACCTTTTCCTTATGTCTTCGGACCAGCCGGCAATTTGAACTCCAACCTGTACGACCTGAGCCGCTGGGTTAGACTGCAGCTCAACAACGGAGAGTTCGAGGGCAAGCGGATCGTTTCAGAGCAAAACCTGCTGGTCACCCGCACCCCTCAGACCGTGCTGGGCCCCTCCATCTTCTACTGCATGGGTTGGCTCAACGTCGAGTCCCACGGCCATCCCATCAGTTGGCACAACGGAGGCACCCCGGGTCACACGACCTTCATCGGCTTGCAACCCCAGGACAAGCTGGGCGTGATCGTCTTGAGCAATCTCGGAGGCACAGAGATGCCCGACGCCGTGGGCTTGAGGTTTTTTGATCTCGTTCGGGAATACGAGGGACCCGACTACAACAAGCAGTATCTCAGCCGGCACAAGCCGCCCCAGTATCCCCCGGTCATTGAAAGGGGATTCCTACCAGAAATGGCCGGAGAGTACCATCACCCGGCCCTGGGGAAGTTCACCGTGGATCAACAACAGAAGGTGCTTTTTCACGACACCGGGCTGCAGGCGGTCATAGAACCCATCGGCCCCAACCTCTTCCAACTCAGAATGCCTTCCGGATGGCTCAGCGAAATCGGTTGGGCCAGGCTGGGCGAATTCCTCTACTCTCCTGCTGCGCAGGGGCAAGAAGCCTCGTTTACGGTGTCCATCGGTGAGCCCGGAGAGACCACGCCCTTCAAGGCTCACCGACTAAAATCTCAGCTTAGGTAAGGACCAGCTCTCCGGTCAGCGCTTTCTTGAAGTGCCGCACCAGGTCCATGGCTGAAACCACACCCACGACTTCCTCGCCGTCGACCACGAAGACCCGGTGAATGTCTGCCTCTTCCATGGCTTCGATCAGTTCTACCACCGAAGCGCTGGGTTCGATGGTGACCACGTGCTCGGTCATAAGATCGGCCACCTTGGCCGACTCCAACCCGGCCAGTTCGTGCTCCTCTTCGCCAAAGCTGGAGTCCATCTCACTGGGAACCGGCGGGTCGGATACGCCGGAGCCGATGTCGGTCCTCGAGACCACCCCTACCAGTCTTCCGTCGGCATCCACCACGGGCATCCCCGAAACCCCCAGCTCATCGAGCATCCGGGACAACTCACGAACTCCTGCCGTGTATTCAATCATCTTCACCGACGTGGTCATCACATCACGAACTTTCATTATCACTACCTCCAAAGCCATTCTGTTCGATCCTTAGCACCAGGAAACTGATCCTGATCAGGTTTCCAGAAGTCGAGAACATGAGGTAAACTCAGCGATGTGTCTGCCACCTCATATACCCGATACCGGGGCTCCTGCCACTGCGGCAGTCTTGCCGTAACCTATCGGACCGCTTGCGAACCTCTTTCCCTGCGGTCCTGCCAGTGTACCTTTTGCCAGCGTCATCAAGCCCGCTACCACTCCGACCCCCAGGGTACCGTGCGCTTCATTGTGCGGCGGCCGGAGGCTCTGCGGCGCTATCGATTCGGCGCCCGGACCATAGACTTCATCCTCTGTGGCGACTGCGGATGCTACCTCGGTGCCATGCAAGAGGAGCGTCTGGCCTGTCTCAATGTCAACAGTTGGCTCCATCCGGGCGAAGCCGTACCGGTGGATTTTGACCGGGAACCCCCGGAGCAACGACGGCAGCGTCGGGAGCGGGGTTGGTCGCCGGCCGAAGTAATTTACTGCGAGGCCAACAATCAAGAGCGAGCAGAACCTCTCTTAGAGGCCTACTTCCAGGAAATCGCGGATCTGCTGGGAGAGTTCGACCCGAACGTAGGCCCCAGCACGAGTTGGGAGGAAGTGAGCCCACCCAAAGGGGCCTTCCTGACCCTACACGATGAAGAGCAAACACTCGCCTGTGGAGGCTTGCGGACCCACGCCCCGGGGGTGGGAGAGCTCAAACGGATGTACATCGTGCCCCAGGCGCGTCGGCGTGGCCTGGGGCTGGACTTGCTGGAGGAGATGGAGCGTCAGGCTCGCCTGCTGGGCTTCCGGCGTCTGGTCCTGGACACCTCAGCCCGCCTGAAGGTTGCGATCTCTCTATACCTTGCAAACGGCTACACTGAGACTCCTCCTTACAACGACAACCCCTACGCCGAACGGTGGTTCTCCAAAGAGTTGTGAACAAATCCCCCAAAACTGTTTGCATTTTTGTAACACTCCACCCATAGTCGTGGCACCGAAATGCGTGAAGCTAGAATCAACAACGACTATAAGGAGTAACCTATGAACTTGAATATCAACGTAGGCAACCAGCGACCACAAGGACTCGGGTGCGGCGGCAAATGCGGCCGCCGGGGCAATCCGATGCTCGGATTGATGAAGCAGATGCTGAGACTCATGCAGCAGATGCTCAACGGCGGAGGTCGAGGCCAAGGCGGATGCCCGTGCCACGGCGGCTTCGGCCAGCCCAACGCCACCAACATCAATATCAACGTCGGCAACCAGTTCCGAGGTTACGGATTCTAGTTGAGCACCCTCTTCTCTCTCTGAAGAGCTCGGTTTCAAGGCCGGGCTTTTTTCGTTAGGTAAGGCTGGAACACACTGGAGCCCGGGGATTCAGTGCGGCAGTGCATGATGATGCAGTACCGCGCGGGGGCACCGCAAGTTTGCCGGCTCATTGAAGGACCAACAACCTACTCCCAGAAAAAAGACAGATGAATCTTTCTGACTTCCTGAAACTCAAGTGCACGGGTTGTGGCGCCGGGTTGGAAATCGTGAAGTTTCCAGCCTGCCGATGCACCCACTGCGGAGAAGCGAAAGAGTTCTTCCTTCCAGAACTCATGATGAGTGCCCCGACGGTGCGGGAACAGAATTTGGGAATCTCTGAATCGCGAGCCGTTCATCTGGGCAGATTGATTCTTAGAGGGTTGCAGGAGGAACGTCCCCAATTAAAATGGATACCGTTTTGGGTGCTCAACGGAGACCTCTCAGTGGTGTTTCGAACCAGCGTCGTGAAGCGCGCGCTCTTTGGCGACACCAATAGCATTAAAGAGACGGTGGTTGATCGACCCAATCAGCGAGTTTGCATTGCAGCAACCTCGACTAGGGCCTGTGGACATTTGGCATTCCGAGCCAAACTTGTTCATTTTCCACCTCCTGAAGCGAAATTTTCCTCAAATAGGTCCACTATTCCACAGAAAATTCCACTCCAGGAGGAGAAAAATGTCCTGCGTTTGGCTCGGAATGCCAAATGTC
>JBAYRN010000108.1:0-19260 GCA_041676625.1 Vulcanimicrobiota bacterium
TTTCTCCTCCTGGAGTGGAATTTTCTGTGGAATAGTGGACCTATTTGAGGAAAATTTCGCTTCAGGAGGTGGAAAATGAACAAGTTTGGTGACCGAAGGCTGAATGTCCACAGGCCCTAATAACACGGACTTAAACACACCGATCGCGGTGGTGGGGTTATGAGCACTGTTTCCTGCCAGCGAATGCCCCCAGGAGTTTTGGAAAAATATCAAGGAGGGAGTAGACCATCTTGAAGATGTCCCTCCGACCCGCTGGCTACTCGAGGATCATTACGACCCGAACCCCAAAGCACCAGATAAGACGTATGCCAGACGGGGCGGGTTTCTCAAGCCCTTCAAATTCGACCCGGTCCTTTTTGGGATACCTCCTAACAATCTCTCCGCGACCGACACGACCCAACTTCTGGGTCTAGCGGTAGCCAAGCAGACCCTCGACGACGTCCCGCGTTGGGAGAGGCACAAAGAGAAGCTTTCCGTGATTCTGGGGGTCACCTCCGGACAAGAACTTTTCGCTCAGGTCAGCGCCCGTCTGAATCGGCCGATTTGGCGCAAGGCTCTGCGGGAAATGGGCCTACCTGAGAGCCAGGTTGAAGAAGCTTGCCGCCGGATCAGCGACCACATGCCGTCGTTTCAGGAAAACACCTTCCCCGGCGTGCTGGGCAACGTGGTGGCCGGACGAATCGCCAATCGTTTCGACCTCGGCGGAACCAACTGCGTGATCGACGCGGCCTGCGCGAGTTCTCTGGCGGCTCTCCAGTTGGGTCTTGCCGAACTTCGTGCCGGGGCGGCCGACATGGTGCTCGCCGGTGGTGCGGACACCTTCAACGACATCGGCATGTATCTCTGCTTCTCCAAGACGCCGGCTTTATCTCTTTCCGGAGATTGCCGCCCCTTTTCCGAGGATGCCGACGGGACCATGCTGGGAGAGGGCATATGCCTGCTGGCGCTCAAACGCCTGGCCGATGCTGAGCGGGACCAGGACCGGGTGTACGCGATCATAAAAGGTATCGGGTCCTCCTCCGATGGTCGGGCCAAGAGCGTTTACGCCCCCCTGCCAGAAGGACAGGCTCGGGCCCTGCGGCGGGCCTACGAGCAGGCAGATTACTCCGCTGACTCGGTGGAGCTGGTGGAAGCCCACGGTACTGCCACCAGGGCGGGAGATCTGGCCGAGTTTACCTCCCTGCGAAGCGTTTTTACCGGCACGGAGAAGCGGTGTGCACTGGGTAGCGTCAAAGCTCAGATCGGGCACACCAAAGCCGCGGCCGGAGCGGCCGGGCTATTCAAGGCGATCATGGCGCTCCACCACAAAACGCTGCCTCCCACCATAAAAGTCTCCCGCCCCAACCCGGACCTGGGTATGGAGCAAAGCGTTTTTTATCTCAACACTCGGCCCCGTCCTTGGGTTCGCCCTACGTCTCATCCTCGCCGAGCCTCCGTCAGTTCCTTTGGTTTTGGAGGCAGCAACTTCCACGTCACCCTGGAGGAGTACACGGGCCCGAACCGGGCCGACCGCGCCCGCTTGTTTCCGGTGGAGATCCTGCCCTTTGCGGCTGCCAGCCAGTCGCAACTGGGTGAGCTTCTACAGGCGGAGCAAGCAAGCAACGAGCCGCTCTGGAAGAAGGCCCGCAGGCTGCAAGCAGATTTTCGGGCCGAGAGCGAGTGCCGAGTGGTCCTGCTGGCGAGCTCTTCGGTAGAGTTCCAGGCCCGACTCCAGACCGCTTTATCCTTGCTACCCACGGCCGGCGATGCACCTGGAGTTTACTTCGGGAGTGGACCTGCGCCCAGGATGGCCTGGCTCTTCCCCGGCCAGGGAAGCCAGTACCTGGAGATGGGCAAGGACCTGGCCATGGAGTTTCCCCAGGCGCTCGCAGTGTGGGATCGCTGCGCGGATCTCTGCCTGGAGCCTGGACTGCGTCTGGACCAGGTCGTTTTTCCTCCTCCCACCTTTGACTCCCAGGAGGCAGTGGAGCAAGAAGCACGCCTCACCCAGACCCAATGGGCTCAACCTGCCCTGGGCGCTGCCGCAGTGGCCACCGCCGAGGTCTTGAAAGCCTTTGGACTTGCTCCTCAGTTCTTGGCTGGTCACAGTTTTGGAGAGTTGGCAGCGCTCAGCGTGAGTGGAGCTTACGATACGGAAACGCTCATCCGACTGGCTCGTAAACGGGGGGAACTCATGGCCCAAGCCGGCCGTCAGGTGCCCGGGGCTATGCTGAGCGTGCCCAAAGCCCTGAGTGAAATCGAAGCCGAGATTTCCGAGTTTGCTCTCTGCGTTGCCAACCACAACGCACCGGACCAGGTCGTGCTGTCGGGCTCTCTCGAAGCGATCGAGAAAGCCCGGCAAAGATTTTCCAGCGCTACCAGACTGAAGGTCGCCACGGCGTTTCATTCGCCCCTGATGACCCCATCCGTCGCTCCTTTCCGGGAGTTTCTGGACACTCTCGACTGGGCGGCGATCCGAACGGAGATTTATTGTGGTGCCACGGCCGCTCCTTACGCAAAGACCACCGAAGCCGTCAAGCTCGGTCTGGCCGAGCAGATTTCCAGTCGAGTGCGGTTTCTGGAGACGGTGCAGAGCATGGCTCGGGATGGTGCCGGGCTTTTCCTGGAAGTGGGGCCCAACTCGATCCTGACCCGATTGACCCGGCGTTGCCTGTCCGGAACTGAGGCCAAGGTGTTGGCCACCGACCATCCGGGCAAGTGCGGATTGGAGTCCCTGCTGGCGGCGATCGCTCAACTGGCGGCCGCCGGTCTGAAGGTCGATTTTTCCCCCCTCTGGGAAGGTCGGATGCAGCCCCGCGAAGTTGTTGAGAGCCCTCACGCTATCGAGATCGACGGCGGTAACTTCGGAAGGGCTTATCCCCCGGCGGGGGGGGCGGCGGTTTTGCCCCTACCAAACCCTGAAGTCGCCCCTGCCGGGGTGCCCGAAGCTCCTTTACCTGCTGTGAGGGAGGTTTCGAACTCCTCTGATTTTCAAGCCTTTCAATCCGCTCTTAGCGAAAGTCACGCAGCTTTCCAGAAGGCCATGCTGGACAGCCAAAGCCAGTACATGAGTGTGCTGGAGCGCGCTCTGGGCAAGGGTGTCGAGCCTCAAGCCACCTCAAACGGAATCGCGTCCAGGGTGGCGGTCCCAGTGACCTCGCAAGCATCTCGAACCCAAGAGGCACCTCCACATCCGGAGGTGCCTCTTAACTTTCAGGCGCCTCGGCTTCAGAAAGAAACTCGGCCTATAGAAGTTACTCCGCCCGAGAGTAAGACCGCTGACGGGTCTGTCATAGAGAAAGAGCTTCTGCTGGTGGTCGCTGATAAGACCGGTTACCCCCTGGAGGTCCTGCACGCTGACATGGATATGGAAGCCGATCTTGGGATCGACTCCATCAAGCGAGTCGAGATCCTTTCTGCGATTCGCGAGCGGGTTCCAGGTCTTCCCGAAGTGGAGCCGTCGCTGCTGGGGGCTGCCCGGACTCTGGGCGAAGTGGCAGCGCTTTTCTTTGCCCCGACAACCGGTGAGGGTCCGCCCGAGGACCCGGGGAACGGTCTTGAAAATGAGCTTCTAGCCGTGGTCGCTGACAAGACCGGCTATCCTCTGGAGGTCCTGCACGCCGAAATGGACATGGAAGCGGATCTCGGGATCGACTCCATCAAACGAGTGGAGATCCTATCTGCGATTCGCGATCGGGTTCCAGGCCTACCTGAGGTCGATCCCGCACTCCTGAGTGCGGCTCGTTCTTTGGGGGATGTGGCGGAACTTCTCGCCCCGGGGGGTGGTACGAGGGAGGTTGAGGCTTCTGATTTAAAGAGCGAGCCGACCACCACGGCAGAATTTGAGCAAGTCGAGAATTTGGAACTCTCTCGTATGGTCGTGACCGCGGTCCCCTCGGAGCCGTTCGGCACGGGCCTGATCGAGGGAACAAGTTCGTGGACGATCATACCGGCTCATCACCCGGTCGCAGGTGAACTCAAGAAGCGACTGGAGAAGCGCGGGCTTAGCGTGGAGTTAGCCGAGAAGACCACGACTGAAACGGAGTCCGTTCTCTTTCTGGCCGGCCCGCAGGAGTGCATCGATGCCGTTCAATCACTCGAGTTGCACCGCCAAGCTCTCGATATCGCTCGGGGGGCAGTCGACGGGTTTCTACACCGCGGTGGGTCCTTTGTCACCGTCACCGATCACGCCGGTGCGATTTGTCGGGGTTGGTCGGGGGGCTTGCCCGGACTGGTCCATACAGCCGCCCGAGAGTGGCCCAAGGCCCGCCTTCGTGCCATCGATTTCGAGACCGTCGGGCTGGGTCCTGAGGAGATCGCGGCTCGCCTCGATGAAGAGTTGGGCCAGGGCGAAGAACTGGAAATCATGCTCACCAAAGAGGGCGCTCGGCAGACTCTCCATCCGCTGTTGGCTGCTCCCGATCCGGTGGAGAGCTGGGTGACCTCCGACGACGTGGTGCTGGCTTCCGGTGGGGCACGAGGGGTGACCGCCGTGGCTCTGGAGGAGCTGGCCCGGCAAGTCAGGCCGCGAATTATTTTGTTGGGGCGGACACCGCTGGGCCGTGACAAGCCTCCCGCTGTACGCCCGGATGAAAAGGAGCTGAAGCACCGGCTGTTCGAAGAAGCTCGGGCTGAGGGCCGCACCCCGACTCCCGCAGAACTCTCGGTGGAGGCGCGCAGGGTGACCTCCCAGTGGGAAGTTCAGGCGACCCTGGACCGTCTCGAGGCGGCCGGGGCCCAGGTTCGTTACTTGAGTCTCGACGTGAGGGATGCAGCCACTCTGAGCGAGGCATTAGAGCCGATCCGCCGGGAGTGGGGCCCGATAACGGTGCTGATTCACGGAGCAGGGGTGCTGGCCGATCGCCACATTCGGGACAAAACCGACGAGCAGTTCGAGGCCGTTTTCTCGACCAAGGTGGGTGGATTGAATGCGCTGTTGGAGGTGACTCGGGAAGATCCTCTCAAGGCGATCGTCCTCTTTTCATCGATCGTTTCCCGAACCGGCAACCGGGGCCAGGCCGATTACGCCATGGCCAATGAAGTTCTCAATCGAGTGGCCGCGGCGGAAGCTCGAACCAGACCCGATTGTCGGGTCAGGGCTTTGGCCTGGGGGCCTTGGGACGGCGGAATGGTGGACTCCGGGCTGCGCGACCACTTTCAGTCGCAGGGGGTCGAACTGATTCGCCCCCAGGCGGGCCGGCTTGCCTTCGTCCGTGAGGTCCTGGGCCCCCTGGGCGGTCAGGAGTTGGTCCTCGCGCCCACCAGCCTGGGCTGGAAGCGACGAGTGACTCTGGATCCGGTGAAGCACGCTTTTCTGTTCGATCACGTAGTGCGAGACGAGCCGGTGCTGCCGGTAGCACTGGTGGCGCAGTGGTTTCTGAGTGGCCTGTCCGGCCCTGGTGTGTTGCGAGATTTTAAGGTTCTCAAGGGCGTGGTTTTTAAAGACGGGTTCCGCTCTTCAAAACATTTTGAGGTTCGGGCGACACCCTGCCCGGAGGGGCAGCGGTTGGAACTGCGCAGCGGTCACACCGTACACTACAGCGCACTACTCAGCGTGGGACTTGATCCCCCTTTAGAACTATCGTCGTTAAGCCTCGAGCCCTCCCCCTGGGACTGTGAGACCGTTTATGATGAAGGTCATCTCTTTCATGGCCCGGCTTTCCAGGTGCTCCAAGAGATCGAAGGGGTATCGGGAGAAGGGATCGCGGGTACGTTGCGGTCGAGTCGTCGACAACGCTTTCGAACCCTGGATCCGACCTTGCTCGACGGGGGCTTGCAACTGGTTCGACTTTGGACCTTGGAGAATCTAGGTAAAGCGTCGCTTCAGTCCGCGCTTTTCGCTCTCGGTGCACGCAAGGCGCTGGAGCTAAAGAATCGCTGGTTGACCCGAAAACATCTCCGCTGCTTTGACCATCAGCCCTCAGTGGGATGTTATTCGGAAGCACGAAGCCGCATTTCATGGGGTGGTAAGCGCCATCCTCACGCCGTGCTCCTGCTGCACGGATTCACCTCTTCGCCCCACAGCTTCCGCAATCTGATACCGCACCTGGAAGAGCAAGGTATCCCGTACTACGCCCCCCTGCTCACCGGCTTCGGCCTGGACGACTTCGCACTTTTGAAGGCCGCTCGCACCTCGGACTGGCGGCGCGATGCCTGGGACGCTTACCAGGTCCTGGCCGCAGGCGCGCGGGAGGTCAGCATCGTTTCCTATTCCTACGGCACGGTGCTGGCCAGTTTTATCGCCCAGCGAGAACCGGTGAGAGATCTCGTTATGATCGGTCCTTATTTCTTCCCCAAGGAGGATGGTGACCGGCGAATGAAAGCACTCCTGCGGCATCCGCTGCCGGCTGCGATCGCCCGCTTTCTAAAACCCGTGATCGCGAAAAAAATCCGTCCTGGACGGCCTACCGTGGTGGATATCCTGGAACCGGAAGCGGCCCACTCCACCTTCCACTACCCGGCCTTCCCTAGCTCCAGTCTATTGCGCATCTGGGCCGAGGACGCCCTTCCCGATTTCAGCAGTCTCCACTGCCGGCGCCTGACCGTGGCCGGTGGGGCCCTTGAATGCACTTCCGATGTAGCGGCTTTCTGCCGCTTGCTCGATCAGCAAGGGGTTGAGTATGAACGTTGGCAGTATCAAAAATCGGGCCACGGGATCCTTCTTGATTTCGATCAAGACCAGGTTTGCCGTGATCTGCTGGCCCGTTTGAGCGAGAGCTTATGAACCTGCAGCACTCATTGCCGAGCTTGCTGACCCTGGTCAACGCCCTGACGGGGTTTGCCTGCGTCTGTCAACTCGCCCGGGGAGGCTCCATCGAAACGGCAGCATGGCTGTTGGTGGGGGCCTGGATATTGGACATGCTCGACGGGCCGCTGGCTCGATATCTGGGAGTCGAAAGTCGATTCGGGGCGGCCCTTGATTCGTTGGCGGACCTGGTCAGTTTCGGGGTCGCGCCCGCCCTCTTCGTGGCCCGTCACAGCGAACCCGCCGCCCTGATTTATCTGGCTGCGGTGCTTCTCCGTTTGGCTAGATTTCAAGTGGGTGCGCCGGGGGATCATCTGGTGTTTCAAGGCCTTCCTTCTCCGGCGGCGGCCATGCTGATCGCCGGATGGTTTCTTGTCTTTCCCGAACTTCCGGTGGTTGTGGTGTCCATCTTGCTCAGTTTCGTCATGCTTTCGAAAATCGGCTATCCCGATCTTCCGAAACACTACCTGAAGGGCATTAGGAGTAGAGCCGAACTGCTTTTGCCGTTGATGCTGTTGATTGCTTTGGGCCCGGCCCGGGCGCTGCTTGCAACCTTTTCCTGCTACTGCTTGTTGGCTCCCTGGTTGTCGGGCCAGGTGGGCAAGACCCGTAAAGTATGACCTCCCCACCGACTCCCGAAGCGGCTTGGAGTGCTGCCACCGGGGTCTTCCTGCTGCTGCTTCTGGGCAGCGGGGTCTGCCTCTTCGTTCCTCGCTATCGAAAGCGCTTCGCCACGCTGGTGGCACTGGTCCCGCTGATTTTTCTCCCGGCCTATTGGGGGGCCTGGGTGTGGGCTCTGCTCGTCGCCGGTCTGACCACCGGCGCGGCATGGGAAATGGCTTCTCTGGGGCGAAACTGGCCGCAGCCTCCAGGCCATCGGGCGGGCTTGATAGGGCTGCTCCCCCTGGCCATACATCTGCACGCGCTTTGCTTCACGGCGGTTTCAGTTCTGCTGACTCTTCGCCGACCGAGAATGCTCCTTCTGATCCTGATGCCCGGACTCTCCTTCAGTTGCCTGGTGGTGTTGCGCGACCAGCCCCAGGGATTCAGTAAACTCGTCTTTTTGCTCATGGTGGTGCAGTTGGGAGAAGTCGCCGCTCTGCTGGGAGGAGGGGTTTGGGGGAATCGCCCTCTGGCACCCCGAGTGAGTCCCGGAAAAACAAGGGAAGGCGCCTTCTGCGGCTTGCTGGGTAGCGGGGTGGCAGGTCTTCTCTTTGGCGGTCCTCTGGCTTACCCCGGGTCGCAGCTCTTGCTCGTAAGTTTGGTCCTGGGGCTCGTCGCTCAGGCTGGGGACCTCCTGGCTTCCGCTCTCAAACGTTCGGTGGGCCTCAAAGATTTTGGCCGGTTGCTACCGGGCCACGGGGGGATCTTGGACCGCTTCGACGGTTATCTAACTGCGGCTCCTCTGAGTGTGCTCTTGTTGTGAGCTCGTTCACCCGCTCCCGACGAATCGGCCGGGCTAGTGAAGAAGGGGTCAAGAAGCGGGCTTTCGTGATTCTTTTTCTCAGCATTTTTATCAATCTCGTGGGCTTCGGAATTATCATTCCCCTGCTTCCGTTTTACGGACAAAACCTGGGGGCATCGCCCTGGACCGTGGGCTGGCTTTTTGCCTGCTACTCGATCGCCCAGTTGATCGCTAACCCCTGGATGGGGATGCTCTCTGATCGTTTTGGACGCCGACCGATTCTGATCGCGTGTCTTGCCGGTACAGCCCTGAGTTTCGTGATGTTGGCCCTGGCCAAGAGCCTGCTTGTGCTCTTCGCGGCCCGCATCGTCGACGGTCTCTCGGGTGGGAACATCCCCACGACCAGGGCCTACATCAGCGATATCACCGAGGAGCATGAACGCGCTCAGGCCATGGGTTATCTGGGCGTGGCTTTTGGTTTGGGATTTATCTTCGGTCCGGCTTTAGGAGGTGTTCTAGTCCAGTTCGACCTTGCTGCCCCGGCCTGGGCTGCGGCCTGCCTGGCGGCAGGGGCCATGGTCCTGGCCTGGTACTGGCTTCCGGAAACCGAGACTCCGGATCTGGAGACACATGCCAACTCTTGGAAAGCCCTCGGACTTTTGCCGAAAAGGCGACCCCTCATGGTGTTGCTGTTGCTCGACCTGCTTCTCTGGTCTTGCATGTCCCTCTATCAAACGACTCTACCTCTCTTCGGTGAGCGCCGTTTTTCGTGGGGTGGATCGGAGATCGGCTACCTTTTGGCCCTGTTGGGGTTGGTCGGGGCGATCGTTCAGGGTCTGTCGGCGGGTTGGGCGGTCAACCGGTTCGGCCTCAAGAACACGCTACTACTGGGGATCGTCCTTACCGCAGCAGGTTTGGGTGCGGCCGGGATGACCTCCTCGGCACCCCCCTTCATCGCTATGCTGGTCCTGGCCATCATCGGAAGTTCTTTCATTATGCCGTCGCTGAGTACGCTGTTGAGTTGCGCGGCTCGGCCTGGAGAGCAGGGGAGAATTCAGGGGCTGGCGGGCTCGGTGGAAAGTCTGGCTCGCACCATAGGTCCGATTTGGGGGAATGGGGTTCTGGGAGCCTTCGGAGGCGGCCGAGCCTATCTTTCCGCGGCCACGGTTTTGCTTCTCTGCTGGGCGCTCTGCCATTGGGGTTTACCCGACAAACAAGAAGAGGGACCCGGATCGCCCGAGTCCCTCTCTAGTCTTGCGGTTTAGCTCACCAGCTTACTTGTCGGTCAGCAGGACCACGTTGTCGACCTGTACTCCACCGCTGGCGCGGCCTTCGCGACCGTCGTGGGCGAAGCGGATCTGTACGGATTGGCCGTCGTAGGCGGAGAGGTCCAGGCCGTTTTCGGCCCAGTCACCCGCCCGCTCCAGGCGAGAAACGGTGTTCCAGCTTTCGCCGCCGTCGCTGGAGACCTGCACGCTTGCAGTCTCACCCCAAGACAGTGCGGTCTTGGCGTCGAACTTCAGGAAAGCACCGGTCTTTTCGGTCAGGTCCACGGTGGGCGAGGTCAGTGCCGAGGCACCTTTGCCCGCGTCGCTGGCCGAGGAGAAGACATTGCCCCTTCCTTCCACCGCGGCCGTGGCGAAGTCTCCACTGGCGGAGAAGGAAACGGTCTGTCCGTCGAAGTCGTCCTTCAGGGCCGCGTTGGCAGCCGGGATGGTGACGGATGCCGTTCTCATGTCGCTGCGGTTGGCGGCGTTGTCGATGGACTGCATTCCGAAGTGTACGGTTCTTTCGCTTTCGCTGGGAAGTACGTTGTATTTGTAGGTGGCCAGATCGCCCACTTCAGCCGCTCCACCCAGACCGATGGTCTGAACGTTCGCGTCTTCAGAGCCCAGGGGCTTGTCGCTCACGAAGAGCTCCACGCCTTGAGCGGCACCGTTGGCCCACTTGTCGTCGCCCACGGAAGTCCAGCTCAGGGTGGCACCCCGGGTGCTGACTTCGGCGGCCCCGAAGTCGTTAGGAGCGCCGGGAGCGATCTGGTCGTTTTCTACGGAAGCGGCGAAGTTCACCCGGCCGTCAGATACCGAGACGTCGTTGAGAGAGGCAACTTTGTCCGAGCCGTGGATCAGGCGAGCCTTGATTTCGGCATTGCTGGCTTCGGGGTAGGCGGACATGATGAGTCCGGCTCCGCCGGAGACGTGGGGAGTGGCCATGGAGGTACCGCTCTTGTTGCCGTAGCTGCCTTTGCTGACCGGTACGGTGGAGTAGATGTTAACCCCGGGTGCGGCCACGTCGACGCTAGTGGCGCCCCACTGGGAGAAGCTGGCTTTTTGATCTTTGTGATCGGTAGCGGCCACGGCAACGATGTTGTCCAGGTCGTAGTTGGAAGGGAAGTTGTCCCGTTTGTCGTTGTCGTAGTTGGAGTTACCCGCGGCGATCACGTGAACCGCGTCGTGGGCTTTGAAGGCTTCGTAGATGGCTTCTGAACGGCCGCCGCCACCCCAGCTGTTGGAGGTGATATCAGCGCCCATCTGATTGGCGTAGTTAAGGCCTTTCACAATATCGGCGGCAGTGGTGCGGCCGGAGTCGGAGAAGATCTTGACCGCCATCAGCCGGGCGTTTTGCATGACTCCGGTGACGCCTTCGCCGTTATTACCCACGGCCGCGATGGTACCGGCGCAGTGGGAGCCGTGGGAGTGTCCGTCCATGGGGTCGCCGGAGTTGCCACCGGGGTAGTAACCGTGTACATCATCGATGACGCCGTTGCCGTCGTTGTCGATGCCGTCGCCGGGGATCTCACCGGGGTTGGTCCACATGTTGGCTTTGAGGTCGGGGTGGTTGTAGTCGATCCCGGTGTCGATCACGGCGATCAGAGGGCCGTTTTCGGAACCGTTTCCGGTGGTCACTTTCCAGGCATCCACGGCCGACACGTCGGCTCCCGGGGTACCACCGGTCTGGCCGGTGTTTTTCAGACCCCACAATTTCGGGTCGAGGTCGTTGGGCTCACCGTTGGAGGGAGGCTGCTGACCCTGGGGGGGCTGCTCACTGTGTCCGCTCTTGACTTCGTCCAGGTAGATCACTTCGTTGGGCTCGGCGAAGGCGACGCGAGCGTCGTTTTTCATGGCAGCGACCGCTTCGAAGGGCGAAATGCCCGCGGGTAGCTTGAGTCTCAGCATATCACCACCGAAGCTCTTATAGATGTCGCCAGGGAGGTTGAATTTTTCCAGGACTTTGGCACCGTACTCGCCGGCGAAGTCACTCATCAGATTGTTTTCGATCCCACCGTTCATCTTCACGATCAACTCGCCCGGCTCAATTTCTACGCCCTCGTATTTGCTCTGGGCCTCGGCTACAGCCGAAGGAGCTACGCTGGCAATGCGGGGAGGAACGGAACCGAAGGAAGCGCTCTCGGTAGGGGAGGAAGGAACTGAGGAAGCTGCAGCGGCTTCGGTCTTGGGGGCAGAGGGGCGCGTGGCCTGGAGGCCCTGAAGCGGGCGATTGTTTGAAATCATCATTGGGATTGGACTCGCTTTCGTATGTGCAGAAGTTTTATTCTTTGTGAGTCCAGTTTATCGGGAGGGGCCCCCCGACATGAAACGATAATGTTAACGATGCGTCACGCCAGGTTTTGGGGCGCCCCTGGAAAAGCTTGAGTAATGTCAGAAGGACGAAAATTTCAGATCTTCGAGGCGAATCTCCCCCCAGGCCAAAGTCTGGAACTCTTGCCTTCACCCTGGCTGGTCGACGGGCTGGTGAGTATACCGCTGGAGCACTGGGAGTTGCTGCGGGAACTGGCGGTGGCCAACAAAGTGGTGGGAAACGAGCTGTGGGTGCGCATGAGTACCCTCGACGGTGAGCGGCCCGAGCCCATCGAGATCAAGATGTTCGTGACCGGACTGAAGGTGATGATGAGCAGGCTGCGCACCGATATGACTGCCATGCTTAGTCTCACCCAGGGTTTCCCAGAGGCGCTCCCCGGGTCGGAGCACGCCCGCATGCTGGAAGCGGTGGTACGCGTGCTGGAGAAGAGCGGCTCGCAGGCCGACAGCTGGGTGGAATGAAAAAAAGAGCCGGTCACACAACCGGCTCTTTTTCGGTAAATTCAGTCCGAGATTAGTCGGCCAGAACTTTCACGTTGTCTACCATGATTCCGCTGCTGCTGCGTCCTTCACGAGCTTCGTGGTTGAAGCGGAGTTGGACCGACTTGCCGTCGAAGGCAGAGAGGTCGACACCGGTTTCTCCCCAGGCACTGCTGCGAGGCAGGTCAGCGACTTTGGTCCAGTTTTCACCGTCTTCAGAGACTTCCACGCTGGCTTTCTCGCCCCAGCTCATCGAGGTTTTGGCATCGAATTTGAGGTACGAGTTGGTGGAGCTGCTGAGGTCGATGGCACCGGAACTCAGAACGGAAGCTCCTTTGGCGCCGCCTTCGCCGGAGGCTGAGCTGAAGACTTTTCCGCGGCCTTCAACCTCTACGGTTTTGAAGTCGCCGGTGGCGGTGAAGCCGTTGCTCTGGCCGTCGAAGTTCTCACCGAAGCTGACCACTGCTGCCGGGATGTTGGCGGCTGCGGTACGGACTTCAGATTTGTTGCCCACGTTGTCGATGGAGCGCATTGCGAAGTGCACGGTAGAGGCTTCTTCGCTGGGAGCTCCGCCGAAGTTGACCGACATCAGGTCGCCCACTTCTTCGGCTCCGGCAAACGTGAAGGCCTGGGCCTGAGCGAAGTTTTCCGAGGTGATGGGCTCGTTGCTCATACGGAGTTCCAC
The DNA here is from genome assembly GCA_041676625.1 of Vulcanimicrobiota bacterium. Classification (GTDB taxonomy): domain Bacteria; phylum Vulcanimicrobiota; class Xenobia; order Xenobiales; family JADMJV01; genus JAEXNA01. The sequence continues at coordinate 12,894 of JBAYRN010000108.1, forward strand.
GGTTTGAGCGGCGCCGTTGGCCCACTTGTCGTCACCGACGGAGGTCCAGCTCAGGCTACCGCCGCGAGAGCTCAGGTTGCCGGCTTTGAAGTCGTTCGGAGCGCCCGGAGCGATGGTGTCGTTCTCCAGGGAGCTGGCGAAGTTTACGCGGCCGTCGGAGACCGAGATGTCTTGCAGCGCAGCGACTCGGTCCGAACCGAAGATCAGGCGATCTTTGATTTCGGCGTTGCTGGCTTCAGGGTACTGGCTCATGATGAGGCCAGCACCACCGGAGACGTGAGGAGTGGCCATCGAGGTTCCGGAGTAAGAGGCGTAACCCCCACCATTGATGGTGGAGTAGATGTCTTTACCGGGAGCCGCTACGTCGACGCTGTTGGCGCCCCACTGGGAGAAGCTCGCTCTCTGGTCGTTGTGGTCGGTAGCGGCTACGGCCACGATGTTGTCGAGGTCGTAGTTGGAGGGGAAGTTGTCGCGCTTGTCGTTGTCGTAGTTAGAGTTTCCGGCTGCGATCACGTGTAGGGCGTCGTTGGATTTGAAGGCGTCGTAGATGGCTTCCGAGCGACCGCCGCCACCCCAGCTGTTGGAGGTGATGTCGGCACCCATTTTGGCGCTGTACATGATACCGCGTACGATGGCGTCCACACTGGTGCGGCCTGCATCGCTGAAGATCTTGACCGCCATCAGGTTGGCGTTTTGCATAACTCCGACTACGCCTTCTCCGTTGTTGCCCACACCGGCGATGGTGCCGGAGCAGTGGGTACCGTGGGAGTGACCGTCCATGGGGTCGCCGTTGTCGGCGTAAGCGTTGTAGCCGTGAACGTCGTCGATGACGCCGTTTCCGTCGTTGTCGATGCCGTCGCCGGGGATCTCACCGGGGTTGGTCCACATGTTGGCTTTGAGGTCGGGGTGGTTGTAGTCGATGCCGGTGTCGATCACGGCGATCAGAGGGCCGTTGTCGTTGCCGTTGCCGGTTTGAATCTTCCAGGCATCTTTGGCGCTGACGTGGGCACCGGCGGTACCGCCGGTCTGACCGGTGTTGTTCAAGCCCCACAGTTTGGAGTCCAGGTCGTTGGGATTGCTGGGATCGCGAGGAGGCTCTTGACCTTGTTGCTCCTGACCTTGCTGGACATCGTCAAGGGTGTACACCAGGTTCGGCTCGGCGTAGGCCACGCGAGCGTCGTCTTTCATAGCGGCTACGGCTTCCTGGTAGCTGATGCCCGCGGGCAGTTTGATGCGGATTAGGTCGCCGTTGAAGCTCTTAAAGATTCCTTGAGGAATGTCGAACTTTTCTACGACTTTGGCTCCGTACTCACTGGCGAAGTCGCCCATCAGGCTGGCTTCCATTCCAGGGTTCAGCTTGACAATCATTTCGCCGGGAACGACTTCGGAGTCGCCGTACTTGGCCGCAACTTCGGCTACAGCTGAAGGGGCAACGTTTGCGATCTTCGCAGGAAGAGAGTTAAGAGACGAGCTTTCGGAGGGAGCAGCTTGAGCCGCTGCGGGAGCCGCGCTTTCTGCGGGCGCAGCAGCGGCCGCTTGAGGGCGGATGTTGATCATTGGTCTTTGGTTGGAAATTATCATGGGTATCTCTCTCTCGTATTACTACGGGTGGTATTCAAAGTGTGTGGTTGTAAAATACTAACTCTGAGGTCGAGAGTTGATACGGTGATGTTAACGGTCGGTCATAAACGTTAGGACACTGAAAATTCCCTGAAAAATGAGTCTTTGTGCGGATCCGAGAACCACCAATTCCGATGCCTTCCATTGAAGAAAACCACGAATTTTGGAATGATCGTTTTCATTGGGGCAAGCACCGTGGAGACGTCTGGTCGGCCCGCTGGGGTGGACCGCAGGCCCAGTGGCAGTGGTGCGTGTATCCTCGCATTCGCAAGTGGCTACCGGTATCGACGATCCTGGAGATCGGCTGCGGTATGGGTCGTTGGACTCGCTTTCTGCGGGAGTTCTGTGAGGAGCTTGTGGCGGTCGATCTGTCAGAGCGCTGTCTGGCCGTCTGTGAGGAGCGCTTCCCGGAGGTGGTGTGCCGGCTCGGAGACGGGCGAACTCTGAACTTTCAACAAGACTCAACCGTCGACCTGGTGTTTAGCTTCGAGTCTCTGGTCCATACTGAGATGGACGACCTGAGGTCGTACCTGGCTGAGATCGCTCGGGTCTTGAAGCCGGGAGGAAGCTGTTTTCTGCACCACTCGAATCTGGGGAACTACGAGGGCTACTTCCGTTGGGTAAGGAGCTTACCGGAGCCTTTGCGGACTCCTTTGCAAAATCGGGGGATTTTGGATTTCGATGGCTGGCGGGCCCTTTCTGTAGACCACCAGAACGTGCAAAAAGAAGCGACAGCCGCCGGACTTGGAATGCTCTCCCAGGAGTTGGTCCCTTGGGGAAGCCGGCGGCTGATCGATTGCTTCTCGGTCTTCCAACTCGGGGAGGTGGGGTCTGCCGGGAAAGTGTTGGAGAATAGCTGGTTCACCGAACGGGCCGCCGAGATTCGAAAGATCTCCACTGCTTACGTTGAGCCTGAGCGGCATTTGGGGTAACCTTCCCTGGATGGAACTACGCGAGTGGGCGCTGCGGGTTTTTAGTGCCGACAATCTGCCGGAAAAATTGGTCCAGCCTCCGGGCGGACTGAAGGGCTTGACCGATCACGAGCCGGGGGCGCCGGTGGCCTGGTCGAGGCCGCCGCGGTCCGGCTCGATCCAGATAGCTCCCAAAGGAACCCGAATCAAGTTTCCCTCGGCCCGTTCGTTGGATCAGAAAGACATGCGCGTTCGCTGTCTCCACACCTTTGCCAACCACGAACTCATGGCGCTGGAGATGATGGCCTGGGCTCTTCTGGCCTTTCCCCACGCCGACCAGAATTTTCGTCGGGGCCTGGCTAGCGTCTTGATGGACGAACAGCGTCATTTTGGTCTGTACGCTCAGCGCCTGGAAGAGTTGGGCACCAGCTTCGGTGAACTGCCCCTCAATGACCACTTCTGGCGAGCCGCCGGGCACATCACCGATCCTCTGAAATGGGTCTGCACCATGCACCTGACCTTTGAGCAAGCCAACCTGGATCACGCTCCTTTCTACGCCCGGCAGTTTCGGGGTGTGGAGGACGAAGAGTCGGCGCGACTGATGGATCTCATTTTCCATGACGAGATCAAGCACGTTCACTTTGGGAGTCATTGGCTCAAAAAGTACCACGGACAGGAACAGTCGCTCTTTGAAGCGTTTGTGGAGAACTGCTCCGCTCACAATATGCCGGACCGGGCCCGAGGTCTGGAGTTTCAGGTCGAGGCCCGGCGTCAGGCGGGGTTGGATGACGATTTTATCAACGCCGTTCAGAACTGGTGAGCGATGGGCGAGGTGGCGGTCTGGTCTAATCTAGACTTCGAGTATGAGCTGATCGGGGGAGTGGATCTTAGGGCCAACCCTCCGTTGCAGAAGTTGTGTCGGCGCTGGCGGTCCATCCTGCGGCTGCTGCCCGACTGCGAGCAGGCAGAACTGGAGCCCCGAGCGGGAGTTCGCCTGGTTCCCTGGGGAGTGTCTCCATCCGTGCTCAGGCTGGCGCCCCGGCAAGGGCTTCCGGATCCCGAACTGGTCAGGCGCCTGAACGACAAACGCTTTTCTCACGAATTGGAGCTGGAGTTGGGTTGCGCGCTGCCCGGAGCCCGGGTGGTCGGGGGGCTGAGGGAGTTGGATGAAGCGGTGGCCGAGTGCCAGGGGGATTGGGTGTTGAAGCATCCGCTGGGAGTGGGTGGTCGAGAGCGAGTGACCGGCAAAAGTGGAGGAGAGTATTCTCAAGCCCGGCGCTGGGCGGAGCTGCGCTTTCAGGAGGGCTGGACCCTGCTCTTTGAGCCCTGGATCTATGGCCGCCGGGAGTTTTCCTTTCACTTCGAGATCGTTGAAGCCGCGGCCACATTTTTAGGACAGTGCGAGCTTGTTTCCGACGAAAGTGGTGCGTTTCGAGGCAACCGACTGGATGCCCAACGCCTTCTCGATGAGGAACTGTTGGAGACCGTCCGGCGGGCCATGGAGCGGATCCGGGAAACGGGCTATCGGGGACCGGTGAGCGTGGATGCCTTTCGGGGTCTCTACGAAGAGCGACCGGTGGCCCGCCCGATTATGGAGATCAACGCGCGCTACTCCTTCGGCCGCCTGGCTCTGGAACTATTTAGCCGGGTGCCCAAGGGCTGGTCACTCTATTGGTGGCATCCCAAAGCTCGAGAGCGGGCCGCCGCGGCACGAAAAGCAGCCGAGTTTCCGCTGGCCGACTGGCGCCCGGGTCTTTATAGACTGCCCGAGTTTGCGGATCCTGGCGGGGCCTCTGGAAGCTACCTGGTGGTCGAATCGTGAAGGCCTGGCCAGCGAGCCGCCGAAGCTTTGAGCGATGAAAGTCGAGCACGTCTCTACCAATAGTAAGAAATTATTGCCCCGCATGTGGTGGAATTCCGAAGCCAATCGAGGCGCAGCGCTCGGTCGAGTGAAGCAGTTGCTGGATGGTCAGGAAGTGGCCTGGAATGCCATGGTGGGCATGTGGGAGCGGTCGGGCGAGGGCCAAGCCCCCCCCCGAAGCCCCCAGTCCCGGGAGCAGGTGCTGGGCGAGAAGATTCGGCGCTTTCCCTGATTTTAAGGCACTTGCTTGGCCGATCATGCTGTGCGGGGTGGGCGCGGCGGGCGATGCGTGTTCGGAGCATGCGACCCCGCGCGGCATGCTCATGCGGCTTGGCGCTGCATGCATTTGGTTTGCGCGGTGTGGGTGAGGAGCATGCGACGCCGGGTGGCATGAGCATGCGGCTCGGCGCGGCATGCATTGGGCCGACGCGCCGCGAGTCAGTCGCTTCAACCCGTTATTTCCCGACGCGCAGCAGAGGCAACGTACGCCGCAGGGCTTGAGGAAGCGCGGGGGCGCCGCAACCCGCACGGCGGCGGGTAAGCTTTAGGGTGCAAAAATATAGACTTTTGTTTTGTTGCTGGTGATCCCGTTAAACTTGGCCTGGATCGTATAATCATTCTGATCTGGAGTCTTGATGATATCGAGCTTCGTTTGTCCATTCGGAACTTGTACGACTTTGAAGGCATCACTGGGAGGTTCGATGACCCACTCCACTCCGCTATCGGGCGTGTGGAACGTGTGACTACCATCGGAGTAGTAGCCCCATAGACTCAGTGAGATATGGGAAGGTATGGTATCAATTTCTCTTTCGTCTTGACTGAGTAGAAGAGATTCGAGTTTTTTGTGTGGAATTGTCCACTTGGCCACAGCGTGAGGTGAAGTTCTGAAAATTTGTCCGGTAAAAACGTCGCGAGCGGTAACATAAAAGTGTACCGCGCCCGGCTCTAGAAAGACCAGTAGTCCAGGATTATCCTGAAAGCCGACTTCTTTGTGCTGGGGCGACAGCCGATGAAAACTTCCGGAGGGATAGTTGACAATACATCGAAATTACTGATGGGAGTGGAACCCTCACCATCACTGGCAATCGTTTTGATAAGCCATCCGACGATTCATTTATCGTGATGGAGAATAAGGACGTCAATGCGACTGTCAATGCTATTGGGAATACCTTCTCCAATGACTCAGTTGTTGGGGTAGAACTCTTCCCGGTCAACGCCGTAGGCACCAGCGCCCTGGACCTCACTTTTAAAGATAACACGGCTATAGGTAGTCAGGCCTATCCATTCTCCAGGGGTCTATCCTGTACAAGTATGAACAACGGTTCGTGTAAGGTAACGGTGGTCGGCAATGAGTTCTCGGGTTTCGAGGGATACGCGATCGGAGTTTTTGCATTTCTGATAGACACAGGGGCCACAAACTCCGGAACGGTATCCGACAACACGATTAGTGACGCCGGCAGTGGTGTGTCTCTCTTAGTTCGCACTGGGACTGATACTCTCACCGTCTCGGGAAATACCATCATAAACTCAAAGCTCGAAGGGATTAGCGCACTTTTTTCTGGCGCAAGCACGTTATTGGTTGAGAACAACAATGTCAGCAATAGTGGTAATCGAGCGGTCGCGATTGGTAGTACAGTTTATGCTGCTGATGCCAAGATCGCCCTCAGAAGCAATTCTTTCAGCGGTTCGGGAGGCGTGGACGTCGAGGTTTACGGAGCTAACGGCGGCACTCGCTGTCTAGACATTATCAGCAACACCTTCTCCAAGAATCTTTACCTGCAGAACGAGGGCCTCGAGTCCTTCACTGTCGAGCGTTTCGATCAGGGATTGGACAGTTTCAATACCTTCAACGGTACTAGGGCCTGTGGACATTCAGCCTTCGGTCACCAAACTTGTTCATTTTCCACCTCCTGAAGCGAAATTTTCCTCAAATAGGTCCACTATTCCACAGAAAATTCCACTCCAGGAGGAGAAA
>JBAYRN010000109.1:0-19215 GCA_041676625.1 Vulcanimicrobiota bacterium
GACTTTTCACGCAAACTCAAGTGTTCCATCATCTCCTTGCTTTTGAGGGAATATCGTCTCGAGGAACAAACGACCTGTCACAGTGAGCCAAAACGAGTTTGATCTGGGAGAGTTTTTGAGCCGTCAGGCCGCTGGAGGGGCCCTCGAGTCGGAGGGCGAGTTTACGGTGGATCACGCCAAAGCCGCCAGAAAATTGGCCCGCTTTGCCATGCCGCACGAGTACTCTTGGGTGCTCAAACTGGTGCAAGCGGCGGTAGGGTGGGAGGCTTCTGAATTGAGGGTGGAACAACAGAGGCTCTTCACTAGCTTTACCTTCGCGCCCGGAGATTCCCATTCGGTACCCACGGCCAAAGAGGTGGTGGGCACCGTCTTGCACGGCCAGTTGGAGAGCCGGGACCCCCTGAGTCGGCTCTGCATCGCCTTGCGATCTCTGGTAGAGCAGACCGGTCTTTCTTTCGTATTGGGGCTGTGCTCTGGAGAGAACGACTCGGAGACTCTGTTTGCAGGGCCTGATGTCTCCAGCATGGAGCCGACGGCTCGAAAGAATTGGGGCTCCCTCGATACCAGGGGGCTCCGGGTCACGGTGAGCCATCAGATGCGGGGAGAGTTCTACACCGGGCGTCTGGCTCCGCGATTTTTATTGCGCCGGCTGCGCGATCAGGAAATCGCTGCGCAGCTCCGGAGCTACGCCTTCAGCAGTCCCGTGCCGATCACGCTGAATGGGCAGGCCATCACCGATCCCCTGGCTCACCCGGAGTTCGGTTTTACCCAGGAGTTGCGCCCTCTATTGCTGTGTGGATTGCGGAGTTTGGGGGATCAGGAGCTTTTCATGGCGGGACCCTTTGAAGACGGGTTGACCGTCCCGGTCCGAGCCAACCAGGCTCGAGTTCGCTCTATTCCCCGGACCAACAATGTTTTCGGAGGCTGGGGAATGGTACAGGTCATCGACCCGGAGGTCTACGCCAAGCGCAAGTACAACCGGGAGATGAACTCCGACGAACTGAGCTCCCTGGGGCTCTGGGTGCAGGACGGGGTGGTGGTAGAGACCTTCCCACTTCTGATCTCCAAGTCAAATTTGACCCGGCTTGTTCTCATCCTGGACGCCCACGGACTGGAGACGGACCTCACCGGATTTGCCCTGCAAAAGACCGAAGAAAAGAGTGACCGGTTCGTCCATGCTCTGATCCAGGCGAAGAAGCTTCTCCGGGATGCGCTCGACGCGCATCCCCATCTCCTTTCCACCCGGCGCGAACATCTCGCCCCCGAGGACCGCAAGAGCAGTATCGCGACCTTCAAGCGTCATTCTTTACAGTGCGCCGCAATATCCGCTCCTCTGGCACTTTGGAACCCGCTGATAGGAGCTTCCACTCTGCTCGTGGGCATGGTGGTCAATAGCGTGGGTTATCTCTATCCTCCGGTGGAGACAGCCGGAGAGCGGTACCGGGAAGATCTAGCTTCAGCCATCAGGAGAATATCCGGGAGTAGCGCCGGTGGGTGAGGACCCGGCAGGAGGCGCTTGAGGACCTTCTGAAACCTAGCCGATGGAACCCGGTCCCTTGAGCAAAATCGTCGTCCTGGACATGACCCGGCTGCTGCCGGGGCCGTTTGCCGGAATGATGCTGCGAAGCCTGGGGGCGCGGGTGATCAAACTCGAAACCACCACGGGCCCGGACCTCTTGCGCTTCCTGCCTCCACTCCGGGAGGAGGCCAACGTCGCCTTCACGGCTCTCAACCAGGGTAAGGAGAGCGTGGTGTTGGACCTCGACAGACAGGAAGGGACGGATGTGTTTCGGCGTCTCTGTGCCCGGACCGATATACTTCTCACTTCGGCTCGAAAATCATGGATGCAAGCCAGAGCCCTGGACTATGAAACCCTTCAGAAAGAAAACCAGGGCTTGATCTACTGCACCCTGGGGAGCTACCGGGCGGGCAGCGAGCAAGAGCAATTGGGCGGGCACGACATAAATTTTTTGGCCTCCAGCGGACTGGCCGGACTCTTGAGTTTGGAGGGCAAACCGATACTGCCGCAGGTGCAGTTGGCCGACCTCGGGGGAGCCCAGTATGCGGTCATCTGCATGCTGGCCGCTCTACTGGGGAGGGGCGAAGGTGGGCGCGGGAGAGAGCTTCATCTCTCGCTAGAGGAGGGCTGCGACCCCTACACCCACCTGGCTCGGGTGCTGGCAAAATTTGCTCCTGGTCAGACCAGCCTGGGCCCGCTATCCGGCCAGAGCCCGGTCTACCGTTACTACCAGTGCGCCGATGGCAAGTCGGTAGCGCTGGGGGCCATCGAGCCAAAATTTCAAGCCAGGCTAAAAGAGCTCTTACCGCTGGAGACGTCTCACTGGCCCGATGATCTTTTTTTTCAGCCGGCAGAAGCCGTCCATCGGGAATTGGAAAAAATGTTTGCTTCTCAGACTCGAGAGTCTTGGGTGGAGTTTTTCGCTCCCCACGATGTCTGCTTTTCGCCGGTTCTTGAAGTGGCGGAAGTCGAGCGGGATGAGGAGCCGTTGCGAGCCCACTTCCCCTCCGGGGAGAGCACGCTCCATGGTTTCGGAGCGGATACCCGCTCGGTGTTGCTGGAGGTGGGGTACAGTGAAGAAGAGATTGAGCGGTTCGGTCAGGCCGGACTGGCGGTCACGCCTTAGCCGAGCAGAGCACCGGGTTGCCCCAGTCCTGAACCGCCCGCACACTGTAATCTCCGGTCCGCAGCGCTTTGATCCCCTCGACTGCGGCGTGAGCGGCAGCGGTATTGGTGATAAGGGGAATTCCTTTTTCCGTGGCAGCTCGGCGGATGATCCCTCCGGCTTCGTAGCTGGGGCCAACCAGAGGGGTGTTGACCACCAGGTCGACCTCGCCGTTCAAAATGAGTCGGAGCAAGCGGTCGCTGCCGCTAGCCAGATGGGGCACCGACTCGATCTCCAAGCCGGCTTCACTGAAATAGCGCGCGGTGCCTGCGGTACCGAAGAGCTTGAAGCCCATCCCCTGAAGGGTTTTAGCGGCCGAGAGCAGGGTGGGCTTGTCAAAATCGTTGACCGTAAAGAGGATGCTGCCTGTTTCGGGCAGGGGGCACCCGGCCGCCACTTGGGACTTGGAAAAGGCGTTTCCAAAGTTTTTTCCTTGACCCATGACTTCCCCGGTGGAGCGCATCTCTGGCCCCAGCAGCGCGTCGCACCCGGGAAATTTCCGGAACGGTATCATAGCTTCCTTGACGAAGACCCCGTCCACCACCGGTTCGGAGGTCATGTCCACCTCGGCCAGGGTCTTACCCAACAAAAGGTGAGTGGCCATGCGGGCTAGTGGGCGACGAGTGGCTTTGGCCAGAAAAGGTGCCGTGCGAGAAGCCCGGGGGTTGACCTCCAAGACGTAAACCACATCGCCCTGGATGGCGAACTGCACATTCATCAGTCCTACCAATTTGAGGGCCTTGCCCAGTTTCACCGTGATGCAACGGATGGTGTCCAGGTGGCGAGCTTCAAGTTTGTAGGGTGGAATCACGCAGGCGGAGTCGCCGGAGTGGACACCGGCTTCTTCGATGTGCTGAAGGATACCGGCGATTACCACGTTTTCACCGTCGCCGAGACAATCGACATCAGCTTCAACGGCATTGTCCAGAAATTTGTCGATGAGCAGGCGGCCCTGATCGGAGACCTCCAGGGCTTCCTGGGCGAAGCGGTTCAAGCTGTCTTCATCGTGGACGATCGCCATGGCCCGCCCTCCCAGCACATAGGAAGGGCGCAGCAGCACCGGATAGCCGATCTGCTGGGCCAGACCCTTGGCCTGCTCCAGGTTGTCGGCCAGGACTCCCTCGGGTTGCCGGATTTCAAGCTCCTCGAGGAGCCGTTGAAAGCGCTCGCGATCTTCGCAGAGATCGATCGCCTCGGTCCCGTTTCCCAAGATCTGCACCCCCAGGTCGTGCAACTCGCCGGCGATGCGCAGCGGAGTCTGGCCCCCCAACTGAACCACCACTCCCAGCAGCCGGCCCTTCTGACTCTCCAGCCGCACCACATTCATGACGTCTTCCACGGTGAGGGGCTCAAAGTACAAGCGATCCGAAGTGTCGTAGTCCGTACTCACGGTCTCCGGGTTGCAGTTGATCATGATGCTCTCGATGTCGCACTCTTTCAAAGCAAACGCGGCGTGCACGCAACAGTAATCAAATTCGATACCCTGTCCGATGCGGTTGGGCCCGCTGCCCAGAATGATCACCTTGTCCCGGGCCGAGACCGAGGCTTCTTCCTGGCTGGCCCGGTAGCTCGAATAGAGGTAAGGGGTGCTCGCTTCGAACTCCGCCGCACAGGTATCTACTCGCTGGTAGTGCGGGTAGATGTTCCACTCCTGGCGTAAGGCGCCCATCTGCTCGGCGGTGCGTCCGGTGAGTTTGCCGAGGACGGCATCGCTGTATCCGAGCTGCTTGGCCTGGCGGAGGTGTTCCGGCGTCCACTCCTCGTTCAGGGTCGATTCGAACTCGGCCAATTCTGCCAACTGGTCGAGAAACCAGGGGTCGATCCTGGTGGCCTGGTGGAGAAGGTCCAGGGTTTCCGCTGGTACCTGATGGTTTCGTACCGAGTCACGCAGGACCGTCATCACGCCGCAGAGCCGGTTGGGTGAGGGGTAGAGGGCATCCGAGAGGTTGTCCATATCGACCGGCACACTGGGTAGACCGTCCAGACCGGCTTCCAGGGAGCGAAACGCTTTTTGGAGAGCTTCCTGAAAGGAGCGACCGATGGCCATGGACTCTCCCACCGACTTCATGGCCGGGCCCAGCCGGACCTCGGCTCCAGGAAACTTGGCAAAGTCCCAGCGGGGAACCTTCACCACGATGTAGTCGATGGCGGGCTCAAAAGAACAGGGAGTCGTTCCGGTGATCTCGTTTTGGACTTCGTCCAGGGTGTAACCGACCGCCAGTCGGGCTGCCACCTTGGCGATGGGGAAGCCGGTGGCCTTGGAGGCCAGAGCCGAAGATCGAGAGACCCGGGGGTTCATCTCGATCACGATCAGGCGCCCGGTTTCGGGATGCACCGCGAACTGCACGTTGGACCCACCGGTCTCCACCCCCACGATATTCATGATCTTGCGGGACCAGTTTCGGAGCTTCTGGTACTCGGGGTCGGTCAGGGTGATGGCCGGGGCCACGGTCACGCTATCTCCGGTGTGAACCCCCATGGGATCCAGGTTTTCGATGCTGCAGACCACCACGAAGTTGTCCGCTTTATCCCGCACCACTTCGAGTTCGAACTCTTTCCAGCCGGAGATCGACTCTTCCACCAGGACCTGCCCGACCGGTGACTCCTGCAGGCCGTTGGCCACCACGGCCCGGAGTTCTTGTTCGTTGTGGGCGAAGCCACCACCGGAGCCGCCCAGGGTGTAGGAAGGTCGGATGATGAGGGGATAGCCGTTGGAGCTTGCGAACTCCAGAGCTTCCTCCACGGTGTGGGCGATCACCGAGGAGGGTACGTCAAGCCCCGCCTGGGCCATGGCTTGGCGAAACTTCTGACGGTCCTCGGCCAGGGCGATGGCCTCCAGGCTGGCTCCCAGAAGTTCCACCCCAAACTCCTCCAGCACGCCCTTCTCGGCTAACTCCACGGCCAGGTTCAGCGCGGTCTGGCCTCCCACCGTGGGCAGGATGGCGCAGGGCCTCTCCTTCTCCAAAATCCGCCGCAGGGTGGGCACGGAGAGTGGTTCGATGTAGGTGCGATCGGCCATCTCCGGGTCGGTCATGATGGTGGCCGGGTTGCTATTGACCAGCACCACTTCGTAGCCTTCGTTTTTCAAGGCCCTGACAGCCTGAGTGCCGGAGTAGTCGAATTCGCAAGCCTGGCCGATGACGATCCCGCCGGAGCCCAGAACCAGGATCTTCTTGAGGTCGGTCCGTTTAGGCACGGCAACCTTCCCGAATGGCTTGCAAGAACTGTTCGAACAGGTAACGGGAGTCGTGGGGACCGGGAGCGTTTTCCGGGTGGTACTGAACCGCAAACGCCTTGTAACGCGGACATTCCAGTCCTTCGCAGGTGCCGTCGTTTAGGTTCAGGTGAGTCATAAAGACGCCCTCCGGCAAGCTGGCGGGGTCCACCGCGAAACCGTGATTCTGGGTGGTGATCTCCACCGCTCCGGTGCGGATATTGCGGACCGGGTGGTTGGTGCCGTGGTGGCCGAACTTGAGTTTGAAGGTTTGGGCTCCCAGGGCCCGGGCCAGGAGTTGATGGCCCAGACAGATGCCGAAGATGGGAACCTGGCCGAGCAAGGCTTTGATCTCTTGCACAATGGACTCCAGGGCCGCCGGATCGCCGGGACCGTTGCTCAGAAACACCCCGTCGGGTTGCAGGGCCATCACTTCGGCGGCGGTGGTGGCGGCCGCGACCCGGGTTACCCGCAGCCCCCGGGCTTTGAGCAGTCCGCTCATGTAGTTTTTGATGCCGAAGTCGAAAGCCACCACGTGCAGAGGAGAGTCGCCTTCGCTCCGGTTGCCCTCGGAGGTAACCTCCGAAACCAGGTCACGGCCGTGCAGGGTGGGCGTACTCCGGATCTGCTCCAGCAGATCGGGGGGCGCCTCTCCGTGGCAGATGGCCCCTCTCATGGCCCCGACGGAGCGGATGTGTTTGACCACGGCCCGGGTGTCGAGTTCCGAGATGGAGGTCACCCCCTGCTTCTGCAGCCAATCCGGCAAGCTCTGGGTGGCTCGCCAGTTGCTATAACGCCGAGGCGCGTTTTGCACCGCAAAGCCCGAGAGCCAGGCCTGGCGTGACTCGTAATCCTCTTCGTTGATCCCCACGTTGCCCACGTGGGCCAGGGTGGAGACCAGGATCTGGCCCCGATAAGAAGGGTCGGTCAGGAGTTCTTGATAGCCCGTCATGGATGTACTGAAGATGACTTCTCCAAAGCACAGGCCCTCGGCGCCCAGGGCTTTGCCTGTAAAAGTCGTTCCATCTTCCAGCATCAGGGTGGCGTTCATGTCGGTCATTTCTTTGTTTTCATCATCACCATCTGCGGGCAGCCTAAAACTGCTTTCTCCAGAATTGACAGCCCTTGATCGATCTCCTGTCTCTTTACCATCAAAGATTGAGAAAATCTCAGAGGGCAGGTTCGCCTCCGGGAACTGAGAACTGGATTGGGAATGACCAAAGTAGAGGAAGCAGAGGATACTCCCCTCGGATTTTGGGCTCGCCTGTGGGGTGGCCTGTGGGCGCTGACGGCTCTGGCGGTGCTTCTGACTTACTGGCAGCAGCCGTACTACCTGACACTTTTATCAGCCTTTCGATTTCAAATGCTGTGGGTGCTGGTGGCGGTGAGCGTGCCGCCTCTTTTCGTTTTCCCGGGAAAGAGAAAGCTGCTCTTTGTGGCGGTGCCCCTCACGTTTGGCTTGAGCTTCGCCTCCTATCTCCTGCCCACCGGTCGGACCCCGGCCACTGCGGATTCGGTGACGCTGGTCACGGCTAACCTTTACGCGGGCAATCGAAACCTGGTTCGACTCCAGGACTGGCTGGAGCAAAACCCAACCGAGATTGTCGGCCTGCTGGAGCTTAGTGACCACCACCAGGAAGCGATCCTGCGGCTGGGCTACGAGTACACTCTGCTAGAACCCCGGGAGGACGCCTTCGGGATCGGCTTACTGTCCAGAAAGACCCCCTTGCGAGCAGAGATCCTGGGCGCCCAAAGCCGATTCCCGGCTCTCTTCGCCGAGTTTGAGACTTTTCAGGTGGTGCTGGCCCACCCTCCGCCGCCGGTCAATGCCGAGCTGCGCGAACTGGGTGACAGGCAACTCGAGGAGTTGCTGGCGTTTCTAGAGTCCAGCAAAAAGCCCACCGTTTTCATGGGAGATCTGAATGCCACTGGCTGGGACCTCCGGGTGCTCCCCCTCAAAGAGAACGGGTACAAGGACGCCCGCCAGGGGCACGGTCTGTTGCCCACCTGGCCGGTGGACAACAGCCTGCTCCAGATCCCCATCGACCACATCTTCGTTCCCCGGACCTGGACGGTCCATGAGTGTGGAGTGGGACCCGACATCGGATCGGATCACTTTCCCCTGCGGGCGGTCGTGACACCGGGATAGTGGGGCGTTGTTACCAGCCCCAGTAGCCGTCCTGGCGAACGTTGCAACTGATCCCGGTCACGTTTCCGTAGAAGTCGGTGGTGAACCGATAATGACCGGTCTGGTCATTGACTTCGTTGTGGCGGTCGAAGCGGTGCCACTTGCCGTCTAAGCCCAGGCCCTGGCGGTAAGGTCCGTCGGTGCTGTTGGGCGGGCCGCAGATATAGCGTCCGTGGTGACCACCGTGGCGGCCGTGGCCCCAGCGCCCGTGTCCGCGATGGCGATGATGGCCGTGGCCGTCGCCGATGTGCACCCCGACGCTACCGTCCGGCCCGATGATGATGCCGAAGTCGGCTGCCTGGGCGGTACCGGCCAGAGCGCCCACCGCAGCCACGGTGGTGAGTCCCGCCAGGGCGGCTTTCTGACCGAAACTGAGGCCGGTGTCCGGTTCGGGAGCGGCCTCTTTGGGGGCCTCGGCGTTGACGGCCCGGGCTCGTAGCTGAATGTCCTTCAGGCTGGGTAGCCCGGGGGCGAGGGAGCTTCCGACCTGATCGGTGGGCAGAGGGATCGATGCCTCCGGAGCGGCGTTCGGAGCGGGTGAACCGGCGGCCGCAGGAGGCGAGAAACTTAACTTAGGTTGAATCGAGCTAAGCATGATATGTCTCCAGTGTTATAGATGCCGGCCCGGGGGCCGGTATGGTTTTCCAGGTTTAGAATGTCGCACAAACGTTAAACGAACGTCACGGCGGCGTCATTATGCGGTTTGTGGGTCTTGTACCACTCGGCTGTGGATTCTAGAATGAGGTTGTGTCCATCACTATCTCTCATAGCCTACCCCCGGTAACCCTTTCCCGCCCTGCACCGGTGAGCTCTCGCCGCCCACTGAGCCCGGAGCCCGAACAGCCTGCAGAGCTGTTCAGCCCCTCGGCACTCGAATCGGCCCCGCTCCGCCAACCTCAGCCGTCCCCGAGGACCGGCGCGGTACAACTGGCCGCCGCCCGCGCCGTCTCTCAGCAGACCGCACTGAAGGTAGCAGGGGCCGCACTGGGCGGAGTGTCCTCGGTGGCACCCGGTCTGTGGACAAAATTCAAGAACCTGGCCGGCTCGGTCGTCAACGGAGAGTTTTTCACCCGCCGCAAGGCCCGTCAGACGGTGGACGCGGTCAATCGGCTGGAACCTTCGGTGCAGACGCTCTCGGATTCCGAGCTGAAAGCCAAGACCAGCGAGTTCAAGGCTCGTTTGAAGTTAGGGGAGAGCGTCGAAGAGCTGCTCCCGGAGGCTTTCGCGGTGGTCCGGGAGAGCTGCCATCGAACCCTGGGTATTCGACCCTACGACGTGCAAGTCGAGGGCGGGTTCTACGCTCACCGGGGAGGCATCGTGGAGATGAAGACCGGCGAAGGCAAGACCTTTATGGGCATGCTGCCGATCTATCTAAACTCGCTGACCGGCGAAGGTGTGCACGTGATGACCTACAACGACTACCTGGCCGGTCGGGATGCGGTGAAGGCTGAAAAAGTTTTGGGGGCGCTGGGGGTGAGGGTGGCCTGCATCCACCCGGAGATGGGGCTGGAGGAGCGCCGGGAAGCCAATAAGGCTGATGTGATCTACGGCAGCGCTTCGGAGTTCGGTTTTCAGTACCTCAACGATAATCTAGCCATGCAACCGCAAGAGAGGGTGGGAAGAGACACCTCCGCAGCCTACGCCTTGATCGATGAAGCCGACAGCCTGCTCCTGGACGAAGCGCGCACCCCCTTGATCATTTCCGAATCGGAGCCTTCCGACGAGCGCCCCACCGCGGTCTTCGCCGAGGTGATGAAGCACCTCCACGAAGGGGTTGATTTCAAAGTCGAAGAGAAGGACAAGAACGCCTGGCTCACCGAGATGGGGCTGCAGAAAGTGGAGCAGATCCTGGGCGTGGGCGACCTCTATTCGGGCTCCAACCAGCAGTATCTGCCCTACCTCGACTCGGCCCTGCACGTGAAGGCGGTCTTGCAGCGCGACGTGGATTACATGATCCAGGACGGGCGGGTGCTGCTGGTGGACGAGTTGACCGGACGGGCCAAAGAGGACCACCGTTTTTCCGAAGGGGTGCACCAGGCCATTGAGGCAGCCGAGGGGCTGCGGATCGGGGCCTCCAGCCGGACCCTCGGCTCGGTGACCCTGCCCAATTTCTTGCGCCGCTACGGAAAGGTCGCAGGCATGACCGGCACCGCCCTTTCAGCCGGGGAGGACTTCCAATCTCTCGGCTTATCGGTGATCGACGTGCCGACCCACAAGCCCGACATTCGAAAGGATCTTCCCGACCGACTCTTCCCCAGCCGAGAGGCTCGGGACCGGGCCCTGGCCGAAGCGGTGGTCGAACTGCAAACCCAAGGCCGTCCGGTCTTGCTAGGAACTCGCTCCATCGAAGACTCCGAGAGGCTCTCGCAGCGGCTGGATCAACTGGGTATTTCCCACCAGGTGCTCAACGCTCGAAACCCCCAGCAGGAAGCCGCCATCGTGGCCCAGGCCGGGCGCAAAGGTACCGTGACCATCGCCACCAACATGGCCGGTCGGGGGACCGACATCAAACTGGGGGGCGACGCCGAAGGTTTGGCCGAGGCTGAATCGGTTCAGACCGGGCAACCGACTGCCGACCTACTTTCGAAGTGGAAGGCCCATTGTCGCCAGGCCAAAGAGGAAGTGGAGCAGTTAGGGGGGCTCGCGGTGCTGGGAGCCGGTCGTAACGTGAGTCGCAGAATCGACGATCAGTTGGCCGGTCGGGCCGGGCGCCAGGGAGCACCCGGCAGTTCTCAGTTTTTCTTGAGTCTCGACGACGATCTGTTCGTGCGCAATCTGGAAGAGCGGCCCGCTCTCTCCCAGGAAGTTGGCGGAGTGGTGGCCGATTCGATGGTCCGAAAAGCCCAGACCAGGGCCGAGGGTCGAAATCGAGACGCCCGCAACCAACTGATGCAGTACGATCAGGCCGTGAATCTCCAACGCGAATCGGTCTACGCCGACCGGGCTGAAGTGTTGGACGGAGAAAACCTGAATCAGCACCTGCCGTTCTTGGTGGGGCAAGCCGCTTCGGCTATCGCCGACCTCCACTTCGAGGGATCGGTGGCCCGGGATACCCTGAGAGCCAGAGAGCACGCCGCGGTTCTCACCCGCACCCCGCTGCAAGAGGTTCCGGAGTTTTCCAAGCCGGGTCAGCTCGACAACTGGCTGCAGGGTAAGTTTCAGGAGCGGCTTTGCGAGCGCCGGGAAGCCTTCGGGGAGGAAGCCTTCGGCAAAACCCTCTCGATTCTCTACCTGGGCACCGTGGATCAGGCCTGGTCCAATCAGCAGGAAGCCTTGAAAAGCCTGCGGGAAGGTTCCTGGATGAAGGCGTTCGCCGAGAAAGATCCCCTGCAGGAGTACAACCTGGAGGCCTACCAACGCTTTCAGAAGATGCTCAAAGGGGTGGCCGTAAACTTTGTCTCCATGGCCCTGCAGGTTCCTACTCCCGCCGAAGCCCGAGCCCAGATCGCTTCAGGTGCCGCGGTTTCGGCAGGACCGGCGTAACAAATTCACCAACCACGGACTTTAACGGATAGGGTAGAATCGGAGATATAAGGTGAGTCGTCGAATACTTCTAATCTTGTTGAGTGTGGGGCTACTGTCTCAAGCCGTGCTGGCAGAGTCGGCGTCCTATCATCTAAAGCGTGTGGATATCCAGGCCCGGGCTTTTCTGGCTCAGATGGAGGTCCAGGAGCGGCCGCAAGAAACCGAGGATGTCTCGGTTGAAAAGCAGTTGGAGAGCAGCGTCAACAACGAATCCACCTGGGCCGAGGACATGGTGCGCGAGGATCTGCTGAGCGTGGTGTCCACGGTGCCCAATCTGATGGATTCGATCAAGTCCGGCAATACCGATGAGTATTCCAAGGCTCGAGCCGAAGTGGAGTCACTGGCTCGCCGCCTTCGGATCTCCACCAGCGCGCTGCAGTTGGAGCCGCAGGAGCAGGCGAATCTGGAGTTGCTGATGCTGGAATTGGACGAGGCCTCTTCGGTCCTGAGCCAGGAACGAGAGCAGTTGGCAGCCCAACGAGAGGCCCGCAGCCGCCGCTCCCGAGTGCACGTGGGAGTCGGCTACGGCTACGGCTGGGGCAACTGGGGGCCCTGGGGCCCCTCCTGGGGAGTCTGGAACCGTCCTTACTACTACGGGGGCTACTACCGCCCTCACCGGGTTTATCGACGACCGATCCATCGCTAAAACCCTGTTGTAAAGTTTCGGACAACCGACCCCGGGTCATTTCCGGACCGGTTTGTTCTGGAACCTGGTTGTAGTAGAATGATCGTCCATGAAACTCGACGGCCCTAATCGGGTAACTCAGCAGAACCAGGTTCGAAAACCCACTGAAAAGACCGCCTCGAAGGCTGCTCCTGCACCGGAGCCAAAGCCGAAGGACCGCGATCCCGGCGATCTCTTGCAGAGTGCTTTTGAGCAGCTTGCCGGGCAGGGCCGAAAGGCGAGTACCACCGAACCCGAGCGGATCCGGGCTAACCTCAAGGGGGGTTTCGAGGCACTGGTGGACTTCAAGACCGAAGACGGGAAGTCGGTGGTGGTGTCGGTGCGCCAAGAGGATGACATCCCTCTTTACGCCGGTCTGTTGTCAGGGGGAGAGAAAGACTCGCCCACCGGTGTTTTGCATCAAATGCTGAAGGTGGCCGAACAAGCGGACTCTCGCTTTTACCTCCAACGCAGTGGAGAGAATCTGCGTACGGACGCGGCCGGTGCCGCTATCGCTTTGAACCGGGGCAGCCAGGTGGTGGTACGCCGGGCCGACGGCCAGTATCAACCCCACCGGTCCGCCCTCAACGCGGTGGCTTTTGCGGCTCAGGCCGACCAGCAAACGGCGGAGGCTGTCAAGGAGCTGGCCCGGGCCGAAGAAGCGGGTCTGGTGGTCAACGTGCATCAGCCAGAAAGTGGGGAGAAACCCGGCAAGCTGCAGATGCTGGGGCAGCTATTCAATAGCTCCTCCCAACTCGAAGTGGAACGAAAGCTTGCCGATGCTCTGGTCGGTGGGAGCAGTCTGGATGTGGGCTTCAAGGAAGACGAGCGTCCCATGGCGCTTCCTCTCACCCTGAGCAGAGAAGAGATGAACCTGGCGGCCGATTGGCCCAAAAGCACAAAACAGGAAGTCAAAGCCTTCAAGCACGACTTCAAGGCCCTCTCCCAGGACAAGACCCTCTTTATGACCCAGCAACCGGCCGGACCCCTGAAGGGCATGGTCTTAAGAGCCGATGACCGGGCCGCCTACTTCCAGTTGCGCCAGGGCCATCGACTGGTGGCTCTGGACGCCAAAGGCGACCTCCACGAACTCCACAGCCTGGCCGACTTCAAAAAGTTCAAAGAGTCCGGCCGGGTGGCTCCGGAAGTCGCACCGTTCGATGGTTCGAAGACCGATAGCGACAACCTGATGATGGTCTATCACGTCTCCCCCTTCGACCCCGTGAAGAAGGGCAACTACGACGATCTGCCCCAGCGCCTGACCGGGGTAGGCTCTTCTCCCCAGCTCGATATCGTGGCCATGCGAAGCGACCTGCCCGAAAAGCGGAACCTGCGCATCGACCGGGTCCAGCAGGGTGAACTTCAGGAGCTGAAACGCCTGGACTCCCAAACCGCCATGAGCGATCCCCAGGTGTTGGAAGACTTCGTCTATGAAACCGTCAAGTCCAACCTGGGAGACCAGCGCATTCGCTTCCTGGTGGGTGGTCACGGGGGAGCCGAGAAAGGGCTACTGCCGGACGGGGTTCACAACAACTCCGCGGCCGACCAGGCTATGCCGGTGGATAAATTTGCCGCTGCCATCTCGAAAGCGCTGGACCGGGTGGAGAAGGAGACCGGGACCCGGCCCAGGATCGACAATCTGATGCTGGTCAGTTGCCTGATGGGCAATACTTCCTTCATCCACGCCCTGGCTCAGACCGGAGACATCGATACCCTGGTGGCCTCGCCCGAGCTGATGGCGGGCTCCAACCCGCTCTCCACCTTCGAGTACCTGGCCGATCCCCAAACCAGCAAAGCCGATGGTCGGGAATACGCCGAGCATCTGTTGGCGGAGTGGTCCGTGGCTCCGGCCATGGTCGGAGGCAGCAAGGAGAACCGCCACGCCGATACCATCGGGGCTTACGACCTCTCGCCGGAGAAAGCCAGGCGCTTTCAAAAGGCGCTGGGAGGCTTCTTCGAGGCCGCCCTGGCTCAGCCGGAGTACGCTGAATACCTCAAGGAAAGCATCGCCAAAGCTCCCACCTATGGAATCAATCCGTTGATCAACGTGATGTTCGATGTGGACAACCGGGACTTGCTGCAGGTGCTGGACCACGCCGGCAGCGATGCCCGCATCGGCTCCCCGGAACTCAAGCAGGCCATAAAAGAGCTGAAGGAAGCCACCGAAGCTCAGGTGATCGATCAGAAGGTGAGCGAGAAGTATCAGGGCCGACGAGGTCCCTCGCTCTATCTGCCGTTGGATGAATGGGATTTCAGTGAGAAGATGGGACAGACCGACCTTCTCAAGAGCACCAAATACCGAGAGTTCATGGAACTTATCTTCAACGCCCCTCTGCACCGGGGAGTGGGCGCCACCCTGCTCAATGAAGTCTCCCGGCTGTCCGAGACCGGGGTGCTCGACCAGGCCATCGAAAAGTTGAAAGATCTGGCCACCGGAGCGGTGGAACTGGGAGAGGGCGACGAACTGGTCGGAGAACAGAAGCGACTGGAAGCCCTCCACGGTTTGGAAGAGAAGCTGGCCGCCCCCGGACCGTTGGCCACAGCGCTGGGGTATTTGAGGGGCACGGTGCGAGTGGCTTCCGGGCTGGCAGGCGGAGTCGTGGGAGGGGCTCTGGGGGCCGGGCTGGGCGCTCTGGGTGGTACCGTGTTTGGCGCGGCCGCGGGCTGGCGGGGCGTGAGCGCGGCGGGCACCCACAAGCCCGTTAGCAAGGAAGAGATCGAGGTCCTGACCAACGTGGTGGACGAGTTGCTGGAAGCCAACGGACTGGACGCCGACGGTAAGAAACCGCTCGAGCTGAGACCGCCGGCCAACGACAACGAAGAGCAGGTCCAGAGTCTGGCGGTCGCCGAGCCCCCGAGCAAGAAAGAGCCGGATCTCTCGCCGCTCAAGGGACTCCTGGAGGGCCGGGTCGCGCGCGGGTTGGTGCAACTCTTGTTGGCCCCCGCCGAGGGACAGGCCATCAAGACCCACGAAACTGCCGGTCGTAAATACGGCGAGTGGCCGGGCCGGGTCATCGGCGCGGTCAGTGGCGCCCTCACCGGCGGAGTGCTCAGCGCCCTGGCCGCGGGAGCCACCGGACTGGTGGGCGCCGGATTGCTGACCGCCGCCAAGGTCGACAATGTCTTCGACCTCTTTGATAAGCCCGAGCAAAAAGGAGAAAGTCACTTCAACGGGCGCTTCGGGGAGGCTTAGCGGTATTGGTGCAGGTGTGAGTTGGACCAAAAATAGACCACTCTCCCCGGTGAGCCCGAATGGGTGCGTGACACCGGCGAAAAATCTTTTATAATGGAGTCGTGGCTAACCCCAGTCTGATCAACGACGTCCTCTTCAAGATTGTTTTCGGTACTTCGAATAGCGAACCTGTGCTCGTGGCCCTGCTGAACGCACTTTGGGGCTACACCGGTGAGCAGAAGATCGTATCTTTAATGATCAGCAACCCGGCTATGGACAAGGAGTACATTTCCGACAAAGGAGTCGTGTTGGATATCAAAGCCGTTGACCGCCGGGGCCGCTGGTACAATGTGGAGGTTCAGTTGCAGCCTACCGAGGGTCGTGAAAACTACTTCAAGCGCTCCCTCTATTACTGGAGCCAGATTTTCGTGGACCAACTGAAATCGGGACAATCGTATTCCGACCTGGAGAAAACTATCTGTATTTCTCTGCTAGATTTTCACCTTTTCCCGGATTCCGAAGAGCTTCACTGTACCTATGTCATCAAGGAAAAGGACGTCAATAGACCGTTTCTTGACCTCTTAGAGCTGCATTACATCGAGTTGCGGAAGTTCTCTCTCGATAAGCCTCACAAACTTCGCACCCCCTTCGAAAAGTGGTTGCACATCCTAAAGTTTTCCGAGCTTTATTCCAACCCCGGCACCGAATTGCCGGAAAATCTCCAAGAGGAAGAAGGTATCAGTATGGCCATAGAGACGATGCGAAAAGCCTACGCTCGCGACGAGGTCCGTGAGTTGATTCAAGCCCGAGAAAAAGCCCGCATGGACTACGAAAGTGGACTGGCAACGGCCCTGGAAAAGGGCCTGGAAAAGGGCCTGGAAAAGGGCCGAGAAGAGGTAGCTCTCCAGATGCTGAAGTGCCAGACAGACCGATCCTTTATTATGCAGGTGACCGGTTTGTCTGAGGAGCAATTGGCGGCTCTGGAAAAAGAGTAAGCCTGGCCTCCCCAAAAATAGACCACTCTCCTCGATGGGCCCGAATGGAAAAAGAATCATCTTCCTCACCGTCCCACCCGATGTTGAAGTCCAGCCACTGCCCCAACTCCAGATCGGCTTGCTCGGCTACCGAGTTTCCCTCGGCGTCGGTGAAGTGCAGCTTGCCGTCCGGCCGGAGGAAGATCCGGAGCGAGCCATCGTGCACGTTTCGATGACAGCTCGAACACAGCCCGACCAAGTTTCGGTCGATGGTGGGGCCGTTCTGGGAGTGCGGCACCAGGTGATGAAGGTGTAAGTAAAGCTTATGGCAGCAGCCCGGGGTGCTGCAGGCCCAGCCGTCTCGGCGCAGCAGTTCTCGCTTTTGGGCTTTAGTGGTGTGGCGGTTCTGGGGGTTGAAACAGATGCGTTTGTTGGAGATGGCCGGAAGTTGGTGCCGCTGCAGAGCCTCGACCCGGACGGGCCCAACTACCTTGGATAGTTCCAGGCCGGTGACATCAAAATGACCCGTCCGGGTGTTTTTGGCCAGTGCTTCTTCCGTCTCTTGTACGACCTCCGGGCTCGGCTCGACCCCGAGGGCCTGGGCCAGAACTTCCGCGCAATCCTCTGCGGGTTGATTTTGACCCGGAGGGGTCGTTTCATCCTTGCTAGGATCAACCAAAAGACCCAACTCCACGGCCATCTCGCGAGCCGCCGCCACCAGAGGAATCTCTCTTGCTCTTTCCGCCTGCAAGTCCTTATCCATCTCCTGTCGCACCTTGTCTAACGACTCCTGATCCAGCGGTTGGTTGGAGATGTAGGAGACCAGAGCATATTCCAAGACCTGGGCGGTGGTCACCGCTTCACCTTGTTCTATGGAGTGGAGTCGTCGGGCGTGGTCCAGCATGGCCAGCACTTCCTCGGAAAGCTTGCAGCGCAGTTCGCTGGTCGGCTGCTCGGACTCTTCGAACACATCACCGGGCACGCCACCCTTGGGGGTCTGACTTGCTAACTTTTGAATCTGATCGCAGTCGAGCTCTTTGGCCAGTTTCAACCAGTAGTCTTCGGTCTCCACCGCGGCCTTGCGAACGATCTCCCGCAACATGCTCCAGTCGATCAGGCCGTTTTCGGCAGCCCGTGTCAGTTTGGGTAAATGGAGCAGACTGCGGGCCACCCGGCGACACTCCCGCGCCGCCCTCTTGTTCATTCCCAATTTGGCGGTGGCGTAGTGAATCTCCGAAGAGCAGCCAAACTTCTTGAACCCTTTCGACTCCCGCATGGCCAGAAGGCAGCGACCCAGGATCAGACGATAAGTGGTCAGAGTGGCGGAGGCTCTGCGGGCAAACTCATGAACCTGCGACACTCCCAGGGAAAGCAGCATGTCTAAGCGGAAATAAGCGGGGTTAGTGATGTGAGATTTCATACCCCATTTTAACCCAGAGGGGCCAGCTTAGTCAAAAAATAGACAGCGAACAAACCGCATAGCCAAGCCGTTTGGGCGATTTTTTAGAGATGGTTTAAGGGCTCTAAAAAGAGGCTGATAACAGAAAATTCCAAAAGATTGACCGGGTGCCGTAGAGAGGCTTTGGGTGGCTCTAGAAGAGGTGTTTGAAGGCGAGAGTCTGGAGCCTCGGATTTGCCATCCCGGGAGAAAAATTTCTACGCGCCGGCTGGTCTGGTCCAGCTTTCCCGTCGAAAGACGGGTCAAGCTCTCGTAAAATCCCCCGAGGGATTTCGAGTGCCTGGTTCGGTTAGTCCTCGTAGAAGACAACCGCTAACGCCTCTGCTACGTTCTTGTTGGCAAACTGCCGGCCGACGATTCGTACCTTGTGGTCCTCCGCCAGGGCCCTGGTGACATCTTCCAACAAATCTTGCTCGCAAGTGAATTTCTGATTCAGACTCTCTGTTCTGGGCTCCCGCAGTTCAAAGGTTAGCCGGTCCTTATCCAGCTCCCGGATGAGACCGCTCATCTCGATCGCGGTGGGCTCCAAATGTCTCTCTCTCAGGACTCTGTTAATCTGTCTTCGGGATAGGTCCGTGACCAAGAACGGTTTCCCACGTGCGCCCAGTAGACGTCCGCTAAGTTCCATTCTTTCAATCTTGGAACTCGTGGCCGGAGTAAACTCTTTAAGCGCACGTAGGACGATGTCCGCCGCATCTTCTTCTGCAATAGGAAAAGTTTCGTCTTCAGATTCGCTCGACAGCCAACTGAGGCCTGATACAAGCAAATCCTTGACTTCCTGGATAACTTTATCGGTTTCAGAGCGTTCTTCATCCACAAAAAGCGTCTCTTCTTCTAGTGGTAGACCGAACGATATCTCGAAACTGGCAAAGGCTATCCTTTGTGTGGGAAGGTCGAAAAGTCTCCGAATTAAGTCGCTCGGCTTCCCCCGGCGGGGGGTCTTCCCCAGGACAAACTCGGATAGTAGCTTCATAGCCTTCTGCGGCCCCTCTACGCACGATTTGATCACACTTCCGGGGATGCTACCCGGACTGATGGACGCCCCGATGGCCCTGAGTGTCAGCAAGGGTTGCATCTTCGGCAGTAGCATGGTGCCACGCTTAGGTAGACACGACTCGGGAACTTTCTCTACTGGGTGCCTATAAAGTACTAACGAAGTCTGATCGAAGGACTGGTCCGCAATCCAACAACGCGGTTGGTCCAGGGCCTCCCCACCGTAAGAGAGCCATTCTTCAGCTTGGCAACGATCTTGTGAGATGTCGGCACCACGATAAACCGATCCGAGTCTTCGGTCTCATCGCACCGGCTGGTCTGGTCCAGCTTTCCCATGTGTCA